>JADDQZ010000077.1:10751-48460 GCA_016781085.1 Actinomycetota bacterium
CCGATCACGACGTGCGCTCCGATCTCGACGCCTTCGCCCAGCTCGACGTTGTCGCCCAGAACAAGCCCCGGTGCTCGATCAGATAGCGGCACTTGCGCTCCTGGCAGAAAGGTCCAAACGAGCTTTGAAGTGCTTCGAGGACGCGTAGCACGTAAGACGAGGCGTCCGCATGGGGATGACGCCGAGCTTTCGTGCGAGGTTGGGGTCCCAGCAGTCGGGGCCGGCGACTCCGATGGAAACGGTCACCCGGCCATCCTAAGCAGCGCCTGCACGACGCGCTCGCCCGCGCGTCCGTCACCGTAGACCTCGGGATGCGCATCCGGTACGGGCTGATCGAGGGCGGAAAGGGCTTTCTCCAGGTCTAGATCGACGAGCGCGTTCCAGCCGGTATCGACTGTCTCACGCCACTCGGTGGTGTCGCGGAGCGTCACGCACGGGATCGATGCCAGGTATGCCTCCTTCTGCACCCCGCCAGAATCGGTGACGACCGCGCGAGCGTGGTGAAGCAGTGCGGTGAACTCGACGTAGCCCAGCGGCGCGGCAAGGCGGATTCCGTCGGCCGACGACAATCGCGTAAGCAGGTTCGCTCGCTCCAGCCGAGCTCGCGTGCGCGGGTGCAGGGGAAACACCAGCGGGCGCGGTAGCGCGAGCAATAGCTCGACGAGCCCCTGGAGGCGGTGCGGGTCGTCGACGTTGCCGGCACGGTGGGCGGTGACGAGCAGGTAATCGCCTGACGAACCAGCGTGCCCGGCAACCACGTCGGTGCGCGCACGAGCGCGCGGCGCAATCAGCTGGGCGACGTCGACCATCACGTCCCCACAGACCTCGACTTTGCCGTGGACGTGCTCATTGCGCAGTTGCCGCGCGGCGGATTCTGACGGGCACAGCAGGAGAGAAGAGGCATGATCGGTCAGCACCCGGTTGAGCTCTTCGGGCATGCGCCGGTCAAAAGAGCGCATCCCGGCCTCGACGTGCGCGACCGGCACGCTGGCTTGGGCGGCCGCCAGCGCTCCGGCCAGCGTCGAATTGGTGTCGCCGTACACCAGCAGCGCGTCCGGCTGCTCCGCTTCAAGCAGGTCGGCGACAGCGGCGAGCATGCGGCTCGTCTGCTCGCTGTTCGAGCCTCCGCCCAGGTTCAAGCGATGTTCGGGCCGGGGGAGCCCCAGCTCGTCGAAGAAGATCTGCGAAAGCTCGTCGTCGTAGTGCTGCCCGGTGTGGACGAGAACTTCTTGCGCTTGCGCACGCAGAGGCCCCGATACCGCCGCGGCCTTGACGAACTGCGGCCGGTTGCCGATCACCGTCAGGACGCGCACGTTATGACCTCCCGCCGGCCGGCTGCGTCAGGCAGCGTGGAGTCCGCAGCACGCAGACACGCTGCTGCTTTCGAGGTGAGCCGGACGTCGTGCTCGCGCGAGAGCCGCCGTCGCGCCCTGGGAGCGACGGCGGACTCTCACCCATACGCCTCAGGAGGCAGCGACCGCGGCCGCTGCACCGACTTCGCGCTCGATGCGCTGGAGCAGCGCTTCATGTGCCGCCCGCGTCACCGGACCGGGCGTACCGGGCATCTCGTGATCGTCGATCGCAGAAATCGGCTGCACTTCGCGCGCGCTCGAAGCGATGAACGCCTCGTCGGCCTGAGCCAGATCCTCGCGCGTGCAGGACCGCTCGACGGCGCTGCTTCCCTCGAAGACCAGTCGCCGCGTGATCGAGTCGAGAATGTTGTCTTCCAGCGGAGGGGTGTAGAGCTGTCCGCCGGAAACCCAGAAGAAAGTCCAAGTCGCGCCTTCGAGGACCTTGCCTTCGGGCGTGACGAACAGCGCTTCGTCGAAACCCCGCTCCTTCGCCAAACGCGTGGCAAGCATGTTCGAGGCGTAGGAAAGCGACTTGATGCCGTTGAGCAGGATCGTCGGCTGGTAGAGCACCGTGGCGACGCGAGCCACCGGCGGCACGGTCGGCAACGCCTCGATCGTCAGGATCCGGCGGCCACCGCGCGTCAGCATGACGCGGATCTGTCCGTCGACCGGGCCGGCCGCTTCCAACAGCGCCTCGGTTTCGGCTTCAAGCGCGTCGAAGTCAGCCTCGAGGCGCAGGTTGTCCGCGCCTCGGCGCATTCGCACGATGTGCTCGTCGTGGGCGAACGGGACGCCCTTGTAGAGCCGGGAGACCTCGAAGACGCCGTCACCGCGCTGCAGTCCGTCGTCGGTGATCGGAATCAGCGCCTCCTCCGAGGGGCCGATGACGCCGTCGAGACTTGCGAGATTCATCCTGAAGCCCAACCGATCATGTAACGCGGGGTTCTCCGGTCCGCCGCGCGCGGGACCGGCCTGTCTGAGTGCCCCCGGAAGGAATCGAACCTTCAACCTTCGGATTAAGAGTCCGCTGCTCTGCCAGTTGAGCTACAAGGGCGCGAACGCAAGAGTCTAGCCTCCGGCTGCGAAGGCCGTCAGTCTCGCGCCGGCTTCAAACGCCATCGGTCACCGGCCGCCTTCGGGTGTCGCAGGTACTCCGGTCCCGGCGCCCTGTTGCTTGAGCTGCTCGAGCTGCTGGCGCAGGCCCGAGCGCTGCTCGGGATCGGAGAGCTCCACCGCGCGTGCTGCCGCCAGGTCGCCGCGCCGCGCCTGCCCGGCGGCGTAGGCGAACGCGGCCAGCTGCGCGAACGATCCAGCGTCGTTGCGATCTTCGGTGACGTACTCCTGGGCACGAGCGGCCGCCGCGGGCTCGCCTAGCTCAATGTACGCCTGGGCCATCAGCGTGGCCACGCGCGTGTCCGGCTTCTTGGTGAGCTCAGCGTGCTTTTCCCACGCTTCAGTGGCTTGGCGGAGCTCCTGCCTGCCCGCGGCGGTGTACTCCCGCTGTTGCGGATCGAAGTTGTCTCCGACGCTGGCAAGCTGAAAACGCGTGCGCGCCAGGGCGGCGTACGCCTCGGGTTCACGCGGGCGGGTGCGTGTGGCCTTCAGCGCAGCTTGTTCACGTTGCAGGAAGCGCTCAGTGCCGTCGCCGCCTCGTGTTTGCGACTCCCGGAAGGCGTCGGCGAGTCCGCCGCCGCCCTGCTCGCCCCCGATGTTGAACAGGATCAGGCCGCCGCCCATGAGGACAGCCAGCGTGATGTAGACGAGCTTGACGACTCGCCGCCGTCCTGGGCTCTGCAAGTCGAACAGCATGAGTCAGCGGGCCTCGTCTGGATCGGAGTGAGCGATGGGGAGGGGGTGACCGGCGTCAGCGTCAGCGTAGGCGTCCGCGTTGGCCATCGCCTCGAGGTCAGCTTCGGCCTGCCGGTGGGCTTCGGCATCGGCTTCTTCCTGCTTTCGCTGTCGGGCCAGCGCTTCCTCTTCAGCCTCACGTTGGCGCTCGGCCTCGCTGCGACGGTCAAGCAAGGAGGCGAAGAGAATAGAGCCCTCGTAGAGCAGTACCAGCGGAAGCATCGCCATCAGCATGGTGATCGGATCCGTGCCGGGCAACAGCATGGCGAGAACGGCCACGACGAGGATCGCGTAACGGCGATGGCGGCGCAGCTGCGCGACGCTCACTATTCCCATGCGGGTCGAGGCGAGGATGCCGACCGGGATCTGAAACAGCATCCCCATGACGACCATGAGCAAGATCGCGAAGCGGAAGTAGTCGCCGGCTTGCAGTTGGATGTTGAACTGGTCGTCGTTGAAGTTCTGTAGGAACGAGATCGCTCGTGGCAAGACGAGCAGGTAGGCGAACACGGCGCCGGCGATGAACAGCAAAGGGATGGCCAGCATCAACGGCAGGGCGACCTGACGCTCGCGTTTGGAGAAAGCGGGCAGCACGAAGGCATAGAGCTGAAAAAGGATCACCGGCAGCGAGAACAACAGCGCCCCGTAAGTCGCGACTCTGAGCGTGACCACGAACGGCTCGCCAACTCCCAGCGTGATCGGCTGCTGGGCGACTTCTTGTGGCGTGGCGTCGGCAGCGCTTTGCAAAGCGGCTGCCGCGTCGGTCAGCAGGCGGCGCACTTCGGCGGAAGCCTTGCCGTCTTCGCTGGCCTGCGCGCGTGCGGCCGCGGCCAAAGCCTCCCACGCCTTGCGCTGCTTGCCTTGCAGCGTTGCCAGCGCCTCCGACGGATCGCCGGAATCACCGCTGATCTCCGAGCGCGCGTCCTCGAACGGCTTCTCCATGAAGTCGAGCAGCGCGTCGTTCTGCCAGAAGCAGACGGCGAACGCCATGCCGAAGACGATCACGCAGACGATCAGGCGCTTGCGCAGCTCGTCGAGGTGATCGACGAGACTGAGCCGATCCTCGTAGCCGACCGGGCGCAGCTTGGGTGCCATGGAAACCGAGGCGTCGGTCAGCGCTGCTCGGGCAGCGCTTCGCCGTCGACGACTTCGCCCTCGCGGACGCGGCCGGCGTCGACTTCGGCAGACTCGCTGCTGGCAGGCGCGCGCGAAACGGTGGAAGCACGATCAGAAGACGAAACCCGACCGAACGCATCGCGCTCCTGATCGCGGTCGGCGCCCGTCACCGAGCTTTTGAACTCGCGAAATCCCGAGCCGAGCTGGCGACCGAGGCCCGGCAGTCGCTTGGGTCCGAGGATCAACAGCACGATCACCAGAACGATGATCAGCTCGGTGGGGCCTATTTGCGTCGGCATGACAGGGTCAAGTCTCTTCGGGCGCAGCAGTCATTGCTGAAGGCGAAGCGTACCGCGTGTGAGATTCCGGACCGGACGGTCAAGTTGCTCAAAGGCATGGTCGATCAAGGGAGCACCGCAGCAAATCGACCTCTAAAGCCATGAGCCAGCCTGATCCCAACCACCACATCCGCCGCGTCGTCCTGCCGTCCGGCCGCTCTATCGAGGTCGTCTACTTCGAATCGCCCGGCGACTCCACGACCGTCCGTCCGGCCGCCCGCGAGCAGAAGGTCACCGACCTTCACGTCTGCCCGCAGTGCGAGAACGACATGGTCTATCCCGTCGAGTGGGAAGAAGTTTCGCCCACGCACTGGGAAGTGGCTCTCCGCTGCCCCAGCTGCGAATGGGATCACGTCGGCGTCTACGATCAGGCGACGGTCGATTCCTTCGACGACGAGCTTGACCGTGGCACTGAAACCCTGTTGCGCGACCTCAAGCGCCTCACTCGCGCGAACATGGAGGAAGAGCTCGAGCGCTTCTCCGAGGCGCTCGGCGCAGACGCCCTCTGGCCGATGGACTTCTGACGGGCCGCGCCCGTCAGGAATAGCGGTCGACGACTCCGTCGGCTACCAAGTCGAGCGCCGCGCGCTGCTCTTCCGGAAGGAAGGGCAGCCCCCGCTTGGCTTCGGCCACCATTTCGAGCGCCTGCTCGCGCGCGGTCTCAAGCGCTCCGGTGGCCGCGATCGCGTCGCATATCTGCTCCGCGTGCTCTGGCTGAGTGATCGTACGAACGTCCAGCGCCCGCAACCCGTGATCGCGTTGACGCGCCAAGATGAACGGCAGCGTCACGGTCCCGTCCAGGAGATCCGTACCGCGATGCTTGCCCGTGCGCGCTGTCGGACCGGAAATGTCCAGCACGTCGTCGAGCAGCTGGAAAGCCAGCCCGATCCGGCGTCCGAACGCCCCTAGGCGCTCGACGTCTACTCCCGTTTGCAGCGCTCCCAGTCGGCAGGCCGCTTCGAACAAGCGCGCCGTCTTGAGATCGCAGCGCTCCAGATAGCGCTCGCGCGTCGTATCGGCGCCCCACGCGTCGGCGCGTTGCATGAGCTCGCCATGCGCAAGCGCGCTGGCCGCGCGCGAGAGAACCCGGATCTGGACGGCGCTTCCATTGGCGACAAGTTCCGCGAAAGCGCGGGAGAACAGCAGGTCGCCGGTGGCGGTCGCCATGTCGCGTCCGGCCATGGCCATCACCGTCGGGCGCCCGCGGCGAAGCGGCGCGTGGTCGAGTACATCGTCGTGGACGAGCGTCGCCGAGTGGATCAGCTCCACCGCTACTCCGGCGCGCAGCACTCCGGGACGTTCGGCCCTGCTCGGGCCGGCGGAAAGAAAGACGAGCAGGGGGCGCAGGCGTTTGCCTCCAGCCGAGATGGTTGCCTGCGCATGCTTTCCGAGTACCGCACCGTGCGAGCAGCTCACTTCGAGCAAGCGCTCTTCGAGGGCGTCCATCAGCGCGGGCACGTGGGCACCGCCGGCTTCGATGACCGCGGTGACGGCTTCGGCGCTGCTCATCCCGCGGCCGGCTTGACGCCGACGTGCAGCGCGATGATTCCGCCGGCGGTGAGGATCCAGCGGATGTCTGTAAGTCCGGCGGCCGACATCTCGGCGGCCAGGCGCTCGGGACCCGGGAACCGCTTGACCGAGCTCGGCAGATAGGTGTAGGCGTCAGGATCGGCGGCGAGGCGGCCGAGAGCCGGCACAACCCGGTCGAACCAGATTGCGAAGAAGGTCGAGAGCGGGGGACGTGTCGGCGTGGTGATCTCCAGAACGACCACCCGGCCGCCTGGCCGCACGACTCGGGTCATCTCGCTCAGCCCTTGGCGCAAGTCAGAGAAGTTCCGCGCACCGAAGCCGACGGTCGCAGCGTCGAACGAGTCATCGGCATAAGGAAGGGACAGCGCGTTGGCGCTATCCCAGGAGAGCTGGGGGGCTTTGGCGCGCGCGCGAGCGAGCATGTCCTCGGAGAAATCCGAGCCTACGACTTGGCCGCCGGGCGCCACCCGGCGCGCGAGCTCGATCGCGAGGTCACCGGTTCCGGTCGCGACGTCAAGCGCACCGTCACCGGGTCCGACGTCCGCCAGATCAGCAGCGCGCTCGCGCCAGGAGTGATGCAAGCCGGCGGTCATGACCGAGTTCATCAAGTCGTAGAAACGTGAGATGCGGTCGAACATCGCCCGCACCTGTCCTTCTTCCATGGTCCCTGCACGGGCGCCCGGACTAGGGCCCGGACGCCCGGTGATGCCGCACACGCCCAGGCGGCTACTCGGGCGGAGGCCCTTGTTCCTCGCCGCGCAGCTGGGAGAGGAAGTCGACCATCGCCAGCTTCTGCTCCTGAGGAAGATCCTTGAACGAGGGCATCGGAGCCGTGGGATTCTCCAAGGTGCGCAGCAGAGCGGCCTTCGGCAGCTTGTTGGCGATGTCGGTCAGCTCCGGGCCGGGACCGTCATTGCCGTTGTGGCCAATCTTGTGGCAGGCCAGGCAGCCGGCTTGCGCGGTGACGATCTTGCCTTTCTCGTACTGGGCGGGAACCTCAATGTCGATCTCGTTCGGCGAGCCGGCCGAAGCGCCGAGGTAGGTGAGGTATCCCATGACGAAGATCGTCAGGATGCCGGCCGTAGTGGCGATCGGTCGCCGTTCCGGGCGCCGTTCCGGGCTGCGGTCATAGAACGGCAGCAGGATCAGCAGCAGGATGAAGATCGTCGGCGCGCCGATGGCGGCCACCGGTGTCAGGACCGCCGGCTTGATGATCCGCAGCAGCTCGAAGAGGAAGAAGTAGTACCACTCCGGCCGCGGCACGTAAGTGGTCGTGGTCGGGTCCGCCTTGGGGCCCAGCTCGGCCCCGAGCATGATCGACATGAACATGATCGACGCCATGACGACGACGGCCATGAGCGAGTCCTTGGCGACCGCGTAGGGGAAGAACGGCTTCCCCTTGGACTTGAGGATGGAGTAGTCCCGGAGGTACTGCTCCTTTTCGCGCTGGTTCATACCCGCTCCTCGCGAAGCTCGGGCGAGACTTCAGCCTTCATCCACGGCGGTGCCGTGGTGCCGAGCCGGGCGACCATGTAGAGGTGCGCGCCGATGAGCGCGCCCAGCAGACCGGGGATCAGCAACATGTGGATGGCGTAGAAACGCGACAGGGTCGTCGCTCCGAACTCAGCGCCACCGCGCAGGAAGTCCGACAAGAACGGACCCATCAGCGGTGCCGTGCCGTTGATGTTGACGCCCACGATCGTCGCCCAGTAGGAACGCTGGTCGAAGGGCAGCAGGTAGCCGGTGAAGGACATGGCCATGGTCAGCACGAGCAGGATCACGCCGATGCACCAATTCAACTCGCGCGGGTACTTATAGGCGCCGAAGAAGAAGACGCGTGCCATGTGCAAGAAGATCAGGATCACCATCACCGAGGATCCCCAGCGGTGCATGCCGCGCACGAACTCGCCGAGGAAGACCTCGTTGGTGAGAAAACGCGTGGACTCGTAGGCGTTGATCGCCGACGGGTCATAGTACATGGCCAAAAAGACGCCGGTGACCGCCTGCGACATGAAGGCGAACAGCGTCGCCGATCCCAGGGTGTAGAACCAGTTCGTTCCCTTGGGGATCTTGCGGAACATCAGCCAGCGCATGCCGCCGGACAGCGACGTGCGCTCGTCGACCCAGTCGACGGCCGAGAACGACGTCTCCTGCGCCTTGCCGAGCCGCGTCGTCGGCTTGCGCCGCGCGCCGCCCGTCTTGACGGCGCCGGGCTGGGTGGGAAGCTGCGTCTTGGCCATGCGTCAGTCCCCCAGCTTGGGAGTCGAGAAGCGCCCCGGGTAAAGGTATTCACCGACGCCGTCGATGATCTGACCCGGGTCGCGGTAGGACGGGTAGCGGTTGAACTGCGAGTTGACGGAATAGCGCGGTCCGACCTCTACTTGGCCGTTGCGTACGCGCGTGTAGAAGCGATCCAGCGGACGCACGGGCGGGCCGCCGGAGACCTCGCCCTGGAAGCCATAGACGCCGCCGTGGCAAGGGCAGAGGAAGCGCTTGGCCGCGTCGACGTAGCGCACGGGACAGCCAAGGTGCATGCAGCGGTTCGATAACGCGATGAAGTCGTTGCCGATCGCCGGATCCTTGGGCGGATCCTGGGCAGGATCGTACGCCCGCACGTAAATCGTGGTCTTGCCGACTTCGCCGATGCCGTAGACCGTCGTGATCACCTTGGGAACGTAGGTGTTCGTGGTGAACTGGCCCGGGTCGCCGATCGACTCCCAAGTGACTTCAGGACGGTCGAAAAGCGCCGAGCCGGCGGCGAAACCGAGCGCCGGCAGCGCGAACATGCCGACGGCCAGTCCTCCGGCGCCGTGCGCCGTGAGCGTCATGAAGCGGCGACGGGAAACCGTCTCGCCTTCGAAAGCCCCGGCGAACCTCCGGTCTTCGGTGTACTTCGACGGCTTTTCTCTACGTTCAGGCAAGTCTTTATCTCCGGATGAGGCGCAAGGAGAGAGTATCGGGCGGCGTGCTCCGGCGGTCGTTCGGAGGAGCTTTCATGCGCCTTGTCCGCTCGCGCCCGCTCGCAGCGACGCTTTCAGTGCGGCGTGCGCCGGATCGGGTGCGCGTGTGAGGGCGAATGCGGCGGCTTCCCACAACTGCTCGCAGCGCTCTTGACGCTTCTCGGCCTGAAGCTGGGCGCACAGCGAGATCACGTCGGCGAGTTCAGCAACGGCGTGGAGGTCGCCGAGTTCGGCTAGGCGGTCTAATCCCAGCGCGTACAAGGCGTCACCCGCCAGCAGGGCCAGGTCGTCGTCGTCGGTCTGAACGACTCGTCCTTGGCCGTAGTGCTGCAGATAGCCCTCGCGGATGGCTTCCACGAGCAGGGCGTACTGGCTTGCCGTCGCGGGTGGCGCGTGAGCGGCGGCCCGCGCCCCGAGCTGTGGGTCGTCCGAACCGCCCACCGGCTCGGCGGTAGCGGCACCCAGCAGTCCTCCTTGTTCGCGCAGAAGCGAGGCCAGCTGTTCGATCGCAGCCACGCTCAGAAGACCTCGGCGAAAGCGGCGCAAGCCGCTTCCAGCGTGCGCTCAAGGTGTTCAGAGTTGTGCGCCAGAGACGGAAACCATGTCTCGAACTGAGACGCCGGCGGGTAGACGCCCCGCGCCAGCAGCTCGCGACACCACGCCGCGTAGGCGGTCGTGTCACAGCGTGTCGCCGACGCGTAGTCGGTAACTGGCTCAGAGGAGAAGAAGACGGTGAGCAGACCACAGGTGTGAATCACTTGCACCGGGTATGTGGCCGCGGCCTCGCGCAAGCCGTCGGCCAGGGCGACGGTGGTGCTGGAGAGTTTGGTGTAGGCGGCGTCGTCGAGGAGTTCGAGCGTGACGCGTCCCGCGGCCACCGCGAGGGGATTGCCGCTGAGCGTGCCGGCCTGGTAGACGTCGCCCGCGGGAGCGATCCTGCTCATCAAGTCGACCGAGCCGCCGTAGGCCGCGGCCGGGAGGCCGCCACCGATGACCTTGCCCATCACCGTCAGATCGGGCAACACGTCGACAAGCTCTTGCACTCCGCCGGGCCCAACGCGGAAACCGGAGATGACTTCGTCGAAGATCAGCAACGCGCCGTTGTCGTCGGCCAGCTCACGAAGCAGCGCGAGAAAGCCGGCCGCGGGCGGAACGAGGCCCATGTTCGCCGGATACGGCTCGGCCAGCACGGCCGCGAACTCGTGGGCCGCGAAAGCGGCGCGCACGGCCGCTTCGTCGTTCCACGGCACGACGACGGTGTTGGCCGTCGCTGCCACTGGCACTCCCGGAGACGACGGAATGCCTTGCGTCGCGAGGCCCGAGCCGGCATCGGCCAGAAGCCCGTCGACATGCCCATGGTAGGCGCCCGCGAACTTCAGGAGCTTCTCGCGGCCGGTCGCCGCGCGGGCCAGGCGGATGGCGCTCATCGATGCTTCGGTGCCCGAAGAAGTCATGCGCAGCATGTCCACCGCCGGCATCCGTTGCGTGACGAGCTCCGCCAGGTCTACTTCGCCGGTTGTGGCCGCACCGAAAGTCGTGCCGTCGGCGGCCGCCGCCGTGACGGCTTCGACGATCGCCGGGTGGGCATGCCCGTGGATCAACGGCCCCCACGAGCAGACGTAGTCGACGTAGGTGTTGCCGTCGACGTCGGTCAACTCCGCGCCTTCGCCGCGCTCCACGAAGATCGGGTCGCGTCCGATGGCTTTCATCGCGCGCACCGGGGAATTGACTCCACCCGGAAGCACTCGCTGTGCGCGCTCGTAGAGCTCTGCCGAGCGCGTGTCCGTCAGCGAAGTGGACACGTCAAGCGTTCTCCTGCTCCCAGCGCCTGAAGTCCTCGACGAAGTAGAGCATCCGGATCTTCTTGAACTCGGTCGAGGAATAGAGCGTCGCGCGCTCGGAGATGCCGGTTTGCTCGGCGATTGAGTCGAGGATCGCGTCGCACTCCTCCTTGGAGCGCCCGTGCGCCATGGTGAAGACCGAGTACGGCCAATCTTGGTAGGTGGGGCGCTGGTAGCAGTGTGAGATGCCGCGAACCGCGGCCATCCGCACGCCGGTCTCGAAGATGGAGTCGTCCGGGACCTTCCACACGCCCATGCCGTTCGCCGAGAAGCCTGCGCGGCGATGGAAGAGGATGGCGGCCACGCGCCGCAGCGCTCCACGCTCGCGCAAGGATTCCAGCCGCTGGAGAACCTCGCCTTGGGAAACGCCCAGGCGCTCGGCGGCCGGTGCGTAAGGCTCCGGGATCACCGGCATCTTCCCTTGAGTGGCCTGGATCGTCGCGATGTCGTCGTCAGACAAGTCGATCGGATCGAGCTCGGCCGGAGGCACCGCCTCGCCGGCGGCCGAAAGCGCGTCCGTGCCGGCCTCCATCTCGAGGTCCATGCGGATCTTGAACAGCTTCAACGTCGGCAGTTGACGAATCGACTCTGCGCCCGTCTTGGCTTGGATGACGTCGAGCGTTCCTTGCATCCCGAGCGGCGAGTCAGGCTCGACCGCGATCGTGAACCACATGTTGAAGTCGTGGTTGCGCAGGTAGTTGTGCGTCACTCCTGGGTGAGAGTTGACGAACTGCGCTGCGCGATGCGGGTACTCGGGATCGACTTTGGCCGCGACGAGCATCGACTTGTAGCCGAGCGCGCGGGTGTCGAAAATCGGAGTGATCTCCCGGATGATGCGCTCGTCGAGCAGCCGTGCGACGCGCCGCAGCACTTCCTCTTCAGGCAGCTCCGCCAAGCGCGCGATCTCCGCGTACGGTCGCGGCACCAGCGCGAATTTGCCTTGCATCAAGTTGAGCAGCTTGCGGTCGACCTCGTCGAGGGCGATCGCGGCGCCGTCCTTGCGGGACCGTAGCTTGGGTTGGGCTACTGCGCGAGCCATCTAGCGACTTCCTTGGCGTGATAAGTGATGACGATGTCAGCTCCAGCGCGGCGGATTGCGGTCAGGGCTTCGAGCACCGCGGCCCGTTCGTCGAGCAATCCGGCCGCCGCGGCAGCCTTGATCATGGCGTACTCGCCCGAAACGTTGTAAGCCGCGAGCGGCAGCCCGGTGGCTTCTTTGACTGCTCGGATGACGTCGAGATAAGGCAAAGCCGGCTTGACCATCAGTACGTCGGCGCCTTCTTCGGCGTCGAGCTGGGCTTCGCGAACCGCTTCGCGCAGGTTTCCGGGATCCATCTGGTAGCCGCGGCGGTCTCCGAAAGCTGGGGCAGAGTCAGCGGCTTCGCGGAACGGTCCGTAGAACGCCGAAGCGAACTTCGCGCTGTAGGCGATGATCGGCAGGTCGCTGAAGCCCTCCTCGTCGAGCGCTGCGCGCAGTACGCCGACGCGCCCGTCCATCATGTCGCTGGGGGCGATGGCGTCGGCGCCGGCGCGGGCCTGTGAGACGGCGGTGCGGGCCAGTAGCTCAAGCGTCGCGTCGTTGTCGACGCCGTTGAAGGAGCCCTCGGTCGTGGTCCGCACGATCCCGCAGTGACCGTGCTCGGTGTACTCGCACAAGCAGAGATCGCAGACGACCGCCAGCTCGGGGCACGCGGCTTTGATCGCCCGGGTCGCGAGCTGGACTATGCCTTCGTCGTCCCACGCGCCGGAGCCCTCGGCGTCTTTGCTCGCCGGCAGACCGAACAGGAGCACGGCCGGAATGCCCAGCTCCGCGGCCGAACGAGCCTCCGCCACCGCGGCGTCGATGCTCAAGCGATCGATCCCCGGCATGGAGGCAATCGGTGTCCGTGGGCCGCCTTCGGCTGTGACGAACATGGGGTACACGAGCTGAGAGACGGACAGCTCGGTTTCGCGGATCATCGAGCGCAGGGCATCCGTACGACGGAGCCGGCGCATCCGGGTCGCGGGGAAAGCCATTCGGCTCCAGAGCTTAGACCTGCCCAAGGCTCCGTTCGCGCCGCGCGACGGGTTCACGGCTGGTCGTCAGCCATCGCGCCGTGCGCCCGGCTGCGGTCACGGCTGGTCATCGCGCATCCGCTCGCCTGCCCCGTCGCTTGGCGGTTCAGCCATCGAGGCGCCACCAGAGCCGCCGCGGTTCGCCGAAATCTCGCTTTCGCCGGTGCCGTCGTCTTCGGAGACCGGATCCTGCGGTGAGTAGTAGCGGCGCAGCCAGGCCGCGAGTCCGTCGAGGCCCGGCAGGAGCACACGCTCGGTGAAGTTGGCTTGATCCAACCGCGCGCGGATCTCGTCTTTGACGTGCGGCGGAATCCGCCAGGCGCGCCAGACCTCGGGATGGTCGAGCAGCCAGTCCTCGACTTGTAGCGTCGGTGCGGACGCCACCGAAAGGACCGCCGCCTGGTTGACGATTCGCTCGTCCAGTGACGGCGGCTCGAAAAAGACGAGAAAGGGATCGCCGGCTCCGAGCTCGTCGAGGGCCGTCAGGTCCGGCGCGAGCTCATCGAGCAGCTCGGTGGTGAACACCCGTGCGCCTTCGTCACGCAGCGGACCGAGCAGCCGGTCTGGCAGGCGCTCGTGAACTGCCGCGCAATCGACTTCCCACAGCATCGCGTCTTCGCCACGCCGGCCGGCGGTGGCGAAGTGCAAGGCGACCAGCGGGGAGTGAGTCCAGTCCAGCAAGCGCGTCGGCAACCCGTGGTGCTGCGCAAGCGACAGCCAGTCCCACGTCGACAGACCGGGTGAGTGCCGGTGCGCGTACTTGCGAAAGGAGCGCAGGAGGTGCGGCTCGAGTTGCGCGAAGTCGCCGTTAAGGCGCGCGAGCGAGTGGATGTTGCGATAAGTCGACCGCGCCAGGCCACGGAACACCGTGGCGGGATGCACCTGGCCGCCATGGCACCAGGATTTGTCACCGAGCGCATCGTCGAGTGCGCGCCATGAGTCGACGGTTTCGATCGCCACTAGCGCCTTCAGCTCCGCATGCCCGTCAAAGCCGTGCGGCCATGTCGGTGAAGCGCGCGATGAAACCTTCGCGCTCGTACAAGCGCCGCGCGCCGTCGTTTCCAACCAGCACTTCGAGGCGAACAGTTGCAAAGCCCGCTGCGCGCAAGTCGTCTTTGGCGCGGCGAAGCAGGCTCGCGCCAACTCCTGTGCCGCGCTCGTCCGGCAGCACGGCCAGGCTTTCGATCACCGGGACCGGGTCGTCCATCACCCACGTGTCCGAGCCCGGGGCGAGACGAATCACCGAGTAACCGATCACTTGGCCGCCCCGTTCGGCGAGGAGCGCAAATGCGCCGTCACGCTGAAGCTCTTGCTCATAAAACGCTCGCCGCCGTCGCCAGGACTCCTCGAAGGCCAGCAGCGGGCCGAGCGCCGCGCCCTTCTTCGCGTGGCGCTCGAACAGCGCTCGCCACAGCGGCTCGAACTCCGGAATGCGCTCGACTCCAGCGCGGACGATTTCGACCTGCTCGGACAAGGGACTGAAAGCCTAGGCGGCGAGCAGGTCGGAGGTCTGGTGAGGCCTCGGCGGCATTCGCCGGCCGGTACGGTGGCCGCATGCCGGCCATCCTCTTCGTGGGCGACGTCGTCGCCGGAGCCGGGCGCCGGGCGCTGCGTGACTTGCTGCCTGAGCTGCTCGGTGAACTCCAGCCGGATTTCGTCGTCGTCAATGGCGAAAACGCCGCCGGCGGGATCGGCATCACCGAAAGCACCGCCCGTGAGCTCTTTTCCTACGGCGTCGACGCCATCACACTCGGAAATCACACTTACCGCCACCGTGAGGCGTGGTCTTTTCTCGACCGTGAGCGCCGGGTGATACGCCCGGCCAACTTCTTGCGCTCACAGCCCGGGCACGGCACGCTGGTGATCGAAAAAGGCGGCGTGCGGCTCGGCGTCGTCAACTTGATCGGCAACCTCTTCATGGGCTCAGCCCTGCCGGCCTTCTCTGTGGTGGAGGAGGCTCTGCGCGAAGTGGCGAGCGCCGACCTCCTGCTGGTCGACATGCACGCCGAAGCCACGAGCGAGAAGGTCGCTCTGGGATGGCATCTGGACGGCAAGGTCACGGCCGTGGTGGGCACCCACACCCACGTGCCGACCGCCGACGGCCGCGTCCTTCCCGGCGGCACCGCCTACATCACCGACGTGGGGATGACCGGCGCACGCGGCGGCGTCATCGGGGTGCGCCGCGAGCAGTCGATCGCGGTGATGCGCACGCACATGCCGATGCGCTATGACCCTTCCGACGAAGATCCTTGGATCAACGCGGTCTTGATCTCGTGCGGGTCCGACGGGCGCGCAACTGCGATCGAGCAGGTTCTGCGGCCGGCGCCGGCGCCGGACTGATCGCGGCGGGACACAAAGCGCCTCCGCTTCAGGGGGTGTGACGATTTGTTGCCGTATATCGACTCTTAATCGTCACACCCCTCGTCGGTCGGTCGGCTCTGTCCTCTGGCCCGAGGTCCTGGGTGGATTCGTCGGTCGTCGGTCGCCGATCGTCCTCGTCCTTCGGTCGCCGAACCAGCTCGTGGCGGGAAAGCAAAGCCAGCCACAGCGGCGGCAGGAACCACGTCACGTAGGTGTAGAACCAGTGGCTCAAGCCCAGTTGAGCGGCGATCAGGACTGCTGCGGCCAGCGCGGAAACGACCACGGTGTCGCGTCGGCGGGGAAACCAAGCCACCGCCACAGCGAGAAAGAGCACGGCGACCTGGGTACCCGTCTGCAATGCCGGCGGTAAGTCATAAAGACCCCAAATCGAGAAGGGCGAATCACGCGCGGCTTGAAAGGCGAGAGTCCGTTCGGCGAACGGGCCAAGTCCACCGATAACCGCTACGGGCGCCAGCAGTGCCGCCGTAGCCCCGAGCGTCGCCGCCGCAAAGCTCAATTGCGCGCGGCCCGGACGCCAAGTGACGTGCGCGCACGAGTCAAGGTCATTGCCGCCGCCGAGCCGCAAGCCACCCGCATGGGTCCAAGCCAGCGGGGCGAGAATCAGCGGCGCAAACTTCGTCAATGCTGCGGCTGCGGTCACCGCTCCACACGTCCACGGGCGGCCAACGGAAAGCAGCAGGACAGCGACGACGGCGCCGACGAGCGCATCGTTGGCGTTGGTGTTCAGCACCAGGAAGGTGAGCGGGAAGCTGCACCACATGTAGGCGAGCAGCACGCCCAGCCAGGCGCCCCGCACCGCTCGGCCAAGCGCCCACAAGGCCGCCACTGCGAGAAAGTCGAAGAAGATGGCGGCGGCGTGGGCGGCCGGCAGCTCATCCCACGTTCCGCTCCACGGGAGCAAGAGCTCCCAGGGGACGTAGGCGTAATAAGTGACGGGCCCGTAGGTGTCGCCGTGCGCGTTGTCGGGGGGAAATGTCCCGTAGATCCCAGTGCCGCTGGTCAAGCGGTCGGCGCCGATGACGCCGGAGTAGCCGACGTCGATGACGTTCGAAGTCCAGAGGTTGAGTGCGGTCCGCGCCACGAGCAGGACCACCACACCAACACCGAGCGCTTTCACGGACAAGGCGAGGCGCAGCGGGTCCACCGCCACGGTTTTCGCGCGCCGGAAGCGACTACGCGCGATCCACAGCATCCGCATTGCGAGGTAGATCAGCGGCGGCTGGCTCAGCGGCACGGACTGCTCGACTCGTCCGTTGGTGAAGAAAGCGAAAGACACCAGTAAGAAGACCAGCGCCAGCAGGTCGACGTGCAGCCACCCGAACGGCGGGCGGGCGAAGGGCAGGAGAAAGAGCACCGCCAGCGGCAGCCAGAGCCACCACGCGCTAGCCGGTCCGCCGAAGGCACCGGGATATCCGCGCGCCATCGTCCAGGAAACCCGAAAGCCCGTCCACGCCTCCAAGACGCGCCCGCTGCGATCGGAGACATGGACCTGCGCGATCTCGCGCGGACGCGCGCCGGTGGCTGATCCGGCGTAATACGACACGCGCCAGCGCCGCTCGCCCCGCCGCTCCGACCGCGTGACCGCCCCGGTAGTCCGGCCTGCATCCCTGCGAGCCGCTCGGATCTCAGGCACTTCAGCAGCGATCGACTCAACCTTGCCGGGCGACAGTCGCCACTCGGCCGGTCTTATTGCGGCCGCCGGAGACGACGACGCGGTAGATGCCGCCGCGTGGGAGGGAACTCCGGTGGACGGGGCGGCAGCGGCCGCGAGGCCTGCCCATGTCCCGGCCACAGCAGCAACAACAGCGACAACAGCGACCCCGGCAACCATCCCGGCACTTCGGCGCAGCGAGACCGCGAGCGCCGGAAGCCACCGACTCATCGTGGCCGCTGCTTCTTTCAGTCCGAGGAAGAGGCGCCGGGCGGTGCGAAACTCAAGCGGGACGGCAGCCCGAAGTGCCCGCGCACCAGTTCGGCGATGTCGGAGATCAGCCACTGTGGGCGAGCCTCGGCGCTCTCCGGGCCTGTGCCGCACCACAGCAGTGATGCGTTTGAGTCGTCGGAATGCAGCGACCCATGAGAGCCGCCGCCGACGTGGTGGCTGCCACCCCAATCCACGAACTCATGACCGGAAGCGGCCGACGCGAAGACGTCGCCGGCGGTGCGACAGCGCAGCGCCGCCCAAACACGCCCGAAAGCGTCGGGATAGGCAGCGGACGCGACCTGGTCGCCGTCGAAGCTCAGTTCCAGGACGTCGAGATCCCCTTCGACGCTCCAGCGCCTGCCTTGGAGGTCGACGAGCTTTCCCCCCGGCGAAAACCGCAGCTCGCCGTCTTGACGACGGATCGCGACCTCGCCGTCGGGGTGATCGGTCAAGCGCATGGTCAGTTCCACCCCAGGAGTCTCACGGAGCACGCGCTCATAGCCGTCGACCGCCGCACGCCGTCGATTGCCAAGCGCGTAGATCTGCGCGGCGCGAGAGTTCGGGCAGACGGCGAGATCAGGTATCCCCGGCTTCCCCCGTCGCGGATTGGTCGCGGGTTGGAAGTTGAAGCCATCAAAGGCGGCGAAGAGGTCGATCGGGTCGGTGACCAGAGTCTGGGCGTGGTCGGAGCAGACGATCACGGCATGGTCTTCCAAGAAGGCGTCGATCCCGCCCCCCGCGTCCATCACGCGGCCAATCGCAGCGTCGGCGACGGGAATCGAGTCGATCTGGCCGGCCGGCCCCTGGCGGTGCGAGTGCGAGTCGTTGTCGGGCAGCGAAAGCAGCAGGAAGTCGAAGAGATCCTGCTCGACGAGATGAGCGCCGACGCAGCCGGCGTGCGGATCACGGCTGTACGGCAACCCGAATTGCGAACGGCACGACGTGCGCTGGGAGGCGAACAGATCCGCGTAGAAGAGCTCACGCGGACCGTTCACCGGGTGGCGAAAGACGGTGGCCGCCAAGCGCGTCAGGGCGGTGTCGTCAGCGGGCTGCTGTACGTGGCGCCCGCGGTAGATCAGGAACGTGGTCGCCGCTGTCCGCAGATCATCGTCATCTAGCGACTCGAAAACCGTGTGCACGTCGCGGGAAAGATGCTCCGCGTTCATGTTGTAGATCGTGTCGGTGAGCGAGCGCTTGAAGCCGACGGCTTGAGAAGCGCGGAAGCTCG
Source organism: Actinomycetota bacterium (assembly GCA_016781085.1). Lineage (GTDB taxonomy): Bacteria > Actinomycetota > Thermoleophilia > Solirubrobacterales > Solirubrobacteraceae > LC5-1. The sequence goes on from JADDQZ010000077.1 coordinate 29,326, forward strand.
TGCCGTATTCGACGTAACGGCCCTGGCCGCGGTGATACCAGTTCATCGCCGCGATCCCGTGGCGATCCTGGCGCTGACCGGTGGTGATCGACGCCGCACAGATGGGCGTCACCGAAGGAAACGCCGACACGCAGTTGTCGACGTGCGCGCCGCGCTTGATGAGCTCAGCCAGGGTCGGCGCCCTGCCGGCCGCCACCGTCTCGTGCAACATGGCGGGGCTCATCGCATCGATGACCGCGAGGACGAGCTTTTTGCGCCGCGTGGCGGCCACGGTCAGCGCAGGATCCGCAGACCGGCGTATTTGCGCTCTTCGCGTCGCCGACCGCGCACGAGCAGCGACGCGAGAGCAGCGATGACCACCAGCGCCAGAGGCGGCGCCAGCACCGAAGCGGCTGCCGCGACGCCGGCGGCAACTTCCCCGTAGATGGGAAGCGTCGCCGCGGCGCCTGCGTCCAAGCGGCGACGCGCGCGGGTGAACAGCGCTCTCGCGGCGTACGCGCCGAGCGCCGCACAAAGGACGCCGATGATCCCCCCGGCTATCGCCGGGTGCCCGCGATCAGCTAGAGAGCCTGCGCCTTCGAGACCTCCCAGCACGACGCACACGGCTAGCAGGCCGAACCACAGCGACGTGTTCGCCGAACGCAACAGCACCAGCTCGAGGCCGATCGCCAGGACGGCGATGGCGGCGATGAACGGCCAGCTCTCCAGGAAGGAGAACTCCGTGCCGCCGAAGTCCACGCCGAGGTTGGCAACGGCCAAGGCGCCTACGATCAGCACCGGAAGCAGCGGGCGAATACCGATGGCGGCCGCTATGCCGGCGCCCTGAAGCAGGTCGAGAAGAAGATCCATCCGAAGCGGTCTGCCAACCTTCGTTAGCGTTGTGGAAGGCCGCATGACGATAGAAGGAAGCCACAGAGCCTCCGATGCCGGGGCACCGCCGGAGATTCCGCCGCGCCGTTCCACGACGCGCGACCTCGAGCGCTACGCCCGTCTGTTCGCCCAGCGAACCCAGGTCATGAAGTCCTCCGCCATGCGCGACCTGATGGCGGTCACCGAGCGGCCTGAAGTGATTTCGCTGGCCGGCGGGCTGCCGGACACGCGCACCTTTGATTCCACCACCTTCGCTTCGGTGATGGCACACATCGCCGAAGCGGAATGCGCGCGCGCCCTGCAGTACGGCCCGACGGAGGGTCACGCCGACGTGCGCAAGCACATCGTCGCGATCATGGACGAAGAAGGCATGCGCGTCGAGGAAGACGAGGTCCTCGTCACCACGGGTGGCCAGCAAGTCATCGACCTCGTTTGCAAGACGCTGATCGATCCCGGCGACGTGATCGTCGCCGAAGCTCCGACTTATCCCGGCGCTGTGCCGACGTTCTGCTCCTATCAGGCCGACGTCGTGCAGATCGAGTTAGACGACGAGGGCATGCGCATCGACGTACTCGAGCAGCAGCTGGAAATTCTTGACGCCCAGGGGCGCGCGCCGAAGTTCATCTACACGATCCCGTCGTTTCAGAATCCGGGCGGCGTTTCCATGTCGCTCGAGCGCCGGCGCCGGCTGGTCGAGATCGCCAGCGAGCGCGAGCTACTGGTGCTCGAAGACAATCCCTACGGGTTGCTGCGCTTCGAAGGCGAGCCGCTGCCGACCCTGTTCTCACTAGACGGCGGCCAGTTCGTGATCTACCTCGGGACGTTCTCGAAGATCCTCTCGCCGGGCGTGCGGCTGGGGTGGAGTGTCGCGCCTCGGCCCGTCAGCGCGAAGATGAACCTCGGCAAGCAGGCCGTCGACTTGTGCTCTGCCTCATTGACGCAGCGCTTCGTCAATGGCTACTTCGAGACCGGGGAATGGCGTGGCTATCTCGACCTGCTGATCGGCGTCTACCGGCGCCGCCGAGACGTGATGTTCGAAGCCCTCGAGGAGCACTTTCCCGACGGCGCGACCTGGACACGGCCGCAAGGCGGCCTGTTCGTCTGGGCGACGCTTCCCGACTACATCGACACGACGGACCTCCTGGCGCGCGCGTTGCGCGACAACGTCGCCTTCGTGCCTGGGCGCGCCGCCTACCTCGACGGCCGCGGTGGCTCGTCGATGCGGCTGAACTTCTCCGGCGTCGATGAAGCCGACATCCGCGAAGGAGTCCGCCGCATCGGCGAAGTCGTGCGCGAGCAGGTTGAGCTCTACTCCAAGCTGACGGAGCATTGAGCCGGGTCGCGGTCCTCAAGGGCGGGCGCTCGCTGGAGCGACAGGTCTCGTTGAAATCGGCGGCGCGCGTCGTCGGTGCACTGGAACGCCGCGGTCACGACGTGGTCGAGATCGATGTCGGATCCGACCTCGTCGAGCGCCTCCGCGAAGCCGAGGCTGATGTCGCTTTCATCGCCATGCATGGCCGCGACGGCGAGGACGGCACCGTGCAAGAGCTGCTCGAGCTCGTCGGCATCCCTTACACCGGCTCGGACCCGTTCGCGTGCATCCGCTGCTGGGACAAGGTCTTGACCAAGCATGCGCTGGTGGAGGCCGGGATTCCGACGCCGCCGTTCTACGCCTTCAACGAGACGGCATTCCGGGGGCTCGGCGCCGCGCAAGCGCTGCCGGAGATCGAGGAGCGGCTCGAGTTTCCGATCGTGGTCAAGCCGGCCAGCCAGGGCTCAGCACTGGGCATCAAATTCGCTCGAACAGCTGCAGAAGTGCCCAAGGCACTGCTGACGGCATTCTCGTATGACTCGAAGATCTTGCTCGAGCGTCACGTGGCTGGCCATGACTTGTCCGTTTCGATCCTCGACAGCCCCGACGGCCCGGTGGTGCTACCGGTGGTCGAAGCGATCGCGCATCCCGATGACGACTTCTACGACTTCGTCGCCCGCTACGAGGTAGGCAGAACTCACTTCGCCTGCCCGGCGGAGATCGGCTTCAACTCGGCATCGGGGGCCCAGGCGCTTGCGCTGCGGGCCTACGAGCTGCTCGGCTGCCAGGGCTTTGCGCGCGTCGACCTGATGCTCGACGCCACGACGGGCGAGTCGTTCGTGCTCGAAGTCAACGCCATCCCCGGACTTACGACGACGTCCCTGTTACCGCAAGCCGCCGAGGCGGCCGGCATCGACTTCGATTCGCTGATCAGCCGCGTGCTCGAGCTGGCGCTCGCGCGCGCGGCCGCTTGATCTGCACGGCCGCGGCAGCCTGCCCGCGCGCTTGACCCGCACGGCCGCGCTGCGGCGGCCCGCTCCTACTGGTCGCCGGCCGCGAAGTCCTCGGGAGTGACCTCGTCGAGGAATTCCTTGAACTTGTCTACGACTTCTTCAGTGTCTTCGACCTCATGCTCGAACTCGATCGCGGACTCGGCGATGACTTCTTCGGCGGCGAAGATGGTGGCGCCGCAGCGCACGGCCAAGGCGAGCGCGTCGCTCGGACGCGAATCGATCACGACGTCGCGCCCGTTCACGCTGAGCGTGATCGAGGCGTAGAAAGTGTTGTCGCGCAGTTCCGTGACGGCCACGCTCGTGCAGCTGGCATCGAGCTCACCGAGCATGTCTTGCAGCAAGTCATGCGTCATCGGCCGGGGAGTCGACGCTCCTTGCAGCTTCATGAGGATGGCTGCCGCCTCGGGATGTCCTATCCAGATCGGCAGGAACTTGTTCGTGTCGACGGCTTTGAGCAACACGATCGGCTGCTTGCCGACCATGTCGAAGCTCACGCCGTAGATGACCATCTCCTGCAACGGGCGCTCCTTGCCGTCGGATACCGCGGCCAGTATAGGCCGCTGCTTTGCAAGCTCCTGTGCCTGCCGGCCGTCCTGGCCGGCGGCTGACCCAGCGCACAAAGCGTGACGTGGCCAGTCGCGGCAGGGCGGAGGGTGTCGAGCGTGTCGAACCATCTAGGCTGACTCGGCCGAGAATCCTCGGCTCCAACGCCCGCTCCCCGTTTTCCTCGGAAGAAGCTTCGCGATGAGCATAGAAAGTCAACAGGCGGGCGGCTCCACGGCAGCCCGGGTCGCCTCGCCCCCCGACTCGCACGCGCCCTTGCGACGCGACATCAGGGCGCTCGCAGCGTTGCTGGGACAGACCCTCGTGCGTCAAGAAGGTCCCGATCTACTCGCCCTCATCGAGCGGGTCCGTCACCTCATCCGAAACGACCGCGAGGCGGCGGCCGAGCTGCTCGCCGGCCTCGATCCGACTGGCGCGACGCCGTTGGCGCGCGCCTTCACGACGTACTTCTATCTCGCCAACGTCGCGGAACAGGTCCATCGCGGGCGCGAGCTGACCGCCATTCGCGCCGAGCAGGGAACTTGGCTTTCACAAGCCGTCGACCGGATCGAAGCGGAGGGGCACACGCGCGAGCAGGTCCTCGCCGACCTCCGACACTTGTCGCTGCGTCCGATCTTCACCGCACATCCCACCGAAGCTTCGCGGCGCACCGTGCTGGCCAAGATGCGGCGCATCGCGTTTCTGCTGGAAGAGGGACACCGGGCGGGGTCATGGGACGGAAGCGAGGGGGACCCGGTGGCCGGGCGACGCATCGGGCTCCGCCTGGAAGAGCTCGTGGATCTCCTGTGGCAGACCGACGAACTGCGCACCGTCAAGCCCGACGTCACCGACGAGGCTCGCGCGGCGGTCTATTACTTCGACGGATTGCACCACGACGCCGTCCCGCACGTCATCGAGTCGCTCACCGAGGAGCTTGGGCGGCTCGACATCGAACTCCCGATGGACGCGCGCCCGATCGCTTTCGGTACCTGGATCGGCGGTGACCGCGACGGCAATCCCAACGTCACGGCGCAGACGACCCTCGACGTCCTCCTGCTCCAGCACGAGCACGCCATCCGCGACGTCCTCGACCTGGTCGACGAGCTGCGCGAACACCTTTCGAGTTCCGTCCGCATCACCGAAGTCAGCGACGCGCTGCACGACTCACTTGCCGTCGATCTCGAGAACCTGCCCGAAATCGAGTCGCGCTACCTCAGGCTCAACGCCGAAGAGCCGTGCCGGCTGAAGTTGACGTGCGTACGCCAGAAGCTGCTCAACACCCGTCAGCGGCTGATCGAGGACCGGCCGCACGAGCCGGGGCGCGACTACCTCGGCACAGCCGAGCTGCTCGGCGATCTGTCGCTGGTGCGCGAGTCGTTGCTGCAACACCGCGGCGAGCTGATCGCCCACGGGCGACTCGAGCGGGCGATGCGCACTATCGCTTCCTTCGGAATGCATCTCGCGACCATGGACGTCCGCGAGCACGCCGACGCGCACCACCGTGCGCTGGGCCAGCTCTTCGACCGGGTCGGTGAGCTGCTGCGGCCGTACGCCGAGCTCGACCGCAACGAGCGCGAGCAACTGTTGGCGCGCGAGCTCGAGTCGCGCCGCCCGCTCGCGCCCTCGCCGCCGTCGCTCGACGACGACGGCATGCGGACGTATCACACGTTCGAAGCCATCCGCCACGCCCTCGACCGCTACGGCCCCGATGTCATCGAGTCCTACATCGTCTCGATGACCAAGGGCGCCGACGACGTCTTCGCCGCCGTGTTGCTTGCGCGCCAAGCCAACTTGGTCGACATCCACGGCGGCATGGCCCGCGTCGGGTTCGTGCCCTTGCTGGAGACCATCGAACAGCTGCGCGAAGCGGACAAGATCCTGATCGAGATGCTCGAGCAGCCGGCATACCGGCGTCTGGTTGCTCTGCGCGGCGACGTACAGGAGGTGATGCTCGGCTATTCGGATTCAAACAAGCAGGCCGGCGTCACCACCAGCCAGTGGGAGATCCAGCGCTGCCAGCGCCTGCTGCGAGACGTGGCCGCTCGCTATGGCGTCCGCTTGCGGCTCTTCCACGGCCGCGGCGGGACGATCGGCCGCGGGGGCGGGCCCACGCACAGCGCGATCTTGGCCCAGCCGTGGGGAACCATGCTGGGAGAGATCAAGCTCACCGAGCAGGGCGAAGTGATCTCCGACAAGTACCTGCTGCCGTCTCTCGCGCGCGAGAACCTAGAGCTGGCCCTCGCCGCGGTGCTCGAATCGACGATCCTCCACAAGGCGTCGCGGTCTGCGCACGACGACGTGATGCGCTGGTCGCAGGCGATGGAGACGATCTCTCAAGGAGCTTTCACCCGCTACCGGGGCCTGATAGACGATCCGGATCTGCCGGCCTACTACTTCGCGTCCACTCCCGTCGCCTTGCTCTCAGAGCTCAACTTCGGCTCGCGGCCGTCCCGCCGGCCGGATTCCGGGGGAGGCCTGGAGGGGCTGCGCGCGATTCCGTGGGTTTTCGGCTGGACGCAATCACGGCAGATCGTTCCGGGCTGGTTCGGCCTTGGCAGCGGTCTCGCCGCCGCACGTGAGCAGGGATTGGGTGACGAAGAGCTACAGGAGATGCTGCGCGAGTGGCACTTCTTCGCCAACTTCCTGTCCAACGTCGCGATGACGCTGGTCAAGACCGACCTCGAGCTCGCCGGCCACTATGTGCGGACGCTGGCTGAACCGGAGCTGCACCGGGTGTTCGACACGATACGCGAGGAATACGAGCTGACCGTGTCGGAAGTGCTGCGGATCCTGGGCGGCGACCAGTTGCTCGCCGACAATCCCGTGTTGCAGCGCACGCTCGAGATCCGCAACGCCTATCTCGCGCCGTTGCACTATCTGCAGGTGGCGCTCACCGCCCGCTTGCGCGCTGGCAGCGCCGACGGCAATGACCCCGATCCGGCACTTGTGCGGGCGCTCTTGCTGACAGTCAACGGGATCGCCGCGGGCATGCGCAACACCGGCTGACACGGACTGTTCTCCCGCGATATCGTCCCCTTGACCGAGCGAGATACCGTCTGGTATGTTGCATACCAGGGTGGAGGTGACGGGGGTCACATGTCCGTGGCATCGCTGATGGACGACGAGGGCGTATCGCCCGCGTTGGCCAATGGCACCTTGACCGTACCTTCGCTGAGGGCCGCTACGAGCGTCTCCCAGCAGGCCTACGAGACGTTGCGCAAGTCCATCCTCGAGATGGACGTATACGACTCCGAAGCCGATCTGCGGCTCGACGAGAAGCGTCTGGCTGCTGCGCTCGGTGTGAGCAGGACTCCGGTGCGAGAGGCGCTGGCTCGGCTCGAGCACGAGGGGCTCGTGCGCATCGTCCCGCGGCGTGGCATTTACGTCGTGCGCAAGAGCAAGGCCGAGATCATCGAGATGATCCAGGTCTTGAGCGCGCTCGAAAGCCTGGCCGCGCGCCGGGTCTGCGAGCACGCGAGCGACGAGGAGATCAAGGGCCTACGGGCGCTTTTCTCCGATTTCGAGGATGGCGCGGTGCGCTCCCGTCTCAGCGAGTATTCGGTGGCCAACCTCAAGTTTCACCAGCGCATCATCGAACTCAGCCACTCGTCCCTGTTGAAGAGCATGGCTTTTGGCCTGCTCACCCATGTCAGGGCGATCCGTGGCCACACGATCGGGGATGCCGACCGTTTCGAACGGTCGCTTTCCGATCACATTGCGATCATCAAAGCGCTCGAAGGACGCGACGTCGAGTTGGCGGAACGTCTGGTAAGAGACCACGCGCTCGGCTTGGCCGGGCATGTCGAGCGTGCACTAACGTGACATCAGATACAAACCGCGTTGTTGTAAGACAAGCGGATACCGACAGCCCTTCCCCGCGGGCAGTGTTGCCCTTGGGATACGGGTCCGAACGAGGAGAGCCAACGTGACCGCCACTGGCACCGCGGTACAAGCAGAAACCAAGTCCGGCGCCGAAGGAACCGACACCGGGACCATCTCGGGCGGGCATCTCGTCGCCAAGGCCCTCAAGGCCGAGGGCATCGATGCCATCTTCACCCTTTCGGGTGGACACATCATCGACATCTACGACGGCTGCGTCGACGAGGGCATCAAGGTCATCGACGTTCGCCACGAGCAGGTCGCCGCACACGCGGCCGACGCCTATGCCCGTGTCACCGGCAAGCCCGGCTGCGCCGTCGTCACCGCTGGTCCTGGCACCACCGACGCCATCACCGGCATCGCCAACGCCTTCCGTGCTGAGAGCCCCTTCCTCCTGATCGGCGGACAGGGCGCGCTCAACCAGCACAAGATGGGGTCCCTCCAGGACCTGCCGCACGTCGACATCATGAAGCCGATCACCAAGTTCGCATCGAACGTGGTGACGACCGAGCGTGTCGCCGACATGTGCACGATGGCCTTCCGCGAGGCCTTCGCCGGCGCGCCGGGGCCTGTCTTCCTGGAGATCGGCCGCGACATCCTCGACGGTCACGTACCGGCCGAGAGCGCTGTCATCCCCGAGGCCGGCAAGTACCGCTTCTCCACCAAGAGCATCGGCGACCCGGCTGACGTCGAGAAGCTCGCCGACATGCTCGTGAAGTCCGAGCGTCCTGCGGTCCTCCTCGGGACCCAGCTGTGGACCGGTCGCGGCTCACAGAAGGCGATCGACTTCGTCCGTCAGCTCAACGTGCCGGCATTCATGAACGGCTCCGCGCGCGGCACGCTGCCCCCGGGTGATCCGCATCACTTCCACCTCACCCGGCGCTACGCGTTCAACAACGCCGACCTGATCATCATCGTCGGCACCCCGTTCGACTTCCGCATGGGCTACGGCAAGCGTCTGCCCAAGAGCGCGCAGGTCGTCCAGATCGACATGTCGTACGCGACGGTCGGCAAGAACCGCGACATCGACCTCGGCCTCGTTGGCGATCCGGGCTCGATCCTGGCCGCCGTCGCCCAGGCGACGACGGGTCGCTCAGACAACGGTGGCAAGGGCCGCGATGCGTGGCTCGAGCAGCTCCGTGGCGAGGAAAAGCGTCTCCAGGAAGAGCGCCTTCCGCGCCTGCTCAAGGACACGGCGCCGATCCATCCGCTGCGCCTCGCGCACGAGATCAACCAGGCCCTGACGGACAACACGATGTACATCTGCGACGGTGGCGACGTGGTCACCTTCGCCGGCGGCGTCGTTCAGCCCCACGGCCCCGGCATGTGGATGGATCCGGGTCCCCTGGGCACCATCGGCGTCGGCATGCCGTTCGTGCTCGGCGCCAAGCAGGCCGCTCCTGACCGCGAGATCATCGCGCTCTTCGGTGACGGTTCCTTCTCGCTGACCGGTTGGGACTTCGAGACGGCGATTCGTTACGACTTGCCGTTCATCGGCATCGTCGGCAACAACTCGTACATGAACCAGATCCGTTACGGCCAGATCGCCAAGTACGGCGAGGAGATGGGCGACGTCGGCGTGAAGCTCGGCGACGTCAAGTACGACGAGTTCGCCAAGATGCTCGGCGGCTACGGCGAGGAAGTGCGCGAGCCCAAGGACATCCGTCCGGCCATCGAGCGGGCCCGCGAGAGCGGCAAGCCGTCCCTGATCAACGTCTGGATCGACCCGAACGCGTTTGCGCCGGGCACGATGAACCAGACGATGTACAAGTAGGCAGGAGAACGTCTCATGGTGGCCAAGGCCCTTGAGGGAATCCGCGTCGTAGACATGACGCACGTGCAGGCCGGTCCGGTCTGCACGCAGCTGCTTGCCTGGATGGGCGCAGATGTGATCAAGATCGAGCAGCCGGGCAAGGGTGACGTCACCCGCAGCCAGCTGCGCGACGTCCCGGACGTCGACTCGCTCTACTTCACGATGCTCAACTCGAACAAGCGCAGCCTCGAGCTCAACATGAAGGCCGAAGAAGACAAGAAGGTCTTCGAAAACCTTCTGCGCTCGTCGGACGTCCTGGTCGAGAATTTCGGCCCGGGCGTCCTGGACCGGATGGGCTACACGTGGGAGCGGGTCCAGGAGATCAACCCCCGGCTGATCTTCGCGTCCCTCAAGGGCTTCGGCCCCGGACCGCTGCAGGACGCCAAGGCCTACGAGAACATCGCGCAGGCCACAGGCGGCGGCATGAGCACGACCGGCTTCCCGGATGGGCCCCCGGTCGTGGCCGGCGCTCAGATCGGTGACTCCGGCAACGCGGTGCACTTGTTCGGCGCGATCTGCGCGGCGCTCTTCCAGCGCACGCACACCAATCGCGGTCAGCGGGTGCAGATCTCCATGCGCGGCGGCATCCTCAACCTCTGCCGCGTGAAGATCCGCGATCATCAGCGACTCGAGCACGGACCGCTCAACGAGTACCCGCAGGACGAGTTCGGCGACTTCACCCCCCGGGCGGGCAACGCCTCGGGCGGTGGGCAGCCGGGCTGGTGCCTCAAGACGGCGGGCGGCGGCGAAAACGATTACCTGTACCTGGTCATCCAGCCGCAGGTGTGGAAGCCGCTCTGCAAGACAATCGGCCGTGAGGAGCTCATCGAGGATCCGGAGTACGCCACGCCGGAAGCCCGTCTCCCTCATCTCGTGGAGATCTTCGCGATGATCGAGGAGTGGACGCAGACCAGAAGCAAGTGGGACGCGTTCAAGGAGCTCAACGAGGCCGGCGTGCCTTGCGGGCCGGTCTACAGCACCAAGGACATCGTCGAAGACGAAGGCCTTTGGAACGAAGGCATGCTGGCCAAGGTCGATCACCCCGAGCGGGGCGAGTACACCACGGTCGGCTGTCCTTTCACGCTCTCCGACACCCCGGTGGAGATCACGCGGTCGCCGCTGCTCGGCGAGCACAACGAGGAGATCCGCGCCGAGCTGGCCGGCAAGTCCTCGGAGCTCGAGACAGCCAACACCGCTGGCTAGAGCGCGACAAGAAGTTGCGGCGCCGCGCAAGCGGCGCCGCCGACGTTTCAACGGCGCCGCTTCTGCGGCGCCGTTGGCGCGTTCTCAATTACGCAAGACGAGAGGAAGAAGCGACCACATGAAGTCGTTGTTTGGGAGTGCCGCGCATGAGTGACGCAAAGACCACAGTCCGCGAAGTCCTCGACGCCGTCAAGGCTGACGGCCGTGACGCGCTGTCCGCGCCCGAGGCGAAGATCGTCGCCGACGCCTACGGCATCCCCGTCCCCCAAGAAGGGCTCGCCACTTCGGCTGAAGAGGCCGCCCAGCTGGCCAGCGGGATGGGTTATCCCGTCGTGCTGAAGATTGTGTCTCCGGACATCCTTCACAAGACCGAAGCCAAGGGCGTGCTTGTCGGCATCGATTCCGACGAGGCCGCTTCCAAGGGCTTTGACACGATCGTCGCCAACGCCAAGAACTACAAGTCCGACGCCGACATCACCGGCGTTCAGGTCCAGCAGATGTTGCCTTCGGGCGCGGTCGAAGTGCTGATCGGCGCCGTGACGGACCCGTCCTTCGGCAAGATCATGACCTTCGGTCTTGGCGGCGTGCTGGTCGAGATCCTCCGTGACGTGACCTTCCGACTCGCGCCGACTTCCAAGGAAGACGCGCGCAAGATGCTCGACTCGATCAAGACGTCGGAAGTCCTGCACGGCGTGCGTGGCGGTGAGGGCGTCGACCTCGACGCGCTCGTCAACATCATCGTCAACGTCTCGAACCTGATCACCGACTTCCCGGAGATCTCCGAAGTCGACTTGAACCCCACGCTGGCGACGCCTCAGGGCGCCACCGCCGTGGACGCGCGGTTCATCGTCGACTTCGAGGCGCTCAACGCTCCGAAGCCGGCTAAGCACTCTCAGGAAGACATCCTGAAGACGATGAACCGGATGATGCACCCCAAGGCCGTCGCGGTCATCGGTGCGTCGAACGAGCAGGGAAAGCTCGGCAACTCGGTCATGCGCAACTTGATCGACGGCGGGTTCCCGGGCGACATCTACCCGGTCAACCCCAAGGCCGACGAGGTCACGGGCAAGAAGGCGTACAACAAGATCGCCGACCTGCCCGACGGCATCGACGTCGCGATCTTCGTCATTCCGGCGAAGTTCGTGGTCCAGGCCATCGCCGAGATCGGCCAGAAGGGAATCCCCGCGGCCGTATTGATCCCGTCCGGCTTTGCCGAGACGGGCGAGACTGAGCTGCAACTAGAGCTTCAGCGTGTCGCGCTCGAGAACAACGTGCGCTTCATCGGCCCGAACATCTACGGCTTCTACTACACGCCTGAGCAGCTCTGCGCGACGTTCTGCACGCCTTACGACGTCAAGGGCTCGGTCGCCCTGGCCTCGCAGTCGGGCGGCATCGGCATGGGCATCCTCGGGTTCGCTCGTTCGACGAAGCTCGGCGTGTCGGCGATCGTCGGTCTCGGCAACAAGGCCGACATGGACGAGGACGATCTCCTGACCTTCTTCGAGCAGGACGAGGCGACCAACGCAATCGCCCTCCACATGGAGGACCTCAAGGACGGTCGTGCCTTCGTAGAAGTCGCCCAGCGCGTCTCCAAGAAGAAGCCGATCCTCGTCTTGAAGGCCGGCGCTACTCCCGCCGGCGCCGGCGCGGCGGCGTCGCACACCGCCGCTCTGGCCGGTGACGACAAGGTCTACGACGACATCCTGCGCGAGGCGGGCGTCGTGCGTGCCCGCGGCCTCCAGGAGCTGCTGAACTTCGCTCGCGCGGTGCCGGTTCTGCCGACGCCCCAGGGCGAGAACGTCATCATCATCACCGGTGCCGGTGGCTCCGGCGTCCTTTTGTCGGACGCCTGCTACATGAACGGCCTGGACCTGATGGAGATCCCGGAGGACCTCGACAAGAAGTTCTTCGAGTACATCCCGCCGTTCGGTGCCGCTGGCAACCCCATCGACATCACGGGCGGCGAGCCGCCCTCGACCTATCGCAACACCGTCGCGCTGGGTCTCGAGGATGACCGCATCCATTCCATTGTGCTGGGTTACTGGCACACGATCGTGACGCCTCCGATGACCTTCGCCAAGGTCGTTTCCGAGGTCGTCGCCGAGTACAAGGCCAAGGGCATCGAGAAGCCGATCGTGGCTTCCCTGGCGGGTGACGTCGAGGTCGAAGAGGCCTCGGAATACCTATTCCAGAACGGCGTCCCGGCTTACCCGTACACCACGGAAACACCGGTCGAAGTGCTCGGTGCGAAGTATCGCTGGGCGCGGGCAGCCGGATTGCTTGACGGCAAGTCCGCCTGATCCTGTAACGTTCAGGTAAGCAAGACCTAAAGGGGAGGCGCACCCGGCCTGGGAGCGTCGTTCGGAAGGGCCGCCAGGCCGTTCCGGAAGACGCGGCCGGGTGCGCCATTGCAGTTCTCAGCTACAAGGGGAGGGAAGTTCAGTGGGGATTTCGGAAACACCCGCGGGCGGTGGCGGAGCCGTCGCAGGCGGGGGTACCGCAGTAACGGACGGAAGGGTGCATCACGCGGGTCGCCTCGCGCCGATGCCGATTCGCAAGCTGCCGGAAGCGCCTGAGTCGGCGCACATTCTCGGGCCGGCGATGATTCTGGTCGCGCTCGGCGTGGGCTTCGGCGAGACGTATCTGTGGCCGCGTCTCGTCATCGTGTTCGGCCCGGAGATCCGGTGGATGTTCCTGGTCGGCGTGGTCGTCCAGACGGTCGTGATGCTGGAGATGGCTCGCTACGCGATGGCGACCGGTGAGTCCATCTTCTTCGGGGCGGCTCGATTGGCGAAGCCGTTGATGTGGTTCTTCTTTGCCACCGCGATCCTGGTCTACATCTGGCCGGGTCACATCTCGGCCGGCGCTGAAGGACTCGAGACGCTGACCGGTATTCCGTGGCAGATCTCGGCGTCGGTCGCCTTGGTCGTCATCGGGATCATGTTCACCGTCGTGAAGGTGATCTACAACCTGCTCGAGAACCTGCTGGGATTCCTGATCGGCGTCCTGGTCATCGGCTCGGCGATCGTCGGCGCGATCGTGGGCAGCCTGGCTGATCTCGGCGCGGTGTTGCTGGGCCTGTTCCGCTTCGACGCCGGCTTCCCGGCCGGGTCGCTGACGGCAGAGTGGTTCCCGCTCGTCGTCGGCGCCATGGCGTTCGCCGGCCCGTCCGGCATGCAGCAGATGTGGTACACGCTGTGGCTCCGTGACAAGGGCGCCGGCATGGGTGTGCACATCCCGCGCGTACGTGGCCTCATGCACGCTGATGAGGAGGAGACCATCCCCGACACGGGCTCCATGTTCGACGTGGACGATCCGGAGGAGATGCGCAAGTGGCAGGGTTGGCGCAAGTGGGTGACGATCGACGCCGTGGTGCTGTTCTTCGGCACGACGATGCTCGTGACGATCATCTTCACCGTCCTGGCCATGAACGCCGCTCGCGTGAACCCGGAAGCCCGTGAGGCTCTGCTCGCCGGTGAGCGCGACGTCGCGCTTCCCGCCATGGCGGACGCCTTCGCTCAGGCGGCGCCGATCCTCGACACGGTGTTCTTCATGTTCATCGCGCTGATCGGCTTCAAGGCGAGCGTCGGTCTGTTCGACGCCTTCGCACGCGGCCAGGCGGACATGTCGTACTACTTCCTGCCCGGCATGAAGAAGTTCAAGATGGCCCAGATCTACTCCATGTGGCTCTGGGGCGTGATCGTCTTCGGCATCCTCATCCTCAACTTCGGTCCGGCTGACGGTCCGGAGGCGATCCTGAACGTCCTCGCCTTCCTGTCGACGTTCGTGATGGGTGCCTACTGCCTCGTGCTGGCCGGCGTCAACAACGTCTGCCTGCCGAAGAAGATCCGTCCCAATATGGCCATCACCGCGGTGCTGGTGCTCGGTGGGATCGGCTACATCGGCATGCTGCTCTACTCCGTGATCGCCTTCGGCGTGTCGGACCTCGGATAAACAGGATGTCGTCAACCCGAGCAGGCGGAATCGCCATGAAGATCCCCGTCGATCAGAAGACCTCCGCGATCTGGGCGTCGCTCAGCTGGCGTCAGGTCGTGGAGCTCATGGTCCCCGGGGTGGCGATCGGCCTGATCGGGGGAGTCATTGCGGGGGTCCTGGGCGCCACCGGCGGCCTGGACCTCCCGCTCACCCTGGCGGCGGCAGTGTCTCTGGCACTGCCGCTCGCCGCGGCGGGTGCCGTCTACGAACTGCTGCTGACCATGGGCCGGATACCGCTCGGACCGTTGGGCCCTATGGCGCTCTTCTGGGCGGTTGGCTTTCCAGTCGCACGAGCGGTGAACGCCGCGTCGGTGAATCTGTTCGCCGGCGATCCGGTGGCCGTCCCGCACGGCTGGCTTGACTTCATGGTCTACAACATGCTGCTCAGCGTGGGTTTCGCCATCGGATTCTGGTGGTTGCATCAGAACTACGCACCTCGCTGGTGGTACCGGATCCGGGGTCGCAACCCGCTGGCGAACTACTTCATCACCAGTCAGCTGCAATTCATCGGCTGGCAGGCTGAGCAACGCGAGGCTCAACGCAAGGGCCGACGGGACCGGCGGGCGGGCAAGAAGAGCGGCCCCGGCTCCGCTTCGTCACTGGGCGAGCGCGGCGAGACCAGCAATTCCTAGTCCCGGCGGCGACGAGTCACCGACGCCCCATGCTGGACAAAGCGCAAGCGGCGTTCGATATTGGGGCGTCGATGGTCCACCACGCCGGGGATGCTGTCGTGGTGGTCGATCCCGCGGGGCGCGTGACCGTGTGGAACGAGGCGGCTGAAACAATGTTCGGCCGCTCGAGCCGAGAAGTCCTCGGCGCGACACTCGATCTCATAATCCCGCACAATCTGCGGGACCGGCACTGGACCGGCTTTCGTCAGACGTTGGCGACGGGCGATACCCAGTACGCGGGACGAACACTTGCAGTGCCCGCTCTGCGGGCTGACGGAACACGTATCTCGATCGAGTTCACGGTGTCTCTGTTGCGAGACGAGAGAGATGAACTCGTCGGTATCGGAGCCATCATCCGTGACGTGACCACCCGATGGGAGGAGCAGCGCGCTCTCAAACGGCGGGTCGCGGAGCTGGAGACTGAGCTCGCGACTCTCAGGAGGTGAAATGGATCTACTCGAGTATCAGGGCAAGCAGTTGTTCGCCCGCCACGGCATTCCGGTGCCATCGGGTCTGCCCGCTACCACGCCCGACGACGCGGCCAACGCTGCCGACGAAATCGGCTACCCATGCGCGGTGAAGGCTCAGGTTCAGATCGGTGGCCGCGGGAAGCTCGGCGGCATCAAGATCGCCAAGGACCGTAACGAGGCGCTCACGCACGCCACGGCGATTCTCGGTATGGACATCAAGGGCCTGACGGTCCATGAGGTCTGGATCGAGGGCGCGTCGGAGATTTCGGCGGAGTACTACGCGTCGGTCGTCTTTGACCGCAGCGCCAAGAAGCCGTTCTTCATGCTTTCCACCAAGGGCGGCATGGACATCGAGGCCGTGGCCGAGGAGACGCCTGAGGCGCTCGCGACGCTGCACGTCGACCCCCTGCTGGGCTTTCAGTCCTATCACGGGCGCAAGCTCGCGTTCGACGCCGGAGTGGACGCCGACCTGGTCCGTCCGGTCGCAGACTTCCTCGTGAAGCTGTACGAGACGTTCGTCTCCGAGGACGCCATGCTGGTGGAAGTCAACCCGCTGATCGTCACGCCGGAGCGGACCCTCCGCGCGCTTGACGCCAAGGTGACGCTCGACGGCAACGCGATGTTCCGTCACCCCGACAACGCCACCCTCCGGGACCGGTCCGCCGAGGACCCCCAGGAAGTCATGGCCAAGGAGCGCGGCTTGACGTACGTCAAGCTCGACGGCGACATCGGCATCCTGGGTAACGGCGCCGGCATCGTCATGTCGACGCTCGACGTCGTCGCCCAAGCGGGCGGCGAGCCGGCCAACTTCCTCGACGCGGGTGGCGGATCGAAGGCCGAATCGATTATCGCGGCGGTCGAAGTGATCCTTTCCAACCCGAAGGTCAAGGCCGTCCTGTTCAACATCTTCGGCGGCATCACCCGTGGCGACGAGGTCGCCAAGGGTCTGGTCGAGGCGTTCAACCAGGTCAAGCCGACCGTGCCATTCGTCATTCGGCTCGACGGCACCAACGCCGACGAGGGTCGCAAGATCCTCAGCGACGCGAACCTGTCCAACCTCCACGTCGAAGCCACCATGAACGGCGCCGCCGAACGCGTCGTCGAGCTCGCCAAGTCCCAAGGAGCTGCTGCATGAGCATCCTCGTCGACAAGGACACCAAGCTCTGCGTGTCCGGCATCACCGGGCGCGAGGGCACGTTCCACGCGATGAACAACCGTAAGTACGGCACCAACGTCGTCGCGGGTGTCACGCCGGGCAAGCAGGGTCAGGACGTCGAAGGCGTTCCTGTCTTCAACACCTTCCACAAGGCAGTGGAGGAGACCGGCGCCAACACCGCGATGGTCTTCGTGCCGCCGCGCTTTGCCGCCGACTCGATCCTCGAAGCGGTTGACGCGGGGATCAAGACGGTCATCGCCATCACCGAAGGCATCCCGGCTCACGACGAGCTGCGTGTCTTCAACTACATCCGCAACGTCGAGGGGGTCCGGCTGATCGGGCCGAACTGCCCCGGCGTGTTGTCTCCCGGCAAGGCCAACGTCGGAATCATCCCGGCGTCGTTCTTCAAGGAAGGCAACGTCGGTGTCGTGTCGCGTTCAGGCACCCTGACCTACCAGATCGGCAACGAGCTGGCCCAGCAGGGTTTCGGCAACTCGACGATCGTCGGCATCGGCGGCGACCCGGTCCCGGGTTCGAGCTTCATCGACATCATCGCGCTGTTCGAGCAGGATCCGGAGACGGAGCTGATCGTCATGAGCGGTGAGATCGGCGGCTCGGCCGAGGAAGAAGCGGCCCAGTACATCAAGGAGAACGTGTCCAAGCCCGTCGTCGGTTACATCGCCGGCTTCACGGCGCCTCCCGGCAAGACGATGGGCCACGCCGGCGCGATCGTCTCCGGCTCCAAGGGCACGGCTCAGGCAAAGGCAGAGGCTCTCGAGGCCGTCGGCGTCCGCGTTGGACGTACGCCGACGCAGGTCTCGGAGATCGCTGTCGAGATTCTCGGAGGCTAAGACCTACGTTGCTCCCCCTCATCCCTCGTGATGACCTGAAGTGCGCGTCCGCGCGGCCCCTCCCCGGGGTCGTCGGCGCGTCCATGGACGTGAAGGGACTCACATGAGTACTACGCACGATCCGCACGGCTCGTCCGGGACGCTCGGCGACCCCGACGAGAAGATCGCGGCGCCGGGCGCGCCGGCGAGCGGTCCGGACCACCCGGACGCGGGCGATCACGACAGGAAGAAGGGCCTTGCAGGCTTCCTCTTCTCTGGTGAGGGCTGGCCCTATCTGCTGTCGCCGTTCATCGTTATCGCGGCGTTCCTCAACTTCGTGCTGCATTATGAGAACGAGGTCGTGCTGTTCGTCACGTCGACGCTGGGCGTCATCCCGACGGCGGCACTCATGGGCCGCGCCACCGAAGAGCTTGCCGAGCGGTCGGGCCCGGGCATCGGCGGTCTGCTCAACGTCACCTTCGGCAACCTGCCGGAGCTGATCATCGCCTTCCTCGCGCTCAACGCCGGGCTCTACGAAGTCGTCAAGGGCTCCGTCATCGGCTCCATCCTCGGCAACGCGCTGCTCGTCCTCGGTGCGTCCATGCTGGTCGGTGGTCTCAAGAACCACACCCAGTCGTTCTCGCCCAAGGCGGCGAGCGCGCAGGCGACCATGCTCATCCTGGCGGGTGTCGCTTTACTGCTGCCAGCGGTGTTCTGGATCATCGCCGGCGGCGCTCTGCCCGTGCCGGGTGAAGCGGATCCCGCGTTTAGCCCGGACATCGAGCGAATCTCGCTGATCGTGGCGGTCGTCCTGCTTGTGACCTACGCCCTGGGCCTGCTGTTCTCGCTCAAGACACACCGCGATCTGTTCAACCCCGAAGCCGAGTCAGGCGAGCACGCCGAGATCGGCCATGAACCGTGGACGGTCAAGAAAGCCGTCATCCTGCTGGCGATCGCGGGCGGGCTCGTCGGTGTGATGTCGGAGATCCTCGTGCACTCGATCGCGGAGACCTCCAAGCAGGCGGGCGTTTCGCAGTTCTTCGTCGGCGTCATCGTCGTCGCGGTGGTCGGCAACGCGGCCGAGCACTGGGTCGCGATTCTCGTCGCCTACAAGAACAAAATGGACCTGGCCGTCAACATCGCCATCGGGTCCAGCGCGCAGGTGGCGCTGTTCGTCGGGCCTTTGCTCGTTGTGCTGTCGTTCTTCTTCGGACCGCAGCCCATGCCGCTGATCTTCAACGGCCTGGAAATCGCCGCCCTTCTGTTGGCGGTGTTCGCCGCCTCCTACATTGCCGCCACCGGCGAATCGACGTGGTTCGAGGGCTTGATGCTCCTCGCGGTCTACGTGACGTTCGGCGCGGTGTTCTTCTTCACCTAGC
>JADDQZ010000057.1:0-12665 GCA_016781085.1 Actinomycetota bacterium
CCGGTCGTGCGTCGTTGAACGGCGAAGGACTGCGCAGTGACTGGCGAGTCGCGCAGCTCCGCCCGAGCGAGCGGCGACCATACACGCGGCCGTGGTCGGATGTTTTCAGGGTCGCGAGTCTTCAGGGGTCGCGGTTCTACTTCGGGCGATGGTGTGCTAGTGGGTCCGTGTCGGAGCGTGCTTGCCCTTGCTCACCGGCCCATGTGACCACGCCTTACTCTTCCCGACCCGCCGCTTCTACCGTTGCCAGGCATGGCGGGGATCAACTTGAAGAGCGCCTGGCGACCACCGTCGGCACGACGCGTTCGCGGCATACGCGACCGCTTGCGGAGTGCCTATGGCATTCCCCGGATGAGGCCGCACGGCCGCGGCGTAGACGAGCTGATCCTGACCGTTCTCTCGCAGTCGACCAACGACCGCAACCGCGACGTGGCTTATCTGCGCCTCCGGCGAGCGCTACGCAGCTGGGAGCAGGTCAGAGATGCCGACATCGCCGCGGTCGAAGAAGCGATCCGGCCCGGCGGGATTTCGCGCGTGAAGTCGGTGCGGATTCAGGGCATCCTGCGTGCGCTGCCTGACCCGGTGACGCTGGACTTCCTGCGTGAGCTCAGCGTGGAAGAGGCACAAGCTCGACTGTGCGCGCTTCCGGGAGTCGGACGCAAGACGGCCGCGTGCGTGCTGCTCTTCGCCTACGGACTGCGTGATGTGCCCGTCGACACCCACGTCTCGCGTGTCGCCACGCGCCTTGGCTTGCTGCGCCCGGGGGCGCCGTTCGAGGAGCTTCACGACGCGATGCTGGTCCTCACACCCAAAGGACAAGAGCTCGAGCTGCACGTCAACCTGCTGCGCCACGGGCGCAGGACCTGCCATGCGCGACGCCCGGCGTGCGCGGAATGCGTGCTGCGGCGTTCGTGCCCAAGCGCGGGTCGCGTGTCACCTGTGCGGACGTGCGATCAAGACGCACGGCCAGGTAAGGGCATCGGAGGTAGTGGTGCCGACGATGGTGAGCGATGACGGCTCGCGCTGATTACCTCCTCGACGGCCCCGCGGACCCCTGAGCCGCTGTCCAGGACTGAATAGCGTCGCGCAGTAGCGCCCGCGCCCGCCGTCAGCGACGCCCGAAGCTGCGGCTGCCGCGCAAGCCGACACACCGTGGACGCGAGCGATTCGGCTTCAGCCTCGCGCACGAGCAGGGCGTTGATTTCGTGCGACAGATACTCTGCCGCCCCGCCCGTCGGTACTGCGACGACCGGCAAGCGCGCGGCCATGGCTTCCAGCGGCACAAGCCCGAACGGCTCTGTCCAGCGGTTCGGAAACAGCAGGACGTCGGCCCGTGCAAAAGCCGCCGCCAGTGCCGGACGCGACACCGCTCCGTGAAAGCGGACGCGCGAGGTGAGACCAAGCGCACGCACGAGCTCCCGAAGCCCGGCTTCGTACGCGGCATCGCCTTCGCCGTAGACGTCGAGCCGCGCCTCGTCTGGCATCAGCGCGAGCGCCCTGATGGCGAGGTCAGGGCCTTTGGAGGCAGTCAGACGTCCTGCAAAGCAGATTCGCCATGACCATTCGTCGTCAGCGCGGCGGTTCTCGCCTTCAGCGGCGAACACAGGGTCAAGCCCGGGAGCGATCACCCGCGACCGTGGAAGATGGATGCCCTGGGCTTTGGCGTGCGCTTGCAGGTGACTGCTGACGAAGATCCAGTCGGCCGCGCCGCCGTAGTCCACCGTGAGCGGCCACCCCGCCGAACCGGCCACGATGGAGGCGACTCCTGGTCGTCGCTGGGCGAACGACAGCCAGGCGTCTCGGTCAGCGCCCTCGTGCAGCCAGCCGTCACCGATGACGCCGACCGCCGGCAACCCCGCCAAGCGAACGCGCTCCACCAGCGACAACGACAGCTCTGCGAGTCGCCACCAGACGACCACGTCGGGTCTGAACTCTCTGAGGTGCCGGCTGAGGGCGCGCGCGTTGGCCCACTCGATGGCTGCGGCTCGCGGACCTCTGGCGGTGGCCGGCCACGGCGATCGCCGCAAGTCCCTGAAGACTCCGTACTCGACCGCTCGAACTTGGCGGCCGACGCGCGAGCGGCGAAGTGATTGGACGCTACTTGCGCGAGTGTTCACACCTACGAGCACTCTGACTTCGTCGCCCTGCGCCTGGAAATAGTCGCGCGTCGCCTGACAATGCAGCTCGTATCCGCCCGTCCCGTCGGGAGGAAAACGGTTACCGACGAACAGGACGCGCATGGCTCGGATTCATATACGGCTGGGGTTGATGGCAGGGCCATGACTCACTCCGACGAAGCCTTCGACGAGGCTTACGCCGCGGACGGAACCCCGCGAGCAAGCTACGCAGCCGTCTTGGCCGCCATCGAGAACGCCGGTCATGGCGCGGTCGCCACGGCAATGACAGATGCCGCTCGTAGAGCCGGTTTTTCTCTCGGGGCCCGCCATGCGTGCCGGTTCCTGCCGGTCGATCCGGTGCCGCGCGTCTTCGACGCTGAGGAGTGGTCCCGCTTGGCGAAAGGACTCGTTCAGCGCGCTCGCATGCTGGAAGCTTTCGATGCTGATGTGTACGGATCCCGGGCAGCGATCGCCCGCGGAGCCGTCCCGCAGTCCGTCATCGAGACGTCGCCCTACTTGGAGCGGACGTTTACCGGACAGCCTGTCGTGCGCTCGCCGCTGGGAATCATCGGCTTTGACGTCGTGCGGCTTGCCGACGGCTCTTTTTCGGTCCTCGAGGACAATCTCCTCACTCCCGGACACGCTGCCGTCTGGGGACTGCGCAACCTGGCGCCGCTGCCCGAAGCGCCCGCGCCGGTAGACGTCTTTGGGCCGGCGCGCGCGGCGCTGCTGGAAATGCTCGGGGGAGTCGACACCACGGTGATCCTTGCCGACGCCGGCGGTGACGCAGCCAGCTGGGAGCTCCGACAGCTTTCCGGCGCGCTCGGTATTCCGGTTGTGGGCTACGACGAGCTACGCAGCAGCAGTCGCGGGGTGTCGTTGGAAGGCGAGCCGGTCGAGCGCATCTGGCAGCGAACCAGCGAAGACCGCCTTCATGCCGATGACGGAACTCCGACGGCGCTCGGCGACCTGCTGCTGGCGCCGTTGCTGGCGGGTGCTGTCTCAGTAGTGAATCCGATCGGCTGCGGCGTTGCCGACGACAAGCGAACCTTCCGCTACACCGCGGCCATCACGCGAGCGTTGCTGGGCGAAGAGCCGCTGCTGCCGATCGTCGAGACGCTCGATCTCGGCGTCGCCGAAGAGCGAAGCGCAGCGCTCGCCGATCCTTCGCGTTACGTCTTCAAGCCGCGTAACGGCGCCGGCGGGCGCTTGGTTGCCATACCACCGCACCATCCCGAGGAGCTCTTACGGCTGATGGCTGTCGCGGGGGAGTCGTTGATCGCTCAGAAGTTCGTGATCTTGAGCCGGCACCCCACCGTGGTCGAGCAGGAGTTCGCCTCGCGGCCCGTGGATCTGCGGGTCTTCGCCGTCCGCGGTCTCGACGGCTGGACGGTCCTTCCAGGAGGCGTTAGCCGCTATCCGACCGATCCCGGCAGCTTGATCGTCAATACGTCGCAAGGCGGTGGCGTCAAGGACGTTTGGGTTATGGCGTCGAGTGATGATGCGTCGTGATGCGTCGGGCGCCCGCATCTGCGCCCGTCTTCGGACGTCAGTTAAGCCGCGCTGACGGCGAGCTGCGGCGCGCGGGTTGACTGAGCACGTCGGGGGGTGTGACGATTAGGGGTCGCTATACGACTACAAATCGTCACACCCCCAGTAGCTTGGGCTTGCCCCGCGAGCGCGAGTGAACGCGGACCGCGGGCAGTCGCGCTAGGGCGCGTCTCTCGCGATCCCTACATCTCCCTCTATCCAGACGTCCTTGCCTCCGCCGCCACGCGAGCAGTTGACGACCATGTCGCCCGCTGTCGGCGCAAAGCGACAAAAGGCCAGGCGGATCGCCTGAAAACCGGCAGGAGTCGCGACGACATATGGCCGGAGGTCGACGTGCCGCGGCTCAAGCTTGCCGTCCGCGACAATCGGATGAGTCGAAAGCGCGACCGTCTCCTGGGCGATCCAGCGTCCCGGGTCCGCTTGGACAGCGCGGCGGATCGCGTCGATGTCGCTGCGGCGCGCGGTCGGCCCGATGAACACGCCCTGGCCGCCGGAACCGTCGCGCGGCTTGACCACCAGCTCGTCGAGCCGCTCGAGGAGGATCCTCCGCTCCTCCGGTGACGCGAGTTCGTAGGTCGGCGCACTGTCCAACTTCGGTTCCTCGCCGAGAAAGAATCGGATCAAGTCGCCGACGCGGGCAAATATCCGCTTGTCGTCGGCAACGCCCGTCCCGAAAGCGTTGACCACCGCCAGTCGACCTTGGGTGAGCGGTTCGATAAGAGCCTGGCCCAGTGCGTTCAGCCTTCCGGCGTCGTCTCGCAGGCGCTCCTCTGACGTGCGTCGCCAGATCACATCGATGGTCCGCCCTTCGCCAGCGGTCACGAGGCGGCCGGCGCGGATGCGGACGTCGGCGGGCTTCAGAACGGCAATGCCGAGCAACCGGCCAAGCTCTTCTATCTCCCAGCGCAACGCGTTCCCGGCTCCCTCGGTGAGGATCACCGCGAACGGCTCAGCCGTCCACGGAGCGCTCGCGCGCAGCACAGTGCACAAAGCATCACGCAGCACAGCATCGACTCCGCCGGGCGCGGCGTCGCTGCCGAACACCCGCCTGACCAAGCGCCGACCCGCGACCGCGTAGGCCATCATCGTCGGCGTCCTCACGTTGTCTTCCAGCACGACGAGCCGGCCGTCGGCGCCGCGCACCACGTCGGGACCCGCCACGCCGATCCCGACCGCCGGCGGCGGCGCGCCCACGAGGTCGCGCTCAAACCACGGGCACGACTCGATCACCTTCCTGGGCACGACTCCGGCGCGGACGGCTTCCTGCTTCTCGTGGACGTCGCTCATGAAGGCGTCGAGGGCGCGTACCCGCTGAACGCAACCCTCGGCCAGCGCACGCCACTCATCAGCCCGAACGATCCTCGGGACGGGATCGAAAGGGAAAGGATGTTCGGCCGCTCCTGCTCCGTGGACCATTTGACAAGCGGCAGCTCCCGCCACCATTTCGGCCTCGAGCGCACGGAGATCCCGCGCGTTAAGGGCTGCGAGTGCGACGCGATATTCCGGGCGCGGTTCGCCGGAGGTGAACCGCGCCTCGTCGAGCGGCTGTCGACCGCTCACGCCCGGGCTGACACGGATGAGAAGGTGCCGGCAGTTGGCGAGACACGAACAGAGGCATCGGCCGCCCGCGCCGGCACAGATCTAGAGGCGCCAGCGCGTTTCGCGGCTTCAACCGCGACGCTGGCGACGAAGTCTCCCTGTGCCGCATCCGTCACGTCGAAGCCGAAAGGCGCGTTGGCTTCGAGCGCCCACATGCGACCTTCTGCATCCGTCAGTACGTCAACGCCCATCAAGCCGCCACCGAGCGCCTTGACCATCCGCCGCGCCAGATCGGCCATCGCCGGCGGTGGCTCGTAAGCGCGTTCGTAGACCGTCCCGTGGGTGATCAGAGCACCGCGATGGCGTGCCTTCTCATAAGCCAGCGAGGTCCGCTGTGGCGTCGCGTACAACCGCGCGCACGCCGGCTCGGCGATCCACTCTTGCAGCAACGCCGGTCCGCGGCGCTCGCCGCCCCGGCACTCGTCTTCTCGCCACGTTGCTTCGACAGCGCGCGCGTCCCCGAGGCTTCCAATGAGCCTGAGGTGGCGCGCGCCGTCGCCCAGAGAGGGCTTGAGGACCATCGCCTGGCCTTCGAGAGGCCAGGCATCGAGGTACTCGAGCGCGAAGGTGCGTGGCTGGGGCAGGTTGTTCGCCGCCCACACGGCGTGCGTTGCGAGCTTGTCGGCCGAGACGACGAGCGCGGCCAAGGAGTTCAGTAACGGCACCCCGGCTACTTCGAGCAGTGATGCGAGTTGCATCGTGGGTGCGAACGCCGCCACTTCCTCGACGAGCACATGAGGAACCACCACATCCCAGTGATCGGCCGGAGGTCCGTCGAGCGCCCATCGCGAAGGGATGCCGTCGAGTCGGTCCACTTCGCAGCCCTGTCGCTCAAGCGCCGCGGTCCACGCTTCGGCGAAGCCGGTGCCGGCGTAGTGCGGCGAGCTCGTCATGATCAGGAGGACCCGCATCTCGGACGCCTTACCCCGCGATGCCGTGAGCAACGCCGCCGGGCGGCCGCAGGCGCCCTATGTGCGGCCCTTGGCAGTATCAGCGGCGTGGCGCAAGTCTCCGTTGTCATGCCGGCGTACGGGCAAGCCGCTTTCTTGCCGCGCGCTGTGTCGTCGTTGCTTGCACAGGAGTTGGCTCACTGGGAGCTGCTGGTCGTCGACGACGGCTCACCCGACGATGTGTCCGCGGCGCTCGCGGCGTTCATGTCGGACCCCCGCGTCTCGCTGCATCGGTTGGTCGAGAACCGGGGACTGGGCGCCGCCCTCAACGTCGGATTGGCGGCAGCATCCGCGCCTCTTATCGCGTATCTCCCCTGCGACGACGTCTTCTATCCCGACCACCTGACAACGCTGATGGGGCTTTTGGACGACGGCCACGGAGAAGGAGCCAGCCCGACTCGCAGGCCGGGAGCAGGGGCCAGCCCGACTCTCGGGCCACTGATTCTCGCCCACACCGCGTGCGAACCACGTGACGAGCAGCTTCAGCTCGTGCAGCTCATGCATCACCGGACTCCAGACCGCTGGGTGGAGCGCGACGAGCTCGAAAGCGACGATCTCGAGGTGCTCTTTCTGCATCGCCTCCGTCGCCGGGGCCGCGTGATCGGTACCGACAAGGCGACGTGCGGTTGGACGCAACACCCTGGTCAGCGCCATCGCGCAATCAGAGAAGCCAGTGACGGTGGGCTCAACGTCTTTCGGTCGCGCTACCGGATCGGCGTCCCACTGCGATTGCGCTCGTCAGAGGGCTGGAGCGTCGACGAGGTGTCCCGGTATGCGCGCTTTCGTAGCGCTCCCGCCGCCGGAAGCGCTACCGCGAAAGTGCGAGCGGGCGGTCAAGCGAACCCCACGCAAGAGACGGGACACCAAGCGGACAGCGCCCCTACCCGTAGTTCCGCAACCCTGCGCATCCTGCTGGCGGGAGAGCTGGCCTTCAACCCCGAGCGTGTCATCGCCTTGCAGGAACGCGGCCATGAGCTCATGGGGTACTGGATCGACAACCCCCTCGGCTTCAACACGGTTGGTCCGCTTCCCTTCGGGCAGATCGCGGACCTCCACTCGATCGAAGACGTACGGAGAGCCCGTCCCGACGTCATCTACGCCCTCCTCAACTGGCGGTCCGTACCGCTCGCCCACGCCTTGCTCGAGGCCCGCACCCGGGTGCCGCTCGTCTTTCACTACAAGGAAGCCCCGCAGCGCTCGATCGCTCGCGGCGAGTGGCCGCTGCTGGCCGATGTCGTCACGCGCGCCGACGCTGTCGTGTTGTCTTCTCCGGAAGAGCGCGACTGGTTCGACGCGGCGCTGCCCGGGCGATTGGATCCCGAGCGCACACTCGTACTAGATGGCGACCTGCCGAAGCGCGAATGGCTAGAGGGCGACCGATCGCCACGGCTCTCTGCGCGTGACGGCCGGGTCCACACCGTCCTGCTCGGCCGGCCGTACGGCTTCAGCGACGAGATGCGGAGAGGACTCGCCGACCACGGCGTAGAGCTTCACGTCCACAGCGGCGCTCGCGCCGTCGAGCCGGCGGATTGGGTGTCCGTTCTCTCACGCTATGACGCCGGCTGGCTTCATCCCGTGCGCGCCGGTAACGGTGGCGACATCAGCCGGACCACTTGGGACGACTTGAATCTGCCGGCGCGCATTCCCACCCTGGTTGCCGCCGGACTTCCGCTGATCCTTCCGCGCAATGAGGCTACGGAGATCCACGCGGCGCAGTCCCTGGCTCAATCGCTCGGTGTCGCCGTGTTGTACGAAGACCTGGGAGACCTCGCCGGACAGCTTGGCGACGACGACGCGATGACCGCGCTGCGCCAGGCGGCATGGGCCAGGCGCGAGGAGCTGACTTTCGACGCTCACGCCGACGAGCTGCTGACGCTGTTTCGCGCGGTGAGAGACGACTTATGACCCCGGCGATGATCGCCCTCCCGCGCTTCACCTTCCAGCACTGAGTCGTAGACGCCGAGAACGCGCTCGGCCAAGCGGTCCCAGTGGAAGTCCTTGGCCCGCTCGCGCGCGTGAGCCGTGATCTCCGCACGCCGATCGGTATCGGCCAGCAGCGCGTCGAGCGCCCTCGCCAGTCCAGCCGCATCGCGGGGCGCGACCAGCACGCCTGCATCACCGATCGCGTCGCGAATACCGCCCGTGTCAGAGGCGACGATCGGTAAGCCGGCTTCCATGGCTTCTAGCAACACCGAACCAAGCTCCTCGTACACCGACGGCATGGCGAGGACGTCGCCGCCGCGGAGCACTTCGGCGATGGCGTCGTGCGGATGGAACCCTGCGAAGCGAACCCGGTGCTGCGACCTGAGCCGGCGTGTCAGGTCTTCGAGCATCCCCCGCTCTGGGCCGTCTCCCACGATCACGATGTCGACGTCCGCGGTGCGCATCAGGGACGCCGCTTCGACGAGGTAACGCGCGCCCTTTTGCTCGGCCAGACGCCCGACGAAGAGCACCCGCGGACGCCCGTCGCGCACGAGCGGATCGGGTCCGCCGAAGACCGACGATCGCGGCGCCGACGACGGCGCCAGCTTCCCGCCGGCCGAGCGCACCAATCGGGAAGGCGACTCGCTCGACACGGGAACCACACCGGACGGGATGACGTGTATACGCGAGGGTGGCACGCCTTGTCGCTCCATCAGCCCGGCCAGCCGTGCGGTCAAGGCAATCACGGCGTCCGCGCGATTCACCCCCGCCCGCTCGAGCTGACCGCCCGCGTGTTTGAGCACGAGACCACGAGTGCCGGTGCCCGCGAATGTGTGAGCCAAGCTGGTGTGGACGGTGAGAACCCACGGCAACTTGTGACGGCGAGCCGCCGCCAGCGCTATCGGGACGATCGCCAGGTCTTCGCCGAGATGAACGTGAAGAAGGTCGGCGCCGGGGGCGAGCCTGTCGACGAGCACGGCCGCAGGAAGGCTGTAGAACTGGCGGAACGCCCGGACCGGCAACCCGAGGCGATGAACCGTCGATCGCGCCCCCAGCCGCTGTTCGGCGGTCGCCCCCGGAGGACGCGTCGTGATGACGTCCTGATGAACCCCAAAGGCGTCGAGCGCACGGGTCAGCGAAGCGGTGTGGTTCTGCATCCCGCCGATCAGGTCGAAGCGTGCACCCCGGCCGCGCAGCGACTCCGGCGGGGGCTCAAAAACCGAGCACAGCCGCAGCACGCGTAAGTTGGTTGGAGATGCCACCGCGCGGCGACGCTACTTCACCTCTCACCACTGACGTCCGCCAGAGAGATTGCGGTTCGGACCACAGGGTCGATGGCGGGGCGCCGCGGGGGCGCTGTGGCGAGCCCGTCTCCCAGTTTGGGTGCGAGCTAGACCGCGAGCCGCGGTCGATAGCCCTCGTGCGCCCAAGGACCGGCTTGGGCGACCTGCTTTGCAGCGTCCCGGCGGTGCGAGCGCTACGAGCGCGCCTCCCGAACGCCCACGTCGCGCTGATCACTTATCCAGAGATGGCGCCCGTACTTGAGCGCCAAGCCGCATACGTCGACGAACTGCTGTCCTTCCCGGGGTGGCCGGGGATACCTGAGCGCCCGCCACGGCACGACCTGATCGACGACTTTCTTGACCGCACGCGAGAGCGCGAGTTCGATCTGGCGATCCAGATGTACGGGGGGCGTAC
Source organism: Actinomycetota bacterium (assembly GCA_016781085.1). Taxonomy (GTDB): domain Bacteria; phylum Actinomycetota; class Thermoleophilia; order Solirubrobacterales; family Solirubrobacteraceae; genus LC5-1. The sequence goes on from JADDQZ010000057.1 coordinate 9,839, forward strand.
CGAAGTCAACGAGCTCACGGAGCTGTTGGGCGCCAAGCGAACGGCCGGCTTCTTCACTCCTGGGGCGTGGCGCCCGCCGTCACTTGCGCGCTTTCTCCCTTATCCCGCGCATCTGCACGAGGTCGACCGTCACCTGACGCTCTTGGACCTCCTCGGAGCACCGTCCGCTGGTCGGAAGCTCGAGTTCCCGCTTGATCAGGGAGACGAGCGCGAAGCCGACCGCGTGCGAGCCGAGCGCAGCCTCGGTGACGCCTACGTGCTCGTCCATCCGGGCGCGACATCTTCCAGCCGCCGCTGGCCGGCGGAGCGCTTCGCGCGGGTGGCTGACGCCCTGTCGGGCGCCGGGTTCTCGGTGGCTGTCACCGGAGTTGCCGGGGAAGAGGACGTGACGAGTGGCATCGTCCGCGCGATGCGTGCCGCTGGCATCGACTTGTGCGGCGCCACTTCGCTCGGGGGCTTCGCCGCTCTGCTGCGGTCGGCGAGGCTGTTGATCTGCTCGGACACGGGCGCCGCTCATCTCGCGGCGGCGGTTGGGACTCCGGCGGTCGTCGTCTTCTTGTCTGGAGACCCTGTCCGCTGGCGGCACGAGGGTCACCGCATGGCCCGCGTGCAAGTCGAATGCAATCCGTGCGGGCACCTGGACTGTCCGATTGACCACCGTTGCGCACAACGGCTAAAACCAGACGAGGTGCTGACCATGGCGCGATCACTGCTGGAGTGCCTGGCGTGAACTCCATAGCGGGGCTCCTCAACGACGCGGCGGGGACCCTGACCGGCCTGGTCTTGGGTGCCGTGGCGGGGGTGCGCCGCGGCAAGGCAGTGCATCCCGAAGGCGTCGTCCACCGCGCGCGCCTTGTCGTGCCTGGAAGCTCCCACGCACCGCAAGGCGCGGAGCTGCTCGCCAAGCCCGCCGCCCATGGCGCCATCGTGCGCTTCTCCCGGTCGGTCGGATTGCCGCGGCCGCTGCCGGACCTGCTCGGAATGTCGATACGGGTCTTGGACTGTTATGGCCTGAATCAGCATCAGGACCTGCTGGTCGTGACATCGGCGAACCTGCCGGTGATCCATCACGTCTTCCTGCCCGCAGGCGACGTACAACAGCGGCCGTACAGCTCGTCGCTGCCCTTCAAAGCAGGCGACGATTCCTTCCTCGTCGGAGTGCTTCCCAGCAAGACATCCCCACGCCCGCAGGGCGGCGACGAGCTCGATCGACTGGGACGGGCGGCCGCGACGGGACAGTTGCACTTCAACGTGGCGGTCGCCCCGGTCTTCGGGCGCTTCCGCGGCGTGGCCACCCTCGAAGTCGGCGAGCGCCTCCCACAAGGGCTCGACGGGCTTCGCTTCGACCCTTTCAAAACCGGCGGTGGGCTCGAGCTTGCGGGTAGGATCAACGGCTTGCGCCGACGGGCGTACCCGATGTCGCAAGCGTCCTGGCGGTTCGCGCGCCGCGACGGGCGCCGCGTGCAAGACGAGGCGGACCGTCTGTTGCAGGCGGAGCTGGAACGCGATCGCAAGCTTCGCCAACCCGACAGCCACGCCATCAGCCCCGACCATGCGTGACGGCTATGCCGATCTAGGGGACGTGCGGCTGCACTACGTCGAAGAAGGCGACGGGCCGCTGGTCGTCCTCTTACACGGCTTCCCGGAGTTCTGGTACAGCTGGCGGCTGCAGATCCCGGCACTCGCGGCCGCCGGCTTTCGCGTTGTCGCGCCCGACTTGCGCGGTTACAACCTCTCGTCGCGGCCGGCCGGCGTAGCGGCCTACAGCGTCGATCGGCTCGCCCGCGACGTTTGCCACCTCATCGCCGAGCGCGGCGAGGACTCGGCCATGGTTGCCGGACACGACTGGGGCGGTGTGATCGCCTGGGCGCTGGCGGCGACGCATCCGGACGCGGTGCAGCGATTGGCCATCCTCAACGCACCGCACCCACAGCGCTATTTGCGTGCGCTGCCACGGCCAAGCCAACTTGCCAGATCGTCTTACGTCTTCTTCTTCCAGCTCCCGCGACTACCGGAGCGCGTACTGACGCGGCGACGTTTTGCCGCACTGCGCTTCGGGTTCGAGCACGACGCACGGCTGGGAGCGTTCAGCGCTGCCGACATCGAGCGTTACGTGGAAACCTGGTCACGGCCGGGCGCTTTGACTCCAATGCTCAACTACTACCGGGCCGCCGTGCGCCGCCCGCCGAGGCCGCGCGTGACTTCGAGGCCCATCTCGTGCCCCACGCTGGTCATCTGGGGCGACAAAGACCGGTACCTCGATCGCTCTCTCGCGGATCCCCTTGAGCGTTTTGTGCCGGCTCTTTCTGAGGTGATCCATCTGCCTGGAGCGTCGCACTGGCTTCAGCACGACGAGCCCGACGAAGTCAACCGGCTACTTGTCGAGTTCTATTCGAGACAGCCCGTTGGCTGACAAGAAGGATCCACAACGCGCCGCCGCGACCAGACGGCGGCGCCTCAACTTCTCTTGCGCTATGCCGACGCCTCGAGCCGCGCGCGCGACTGTGTGTCGACGACTTCCATGTATTCGGGGTTCTTGCCCAGGAAGTGCCTGACGAGCGAGCATGATGGGACCACTTCGAACTTCTTGGTCCTGGCGTCGTCGAGTGCGCCACGGACGAGCTTCGACGCAAGTCCGCGCCCACTGAACGCTTCGTCCACTTCGGTATGAGAGAAGTCGCGGGTGGCGCCGGTCTCGGTGTAGTTCAGAAACCCTGCGAGTTGGTCGTCTTCGCGGATCTCGTAGCGGTTGAGTTCGGGGTTCTCGGTAACGGAAGCACTCATGCCTAGGGACCATATCGGGGACCCCGAGCGCGGCGCCGTCGCG
>JADDQZ010000057.1:12815-14813 GCA_016781085.1 Actinomycetota bacterium
TGCTGTTCGGGCTCGCCGCCGTGGGGTTCGCCAAGCGCGGTGCGGCTACGGGCGACCGATTCATCCAATGGATCGCGATCGGCGCGATTTTGGCCGCTTTCGCCCGCCTGAACTACTTCCTGTTTCCGTCGCTTTACACGGAGTGGTTCTACACGGGCGACGTTCTCCGTCTCGGCTTCTTCCTGGCGGTGCTCATGGGCGGCATCAGCGAGATCCGGTTGAGCCAGCGGGCGCTCGCGGAAACCGCGGTGTTGGAGGAAAGGCGACGTGTCGCCCGTGACCTCCACGACGGTGTCGCTCAGGACCTGGCTTTCATCATCCAGCATGGCCGGCGACTCTCGCAGCGCGAGCAGTCGCCTAAAGGCGTCGGATTGCTGGTGAAGGCAGCCGAGAATGCTCTCGACGAATCGCGCCACGCCATCGCGGCGTTGGCGCGACCCACCGACGAGCCGTTCGCCACCGCACTCAAACGGGCGGCAGCCGAAACGGCCAGCCGCGAAGGCGCCGAGCTCGAGATCCACATCCCGCGCGAAGTGGAGGTTCCCGATGCCACACGCGAGGCGCTGTTGCGAGTAGTGAGAGAAGCCGTTACCAACGCCGCTCGCCACGGCCGCGCAAAGCATGTGACGTTGGAGATGGCGGCACAGGACGGGATTGCGCTGCGGATCCGCGATGACGGGGACGGCTTCGAGGTATCAGCCGCAAAGGAAAAGCCCGGACGCCGCGGACTCGCCGGGATGCGCGAGCGCGTCGAAGCCCTCGGCGGCGACCTCCGCATCCGGTCCGACCTCGGCGGCGGCAGCGAGATCGAGGTCCTGCTGCCATGAGACGGCCGGTACGGGTGACGATCGCTGAGCCGGACGCTCCCACGCGCGCTGGTCTGCGCCTCGCGTTGCGGCATGAAGCGGTCGAGCTTCATGCTGAGGCCCCTGACGCGCAGGCGGCTCGGGCGGCCGCCGGCAATGGCGACGTCGCGCTGATTTCCGTCGAACTGCCCGGAGGGGCGTTCGACCTCGTGCGCTCGCTGGTTAAGGAAGCTCCGGCCGTGAGGGTCGTCGTGTTGAGCGACAACCCGAACGATGCGGAGTTCCTCGAAGCAATGCGCGCGGGAGCGGCGGGATACGTCCCCAAGACGATGAATCCGTCTCGGCTGGTGGCTGTCATCGAGGCGGTCGCGAACGGCGAGGCCGCCGTTCCGCGCGCTTTCAGCGGGACGCTCCTCAACGAGCTTCACGGCAGGGACCGGGAGCGTTCGACTGTCGACGCGCGCGCGCAGGCGCCGCTTACCGACCGCGAGTGGGAGGTCGTCGGCCTCCTCGCAGAACGTTGCGGCACGGCCGAGATCGCCCATCGCTTGGGCGTCTCGCAGGTCACCGTACGCCGACACGTGTCATCACTTATGGCCAAGTTGCAATGCGGCAGCCGTGATGAGCTCGGTGACGTCCTGCGTTCATACGGTTGAACGGGGTATGGCCGTCCGGGTCGTTTATGACGGCTCGCGTGACGGGCACCATGAACCAACCCATGGACCAGTTCGCCGAACTGATCGAGCGCATCTCGTCGCTGTGCGCGCGGGTATGCCGGGGTGAAGCAGGGGTCGGACTGGCACGAGAGATCGAGGACTTGCTCTGCGACGGGTATGCGGTCGCATTGCAGATGGACTCGGGCGCTAGGCGACTGGAGCGCAGGCGACGCGAACTCGCGGCTCGCGCGGAGACGGACCTGCAGGCTGAGACGGAGCTATCCGACGTGCAACGCGAGCAAGCCTCAATGGTGCGCCGTGCGTCTGAGACGCGCGAGCGCCTCAGCGGCCTACGGGAGCGCTTCGTATCTTTGGGCGGGGCCGAAGCGACGCGACGCTGATCAGTCCCGCGGCGCGGTGTCCAAACCGTTGCGAATCGCGTAGACCGCGGCCTGAACCCGATTCTCGACGCCGAGCTTGTCGAAGATGCTCGACACCTGCGTCTTCACGGTGCTGGGGCTGATGAACAGCCGCTT
>JADDQZ010000050.1 GCA_016781085.1 Actinomycetota bacterium
GTTCTGCTGACCGCCAGCCCGCTGGATCCGCCGACTTGTCCTCCAGAACCACAATGTCGTGCTGCTCCGACTCAACTAGCACGTCGACGCTGGCCGGAGTTTCTCCGGAAACGATGTGCGGTTCAGCCATGTTCTTGGTGCCGCCGCCGGGCTGGGCGAGAGCGACCGGCTGCGCGAGGTGCTCGGCGAGCGACACCGGTGGCACGCCGTCCGCGGCCACCTGCATGAGCTCAGCGGCGACTTCCCTGCCGCCGCCACGGCGTACGCGGCAAGGTCGACGTCCAGGACATTGGCGGGGTGCGGCAAGCGAGCAAAAGCGGTTATACGCATCTTCAGTCCTATCAAGCACCCGGGCCCTCGACCGGCTTCTCGCCCTGCAGCTTGAGTCCGTGCTCGACGAAGAACGTGGCCGCGGCCACGAGGTCGTCGACCACGGTGCCCGCGTGCTTCATGTGTTGGATCGTCATCGCTCGACGGTACCGGCGGCCCTCGCGCGGGTGGTCTGGCGGACCAAGTCGTCGCGCTCGGCGACGTCCGTGGCTCGACGGACGGCATCCGAGTCAGATCTAGTCGACGCCGCGCTCGTCAGCCACGGCGCTGCACGTTCGTGTCCGTTGGCATTGCGGTAGAGCTCGTGGGGGTGCCCGCACCGGCGTTGCTAGGCGCGTCGCGTCGTCCTTCGATTTCTCCCTGTGTGCCTTGAGCGGCGTTCGTTGGCTCTGCTTGGTCGCGCGGCCGCGCGATCGCGTCGTAGGCGAAGGCAGCCGCCGCCGCTCCTGCGACTGGCCCGGCGAGGTAGACGATGAGATCGGGCCACTGTGTCTCGCCGCCGCCGATGGTGGCCACGATCAGCGGGCCGAGCGTCCTTGCCGGGTTGAGCGAGCCGCCGGTCAGCGGTCCGGTGACGAGGATCGCCAGTGTGACCGCCAAGCCGATCATCAGGCCCGCCCATCCGACGGGGGCGCGCTGGTCGACGGCCAGGCCCATGATCGCGGTGACCAGGATGAAGGTCCCGATTGCCTCGGCGGTCAACGCTTGGACGAGCGACACGTCGTCGCCGAGCGTGGTCTGGCCGAGGCCGAAATCGACTGCGGCGGCGCCGAAGGCGAGCGTGACGAGCGCCGCGCCCACCAGCGCACCCAGGATTTGGGCCCCGACGTAACCGGGGACCTCGCGCCACGGGAAGCGGCTCGTCGCGGCGAGGGCGATCGTGACCGCTGGGTTGATGTGGGCGCCGGAGGTCGTGCCGAACGCGTAGATGACGACGGCGACCACGAGGCCGAACGTGAGGGCGATCATTCCGACGCTGGCGTAGTCGAGGGCGCCGTCGCCGACGGTGAGTGCGGCGATCACCGAGCCGACTCCGAAGAAGACCAGCAGGGCGGTGCCGACCGCTTCGGCAAGCAGACGTCGAGGTTGGTCAGATGCCATGCCGCCTCCTGTTGCGAGTTTCGCGCCTCCGTCGCCGCTAAGCGCATGGAGCCTTCGCCGCGCTACGGCCTGCCCGCGATAAGGAGGTGAAAACAAATCACTGTCTGCGAATCGCCCTCGGCGGCGCGCCGGGGCGTACCATCGCGTAATGCCGCTGTACGCCTTCGTCTGTGAACGCTGCGCTTGCCGGTTCGAGGAGTTGCAGCGTGCCGACGCGCCGGCACCGCCGTGCCCGAATTGCGATGCGCGCGACGTTCAACGGCTTCTGTCGACATTCGTGGCCGGCCCTGGCCGTAAACCGCCGTCCACGTTCACGCCTGCGGCAACGCGCCGCGATCGCCTCGGCGGAGGTCATCAGCACCCCCACTGAGCGTGTCGCGAAGGTCTCGCGGGGGTAACCGCCACGTAAGGTCGCGATCGGAGGAGGCGGAGCATGGCTGACAGCAACCGTGGGGTTGCCTACATCGAGCCGGGCAAGGTCGAGGTCCAGGACATCGGCTATCCGGAGTTGCGACTGCAAGACGGGCCTGGCGTCCATCCTGGCAACGTCGACCGTGAGGCCCAGCACGGCGTCATTCTCCGGGTCGTCTCCACCAACATCTGCGGCTCAGACCAGCACATGGTCCGCGGACGCACGACTGCGCCGACGAATCTCGTCCTCGGCCACGAGATCACTGGAGAAGTGATTGAGGCCGGGCGCGACGTGGAGTTCATCAAGGAAGGCGACCTCTGCTCCGTGCCGTTCAACATCGCCTGCGGCCGCTGCCGGATGTGCAAGCTTGGCCACACTGGCGTCTGTCTCAACACCAATCCCGATCGTCCTGGCTCGGCCTATGGGTACGTCGACATGGGTGGCTGGGTCGGCGGGCAGGCCAGGTACGTGATGATTCCGTACGCGGACTGGAACTTGCTGAAGTTCCCGGACAAGGAACAGGCGATGGAGAAGATCCTCGACCTGACCATGCTGTCGGACATCTTCCCGACGGGTTACCACGGCTGCATCACCGCAGGCGTCTCGACCGGCAAGACCGTCTACATCGCGGGCGCCGGTCCCGTCGGACTCGCGGCCGCTGTATCGGCGCAGCTCCTCGGCGCCTCGGTCGTCATCGTTGGTGACCTCATCGAGGAGCGCCTCGCCCAGGCGCGCTCGTTCGGGTGCGAGACCGTCGACGTATCGAAGGGCGACCCGAAGGAGCAGGTCACCGAGTTGCTCGGCGAGCCGTGGGTCGACTGCGCCGTCGACGCTGTTGGCTTCGAGGCGCGCGGCCATGGCGAAGACGCCCAAGTGGAAAAGCCGGCCACCGTGCTGAACTCACTGATGGACATGGCGGGCCCGGCATCCGCGCTCGGCATCCCCGGGCTGTATGTCACGGGCGACCCGGGCGCGGCCGACGAGGCCGCCCAGCAGGGTTCGCTTTCGATCCGGATCGGTCTCGGCTGGTCGAAGTCGCAGACCTTCGTGACCGGGCAGTGCCCGGTCATGAGGTACCACCATGCCCTCATGAAGGCGATCCTTCACGACCGCGTGCAGATCGCGAAGGCCGTCAACGCCACGGTCATCGACCTCGAGGACGCGCCGCAGGGCTATCAGGACTTCGACCAGGGCGCCGCGAGGAAGTTCGTGCTCGACCCGCACGGCGACCTCAAGAAGCGCGGCATCACGGGCGTCGCCGCGTAGAAACGGAGGTGAGTGGGGTCGGCGCTGCGCCGGCCCCACTGACCGCGACGGTCAGGCGTCGCGTTCCGCGTCGTAGCCGAGCTCCACGAGTCGGGCCAAGAGCGAAAGTTGAGCTTGCTCGCCGTCGGCGTCGCCGCCCAACGTGTAGAGCGGCAGGTCGAAGCGCGTGACCCCGCCGTCGACGCGGAGGAAGCGCAAGATGAGACGATCGCCGACGAGCGCGACGCGGGCGCGGGGCGCCGCCGACACGGGTGGCAACCCCGAGAGCCGTAGCATCGGACGATTCTAATTGCGATGCGTAAGCGTGAGCCGCAGCTGGAAAGACATCGGCGCGCGGGGGGGCGTGCATGGCGCGATTGACCCGATTGCAGGCGTCGGCCGAGACACACCCGTGGATACGGCCCCTCGGTCGAGGTGGGCGACTCTTCTCGTACGGCCGCGCTCCAAGCGTGGATCGTCAGCCTCACGCTCGTCCTTGCGATATGGGTGGCTTGGCCGATCAGCTAAGCGAGAAGCGTCGAACGCGCTCGGCCGCGGCGGTGTCTTCGCCGACAAGGGCAGATCGCGGGCGAGCAAATTGGGCGGTTCGAATCAGCGGTGAAGTTTCGGACCGGCGCGGTCGCGTCACAGCGGCCGGTAGTACCTGACGAGCGGTAGCGGCCGGAAGCCGAGTTTCTCGTAGAGCTTTCGCGCGGGCTCATGTCCCGGGTCGCCATGCTTCGTTGTCCACATCGGTGCAAGCCGTCTCGATGGTTGCTGCGTGACTCGTACGCCAGTCCGGGAACAGAAGATCGGATACCCGGTCGCCGAGCTGTGATCTCAAGCTCTCGAACACCGGCTCCCAAGCGCGAAGCGAGATGTCGACGATCCGAGGAAGGTCAGTTTCAACCAGCGCGCGGATAGATCCGCCGCGCGCGTGGAGTGTCGTCTGTTCGTCGCCTCTCACTTGGTCGCCTCGCCATCCGCCTGCGCCGCCCGACGTACCGCGTCACCGCTTCGCTGGCATCGGATTACGACGCGGGCTCGGACGCGCGAGCACGAAGGTTCGGTGCTAGCGACAGCGATCTCTGCTCGGGCCAGATGCGGTGGCGGGATGACCCGCGCTGAGCCAGCAAAACCGCCCGCTCGCGATCTCGAGTTCGGCGATCAGCGCCGTGACGAAGCGGACCCAGAACTGCTCGGACAGCGCGCTGTCCATCGCGGCGTAGGTCTTGACGAGTGCATCGCCGCACCGGCGACTATGGCGGTAAGCCGACAGCGCGAAGGCCGCCGCGCCGGCCGCGGGCAGCCCGTGACCCATCGCGTCGAAAACCGCGGCGTGCAACATGCCGCGATTGACGGCGTAGTCGAATGCGTCGCCGCCGTTGTCGTAGCAAGGCTCGAGCAGTCCTGCGATGACGAGGTCGTCGGTGGCGAACGCCAGCGGCGGCACGAGTTGCCACAGCAGTTCGCTGGCGATCGTCATCGGCTGGCGGCGACGGACGATCTCGAAGTCGTCCCCATAGGCCGTCTTCGTCACGACCGACATCGCGACCAAATGCGCGTAGCGCTCGCAAAGAGCCAGTGTCGCCTCCGGAAGGCAGTCGGCTGCGTCGCCGAAGAGCATTTCCATGACGCCCAGGCGCTCGGTTCCGTTCAGCAGCGGCAGCCAAAGACGACGGCCCGCACCCGATTCGAGCGGGACTTCGACGATCGTGCCGCTGCTGAAGGCGCGACCCGCAACGGTCCGACCACAGAAAGCGGCTCGGCGCCGACCGCTTCCGCCGACCGCACTGGTACCGGCCGGCAATAGCGCCGCGAGATCATTGAGCTTGCCGCGGCATCTGCGGATGCCCGAGAGACGGGCGGCATCTCGCTCGGCTGCGGCCCGATGACGTGGGCCTGATCGAGGTGGTGGAGCCGGGGACCCTGGTCCGAACTGGAGCGTGGGCCGGATTTCCTGCGCGACCTAGGGCACGCTCAGCGGCTGGCGGCGCAGGCCTGGAGCGCGAGCGCCCGCAGTGGGTTGGGGAGTGGCACACGCATCCGACTAGCGGGCCGAAACCCAGCGCGGGACCTCTCGACGTGGGAGCCGGCCCCTGACGCTGTTCGGGCACAGGCGTTACTCGTTGTCGGCTTCCGCCTTCCGCGCGCGCTGAACCATCTGCTGTATCCACGGGCGCGACACGCCAATGCTGTCGGCGAGCTGCGCGTACGACAGTCCGACGATGCAGATGCCGCCGTCCCGGCCGTCCTACGAGCCACCCCGCGGGCGCTTCGCGCGTGTCTGACATTTTGCGCGGAAGTACGCCATCGGTATTCAGCCGGCCCGTCCTCGACTTCCTCGACTTCAAGGGCTTTTCGCCGCATCAGGCCGCTTGGAAATTCACTGACGGCGGGCGCCACCTTGAGGTACGCGTGGGTGATCTGCACGCCGGGCGGTCTCTCGCTATTGATGAGCTGCTCCTATTGCAAGCCGACGGCGTGGGAGAGCACGAGGTCGGCTGGAGCGCGTACACAAAGAGCGCGCGACGTACTAGCGAAGGGATGCTGAAGCTTGCTGTACCGGCTCCCGACCCAGGGCGCGCGGCGTTCGGGCGGCTCGCGGGCGTTACCGCTTATCCGGACGTCATGCTCGTGGATGACACTCCGACGAGATCGTGCACTCCCTTCGTACCAGCGACCCGCCTGCAAGGCCCGAGGCGTCGGGCGACACCACTGCCGCTCCGCTCGACGTCATCCTCGAGGCTCGACGCTTCCACGACTGGAACGCCCTCGGATTGGACCCTGCGGCACGGCTCAGAACGCGCGGAGGTTGGTGGTATCTTCGTTCGCCGTTCACGCGAGGCTCCATGACGCCGGTCTCGCCGTGTTCCGCGCCGCAGGGCGATGACGACCACGCCACTTATCCTCGGAGGGCCGTCAGGACGCGATCAATCCGGGCGATCCGGCTCGATCGTCCATTCGATCGGCGGGTAGAGCGGCGGCTCGCTCCGAATCGCCCGGCGTGCCGCCTGCCGAGCGAGTCCTGGAAGGAACAAGTAATCCATGACGCTGCGGGGCCGGTAGGACGCCACCCCGTCACGCTGGCTGCTGGGCGCAGATTCGGGCGGATCCCGATCATCTAGCGAGTGGCCGCGGCCCATCCCGGCATTATGAAGTGGCGCTTTGAGGTCTTCAACACCTTGACCGCGAAGCATCACGAAAGCTGACCAGTCCGCACCGCCACCGGTGAATCTGCGCGAAGGTCTAAGGAGCTCACCCGTTGGCACATACAGGTGGAAGAGATTTCCCCCTAGGTGTAATTGGCGGCCCGGCCGCGCAGGCGATGATGGCGGTGTCACAACCGCACATCGCCCAGGCGGAAGCGCCGCTGCGACGCTCCACGAAGATCCGTGCGCAATCCGCGGCATCGAGATCGCGCAACTGCAGCTCGGGGTCCTGATCGGTCGTCGAGACACGCGCATAGCCGATTGCAGCCACCCCAACACTGTCTCAAAAACGTCGGACGTGAGACACCGGGCGTGAGACGAATTTTGAGACACCGCGAAGCCGCATAACGCCGTCACGCGGCACCCTTCGCCGGGACCGTCTCAAAAACGTTCGTTTAGGACACAAGCGACGGCTCGGCGGTGTCTCGACCGGCGTCGATCAGTTGTTGTGCTTCCTTGGGAGAGGTGATCCGGTCGCGACCTCCCCGGACAGCCGGGACTTCTACCCCTGTCGTCGGGTTCATCGCGACGTCGCGTCGCGCAATGGCGCGGCGATAGATCGCCCGTAGCGGCAGGATGGAGCACTGCACAGTGCTCGCCGCCAAGCCGCTCGCCTTCAGCCCGTCCATGAGGTCCTGAATGTCGGATCGGCGAATGTCGGCGAGCCGGCGTTTCCGAAGACTGGCAACACGCGCCGCTGGAGCTCCTTCTCGTAGGCACGGATGGTGCTCTGCTTGTAGTCGTCACCGGAGCGGTTGCGGATGGTGCCGTCTCTGGCGCCTGCCAGCCACTCTTCAGCGGCCTCAGCCAACATCACTTGCCGGGTGGCCCTGAGCGCGCCAGCGCGTAGCGCAGCGCCCGCGGCCTGCCGCCACACTTTCACTGGCCGACTTCTGGAACCACCTTTGCATTTGAAGCCGTGGGTGTCTACCAATCGTCACTCTAGTCGGTCACCACCATGGATCTTGGCGTCGCGAGGTTTGCTTCGAGCATGGCGAGCACTTCCTGGCTGTAGTGGTCCGACGCCTGAACGAAAGTGACGCGTGCGTGAGGGCGGGCCCCAACGCGCTTCTTCTCGAGCGGAGCTCCCATGCCCAGCAGTACGCGCTCCGCGCCGTGGTGGCGCGCTCGCAGGAGCGATTGACGCAGCGCTTGGCGGTAGGAGTGATGGGACCGCACGTAGGAGTAGTCGAGGCCGACAAGCATTGGGGCGTAGTGACGCTCACCGATGAAATGGGCGCCAAAAGCCACGGGAGCGTGCTCCGTGGGGTCATCCCCGCCGGGTCGGAGCCGAAGCAGCATGAGTTCCCAGCAGGGGTACCGGAGCATGTTCGGCAGTAGCGTCCGCGGAAGCTCAAAGGCGTTGATCTCCAGCCCGCGTTGCTGAACGTTCCGGTACAGCCGGTGGAGGTGGTCGAACTCGGCTTCGGTGGGGATCCGGTCGCCGCAACGGAGGATCTCGATACTAAAAGCATCATCCCAGGGCAGGACTTCGCGGCGCTGGTGCGCGCGTGCCTTGGGCGAAAGTCCGGCCAACCACTCGGAATCGCTGTCGGATACGGGAGCGAGCACGAATGAGTCCGGCATTGAAATCTGCGCGAAGCCCCGATCGTTTAGCTCCGAGGCGAGCTCTGCGTCGGGCGCCAAGTCGCGCAGGACGACCGTGCCCGCGCCGACCGCCTGCGCGTCGGCGGTTACGGCCTCCAGCAGGAGGTCGAGCGCGGCGCTCCATGCGCCCTCGCGGTCAAGGTACAGGTGGTCGCCTTCCGTCAGCAAGGACCCCATCGCGAAGGTCACCGACGTCAGGTAATAGGGGTCCTGGCGCCGACGCTGCTCGACTGCACGCGAGACGGCGCCAGAAGAGAGCAGGTCCTCTTTCCATAGCGCTGCGGTGAAGAACGTCGCGAGCACGGGACGGCCATGCTGGTTTCGAACGAGGTAGTAATGAAACGACCAGCGGTCCTCGGGGCGGGAGTTGTCCTCGACGAATGTCTGCTCCAAAAATCCGAGGCCTTCCGCCGTAAACGTGCCCCTTCCCCCAAGCAGCTCGTCCCACTCGCGCAGATCAAGCTGCCGGATGGAGCGATGCCGCTCGAGACGCAGGACAGGAGCGGCGTCGTCTGCGCGCACGGCCACGCTCGTCTTAGCGGTCGACGCAGGGTCGCTCCGGCGCCCGCGCTGATGTTCGGAACGGCCAATTGCGCCCGGCACATGGCGAGACAGCGCTTCGACGAGCGCACGTATGTCTTCCAGTCGGTGATGCAGCGTGAGCGTGATCCGCACGCCGGCTTGCTTCATCGGGACGGCCGGGAACTGCGCGATGTTCACGTAGAAGCCGTCGTCGAGCAGCCGCGCCGTCACCTCTTGCGCGGCTGCTGGTACGCCGAGCGTGACGTAGCGGATCGGAGTCAAGTCCTTCGCGGCCAGCGGAAGGCAAAACTCCTGCAGCAGTTCCGTGCAGAAGTCCACCCGCTCACGTAACGCGGCCTGGCGCTCCTCGATCTCCGGGGTCAGGTGGATTTCCGCCGAGGCAAGGGCGGCTCCCAACATGGGAGGTTGGATCGGGCCCGAAAAGATCATCGGCCCTCCTAGCAAACGGACGCGTCGCTTGAGCTCGGCGTTCGGGAAGATCAGCGCGCCGCCTGCCGCCGCAAAGGACTTGTTCAAAGAAGCCGCGACGATAAGGCGCTCACGCGTACCGAGATGCTCGAGGGCGGGGCCACGACCGTGACGTCCCGTCCAACCGACGCCGTGCGAGTCGTCGATGTAGATGTGCAGTTGCTCGTGACGGTCGAGCAGCGATGCGAGCTCGGCGAACGGGGCCAAGTCGGCGAACATGCTGTAAACGCCGTCGGCCAGATACCAGATGCGTTTGTGTCGGCGCGCGAGGCGCGAGATCATGCTTTCCAGGCGGTCCATCCGGTTGTGACGAATCAGCTCGACGGTCGTTCCCTGGGCGCGAAGCTGGTTGGCCGCCATCTGCACGCTGTGATGGACCATCTGGTCGAGGATTACGACGTCGCCTGATTCCACCAACACCGGGAGCGCGGCGAGGTGGCCGAGCGTCGTGGTGGGCGCCACGATCACGTGCCCACCGAACATGGATTCAAGCTTTGTCTCGAGCCTGGTGTAGGGGGGCGCGGAGAGATACGCGCGTGACGACGAGAACTGGGTCCCGTAGCGAATGACCGCGTCCACCACGCCCGCGCGCATGCGCGGGTCGAGCTCGAGCCCTAGGTAGCTGCAAGACCCGAAGTTCACCACCGTGCGGCCATCGAAGGCGACAGTGCGACCGTCCAGCGGCTCGTCGTCGGGCGCTAGGTGAATCAGCCCTTGATTCGCGACTTCACTCATTGTTCTGTCGAGCAGCGCTAGACGCTCTTCGGGCGTACGCATGCTTTCTCCCGCCGATGGTCGTTTTGCTTCTACTCGGCTCTTTGCCGCCGTCCCTTGAGCGTCGCACCTGGCCTCGCGTCAGACAGGTGCCCGGAGAGTTCAGGTATCGCCCCGGCAGTCGATCACACGGTAAGCGCCGTCAGTACAGGCATGACGTTTCTCAGGGCGCGAGGTTTTCTGCTGATGTCGGCCATTTTCACTCCCCCTATAGCCCCACTCGAGCGTCTCCGGCTGCTGCTGCTGCTCCTGGCGGTCGCAAGCGCCGTTCCGGCGCTCGGCGCCCAGATCCTCGTGTCGGAGTCGCTCGCGACGTCCGCAGGCGTCACGCTCGTCATGATCGCTTTGGTCTTGCACTGGGCGATCGGTTACCGGCGGACGTCCTTTCCGCTGTGGGCAGAGCCGTTGGAGGTGGCCGCCCTTTTCGTGCTGCTGCGGGCAGTGCCCGGTGATCCCTTCCTGCCGTTGTTCGGACTGATCTTTCGATCCCTCTACGGCACGCTGCCGATCGTTTTGACGCGCTACGCGCTGTGGATGAGCGCTCTAGTGGGCGCGCACGCGCCGCGCGGCAGCGTTCATCTCGAAGAGGATGTTGAGCGCATCATCGGAATGGTGATCGCGCCAGGGGTGATGCACACCCTCAACGTCGCACTCGCCAGCATCCAGGCCAATGAGCGCCGCCTGGGATCCCTCGTGCAGAACGCGACGGACGTCATTTCGGTGATCGGCGACGACCTGCGTGTGCGCTGGCAGGCTGATTCCATACGCACCGTTCTGGGTTACGAACCCAACCGAGTGCTGCGGACACCTGTGCTCGACCTGGTGCACGAAGACGACCGCCCGGTTCTCGAGCGGTACTTCGAGAGCGCGCGCGAGCACGCCGGGCTAGCCGAGACGCTGGCCCTGAGAGTCCGCCACCGCGACGGGAGCTACCGCCACGTCGAGGTCGTGGCGGCGAACCGACTGCACGACGAGAGCGTGCGCGGTTTCGTGCTCAACATGCGTGACGCCACCGATCGTCTGCGGCTCGAAAGCGAGCTGCGTGAACTCGCGGCGCAATGCGAGTATGACGCTCTCCACGATCCCCTGACCAAGCTCCCGAACCGGCGCCAACTCTTCGCTGAGATCGAGAAGTCGGTCGCCCGGGCACGCGAGGACGGCCAGTCGGTCGCCCTGTTGCTCATCGACCTCGACCATTTCAAGGAGCTCAACGACACGCTGGGGCACGGTGCCGGCGATGCGCTGTTGGCCGAGCTGCGCCCCCGTCTCAGCACGGCACTCGAGGGATCCGAGCTGGTGGCGCGGATCGGCGGAGACGAATTCGCGGTGCTTCTTTCCCGAGGACAGGAAGCCGAACACGCACGCGAAGTGGGCGAGCGGCTACTTGCCGCAATTCAGAAGCCTTTTCAGTACCAGCAACTCACGATCGTCGTGCGGGCGAGCGTCGGGATTGCGCTTTACCCTGACCACGCGCAGGACGTCGAGACTTTGATGCAGCGCGCCGACGTCGCGATGTACTCGGCGAAGGCGGGCAACGGGGGCGTCGAGATCTACAACGCCTCGCGCGACGGAAACTCCAGGCAGCGCCTCACCCTCATCGGCGAGCTGCCGCAGGCCATCGCGGCGCACGAGTTGATTGTTATGTATCAGCCCCAGATAGACCTGGGAACGGGACTGATGACGGGCGCCGAAGCGCTCGTGAGGTGGCAGCATCCGCGCTACGGGCTGCTGGGGCCAGACGCGTTCTTGCCCATGGCTGAGCAGATCGGGCTCATGCGCCCGCTCACGCTGCACGTGCTCGACCAAGCGCTGGCGGATCTGGCCGGCTGGCGTAGACAAGGCTTCGATGTCTCGGTGGCCGTAAATCTGGCAGCGCCCAATCTGATCGACCTCGCGCTGCCAGGCGACGTCGCGCAACTGCTCGACAAGTGGGGCATCGAGCCGCACCATCTCCGACTCGAAGTGACCGAGACCATCATCGGCGCCGATCCTGTCCGTGTGGGCGAGATCCTCACCCTGCTGCGAGACATGGGCGTGATCATCGCCCTCGACGACTTCGGCACGGGGTCGTCGTCACTCAGCTTCCTGCGGAAGCTTCCGGTTGACGAACTGAAGATCGACAAGTCTTTCGTCTTTGGCATGGACCGCGATCCGCACGCAGCCGCCATCGTGCGCGCGGTCGTGACGCTCGCTCACGAACTCGAGCTAAAGGCCGTCGCCGAAGGTGTCGAAACAGATGGTGTCCGGAAGCTTCTCGTTGAGTGTGGTTGCGACCACGCCCAGGGATTTCTTTTCGGACGACCCATTCCCCCCAAAGAGCTGCTCGCCCGCATCCGCGACATCAACGGCCTCGAGTCGGTGGAGCGTTCCATGCCGTGGGAACGGCGCCTCCCGGTTCGGAGGTAGGTCCGTCCCAGCTCAGCGTAAGCAAGGAGCCCATCGTGAAGCGATACCTGCTCGCCGCCGTCACCGCTCTGGTCGCCCTACTCGGAGCCCAACCGGCTGGTGCGGTTGGCGCCCGTCATCAAGCACCCGCCGCGAGCGTGTTTGTGGAAAGCGACAGGCCGATCCACGGAATCGCTGCCGACGGAGAAGTGGTCTTCGTCACCCAGCCGGCGATCGAGCCCGGCGCCGCTTCGCGGGTTGTCGTCCTCGACGGCCGCACCGGCGCAGAGATCGGGGAGCTTCCGTCACCGCCGGGTGGTTTCCGCTTCCCGTTCGCCTTGCGGGTTTCTGAGAAGGGCCGCGTCGCCGTCCTCGACAACGCCGGCTTTCCGCCGCAAGGCGCGCCCAAAATCTACGAGTATCGCTACACGGCCCGTAAGGGCCTACTCCGAACCGCCCGCGAACGGACGATCGATTTCACGGGTCTGCCGCTGCTGTTCGCGGAAGACCTCGAAGTGCTTCCGGAGGGCGGATACGTCGTATCTGAGTCGGTGATTGGGGGTCTCTGGCTCGTGAGCGCGAGCGGACACATCCGGCCCGGGCTTTTTCCCGAAGGGCCGGCTCCTCTGCCGCAGCTCGCGGGCTGCGCCCACCCTCCGGAGTCGCTCATGGTCGGGGACCTGCCGTTTACACCGATCGGAGGGTTCGCTCCAGGTGTCGGCTCGCTGGCGATCGGCGGAGACGACTTGTTCTTCGGCAGCTCCTGCCTCGGCGGTCTTCACCGAATCTCGCTCGACGCTCTCACCGAAACTGATCGTCCTGCGGCGAAACGCGCCCAGATGGTCGAAACGGTCTCGCCTCGCCCCGCGGGCACTGTGTTCGAAAGCCTCAAAGGCCTGACGGTGGAGAAGTGGCGCCGCGGCGAGAACTGGATCTACGCCGGTGATCCTTTCCAACTTCAGCTGATCCGGATCAATTCACGGACGGGCGAGCGGCAGGTGCTTTCCGATGACGAGCGCCTGTTCAACTTCCCGGTCGCCGCGACCTTCACCCGGCACAGCAACGCGCAGGGTCGGTCCGAGCTCCTGGTGGCGTCGGATCAGGAGTACCGCTGGACCGGATTGAACTCCGCGCTCGATCGCGACGCGTTCGAGCGCCCGTTCCTGATCACCGAGTTCCGGCCGGGCCAGGATCTGCCACTCCACGCGAGGGACGGGAGCAAAGCAGCGAAGCGATAAAAGCGTCGACCCAGTCGCGGTCACCGATGCTGGCGGCCGTCGAATTCATCGCACCGACCGGGAAATCGTCGGATTTCGACGGGAGAGGCTTGCGTGATCCGCAAGAACTGTCGTACGTACTCGCGTAGGGTGTCGCGGGCGGGGCGGTTAGTGCGGTTTATGCCGATTATCCGGGTGTCGCTTCGACAGACGAGGCGGGCCGCCTATTCGACTACACCCACGACAGCCTCGTAGGGTCGCGTAAGACCCCTTTCGCAGCAACGATATCCGAGGTGCGCTTGCTTGAGCGAGCGATATCGGCGTGGCGGATCCCGTCTTGGATCGGAACAGAAGCCTCCTTATCGAGCGTGTAGAACGACTGGCGGAACGGCCCCTCCGGCGGCTCGCTATCCGGCTGCGTTCAGCGGATCAGAAGGAGTGTTTCCTCGGCTAGTCGGTCGACCGCCTTGAGTACCTCGCCCGGCGGCCTGTCGAGGGCGAGGGCGCGGCCTCGAAGCGGGCAGCGAGCGCCCGTGGGTCTCAGAGGCTCAGGGGCCGGTATCGGGGGAGTCATACATGCGGATAATGCCGCCCGCTTGCCGCTCGAGGCGTCGGCGCATGTGCTTGTAGGCGTGCTCCCGGTGCCATGGCGACGTCGTCGCTGGCTCGATCTTCCCACTCCGTACTGGGTCGCCTTGACAGCTCGGCAGGACGGCGCCCGCGCGCGACCGCTCAGTCGAGCCCCACGGTCTTGAGGACGGCGTCGGCTCCGCCTCGGGCGAAGGCCGCCCGCTGGGCGTCGGCACCGGTCCCGCGCCGCACCACCCGGGCCAGCCCGTCGTCGACCTCGTCGCCGTCACCGGTCCGCTCCAGGGCCTCGGCGACGTGCCGCCGCAGCCCGGCGAGCACCTCTTTCGCCGGTCGGGCCTCAAGCGCGTCCGGGTCGACCAGCAGCCCGCGGGTGCCGTGCCGCGACGCCACCCAAGAGGCGCCGCGTAGCACCTCGACGGGCACGTCCGGCGGCGGCGCGTCGAGCTGCGCCAAGGCGGTCATCACCAGAGCCCGCGACAGCGCTGCGACGAGGACGGCGTCGTCCGGGTCGAGGCACACGTCGGCCACCCGGACCTCGACCGTCGGGTACTTCGCCGACAGGCGGGCGTCGTAGTACAGCATCCCGTCGTCGAGCGCCGCGGTCGTCGCGACCAGCATGCGGCCCAGGCGCTCGTAGCGTTCGAGCGTGCCGAAGACGCCGGTCGGGCCCGCGGCGGGCCAGCCGTCCCACACCTACCGGCGCCACGACGCGTGGCCGGTGTCGGCGCCGCACCACAACGGCGAGTTGGCCGAAACGGCGAGCAGCACCGCCAGCCACGGCCGGATACGGTCGAGCACCGCCACGCCGGTCCCGCGGTACGGTATCGAAACGTGCACGTGGCAGCCGCATACGAGCGCGGCAGCGGCGCTCGCACCGTAGTCCCTCGCCATGCGGGCGTAGCGGTCGTCCGCGGTGA
>JADDQZ010000027.1:0-6452 GCA_016781085.1 Actinomycetota bacterium
AGCGAAACGACTGCCCGCTCGGCCTTGCGGATCTCGATCACTTCGGCGAGCGGCAAGTCAGCCATCAGCGCGATTTCTTCGTCAGTGGGCTCATGCCCAAGCTTCGTCGTCAACTCGCGCTCGATACGACCAACCTTGCGCGAACGCTGCGCGACGTGCACGGGAAGCCGGATCGTCCGGCTCGTATTCTCAAGCCCGCGCTGAATCGCCTGACGAATCCACAGAGTGGCGTAAGTCGAAAACCGGAAGCCCTTGCGCCAATCGAACTTCTCGACTGCGCGAATCAGGCCCAGCATTCCCTCTTGGATCAAGTCGCCAAGCGCCAAGCCCTGGCCCTGATAGCGCCGAGCGTTGGACACCACCAACCGCAGATTGGAGTTGATCATCCGCTCCTTGGCGGCGAGATCGCCCTTCTCGATGCGCTTGGCCAGCTCGATTTCCTCAGCGGGCGTGAGCAGCCGGTAGCGGCCCGCTTCGCGAAGCAGCAGTTGCAGTGAGTCCAGGGTGGGGTCTGCTTCCTGGTGGGCGACCTGGGCAGGCCGCGGAGTCTCGCTGTACTGGGTCGTTGCCTCTATCCTTTCCGGGCGCCCGCCCGGGCTCTAATCCGGTCTTCCTGATCGGATTTTATCAATTTTCGGCCGGCGCAACGGTGCGGGGAGCGTGGTGCGCGGCGTTCGACCTCACTCGAACTGGCTTCCTCTGGCCTGTTCGAAAGTGCCGATACCTCTAATACGGCTCAAACTGCCATTTGTTTCTCTGGTTTGCCAATTCGTCCTTCCGCGAAGCGTCCTTGCACGGAAATTGTCAGCTTCAGCACGTATCGGGGACCTAGGCTGTCCACGGTGCTCCGCAGCAGTCTGAAAACCGCAGCTTGACCCCGATGAAGGGTTGGCGCCGCATCCGGGACGAACTCGGCCTCACTCCGGTGACATCTGCGTCGGCTCTAGGCGCGACCGAGCGAGTCCTGCTGCGCGCGCTGGAGCGCAGCGACTGTGAGCCGTTCTTGGAGATGGTTCGCAAGTCCCGTGATCTACACCACCCGTGGGCATATCCGCCTGAGCGCCCGGACCAGTTCGAAGATCTGATCGCGCGGTGCCGGCATGCCGACTCCGAGTGCCTGCTGGCTTGCGACCGCCGGACCGGTGATATCGCCGGCGTCTTCACGGTGTCGCAGATCATCCGTGGCGCCTTCCAGTCGGCGTACCTCGGCTATTACGCGAGCGCCCAGTACGCCGGTCGTGGGTATATGCGCGAAGCCGTTGCACTGGTCATCGACTACTCGTTCGGGCCGCTCGGGCTGCACCGCCTAGAAGCCAATATCCAGCCGACGAACGAGGCGTCGATCGCCCTCGCGATAGGCGCCGGACTGCGCTTAGAAGGCTATTCCCCGCGCTACTTGCTCATCGCCGGCCGCTGGCGCGATCATGAGCGGTACGCCATCACTCGCGAAGAGCACGCCGAGCACTCGCGGCGCTCAAAACAAGTTCAATTGGGGTGAGTCGGCAGCCGCTTGTCGTGGCGACTCGGAGATGGGCCCCTCGCCAGAGGGTTGGTCCGCCGGTTCGGCCGCTTGCCCCACGACAGACGTTTCCCTTCCCTGCTCGACTACGGCAACCGCGACCGACGGCTCGATGACGGGCTCAAATGCCAGCGCCACGTCCGGCACCGGCGCGGGACGGTCGTCTGGAAGCGCCTCTTGCAGCAGGTCGGGGATCCGGCTGAAGTCCTCCCGCAGCGTCGCCACCATCGACGGCGTGTAGAGAGCCGCCGCGGGATGAAACAGCGGGTACAGCCGGACCTCGCGCGGTCCGATGGTGCGGACTTCCGCCCGGCCGTGCAAGCGCGTGATGCCGGTCGCGGGATCGCCGCGTAGAAGCTTGGTGGCAAAGTTGCCGAGAGTGCATACAAGCTTGGGGCAGATCAGCTCCAGCTGCTTGAACAAGTAGTCCTGGCAGTTGTCGATCTCCTGCGGCAACGGATCGCGATTGCCCGGCGGGCGGCACTTGAGGACGTTGGCGATGAAGACGTCGTCGCGGCGCAAGCCGATTTCGGACAACAACTGGTCGAGCAAGCCGCCGGCCTGCCCGACGAACGGCAAGCCCCGTCGGTCCTCGTTGGCGCCGGGCGCTTCGCCGACGAACATCAGGTCGGCATCGGCGTTGCCGGCCCCGAACACCACGGTTTGACGGGTGGCCGCGAGTTGCGGGCACTTGACACAGCCGCGGGCGAGTTCCCATGTCGCCTTGAGCTCTTCCCGGCGCTGTTCGGCGCTGCTCACTGCGCGAATGTAGCGGCGTCACCGGCCGGCAACTCGCCGCAACCCGCAACACGCGGCGATCGACGAGTGCGCCACGCACTATCTTGGGCAGTGGGCCGCCACTTCGGGACGGACCCAGTCGTTTGACCCGATCTTCCAGACAAGCCGGTATCTCTGTTGCGAGAACTGGACGTGCGCGAAGTCAAGACAAGTCCGCCGCCTCGGATCGCCGTTGTCGGCGCCGGGCGCATGGGCACAGCTCTGACAGCCTCTCTGCGCTCAGCTGGAGTGCCGGTGGCGGGGCCCTTGCGGCGAGGATCTGACACCCGGGCGGCCGATGTGGTGCTGCTGGCGGTCACCGACTCCCAGATTGCCAACGCCGCCAAAGCCGTCGCGCCTGGGCCGCTGGTCGGCCACTGCTCAGGGGCGACTTCGCTGGCGCCACTGGGCGACCACGAGAAGTTTTCGCTGCATCCGCTCATCGCCGTCCCGCGGGGTGGGGCTCCTGCATTCGCAGGCGCGGCTTGCGCGATCGCCGGCAGCTCGGTCCGTGCGTTGAGATTCGCCGAGAGCGTGGCGGTAGCGCTCGGAATGCGGCCCGTGCACGTCGAAGACGCCGACCGCGTCGCCTACCACGCTGCCGCAGCGATGGCCTCGAACTTCCTTGTCGCGCTGGAAGCAGCGGCAGAGCGTCTTGCCGCTTCGGCGGGAGTCAGCCGCGACGCCCTGATCCCACTTGTCCGCGCGACCGTCGACAATTGGGCGGCACTGGGTCCCGAACAAGCGCTCACCGGACCGATCGCACGCGGCGACGAGGTCATCGTCACCGCGCACCGCAACGCCATCGCTGAACGAGCGCCCGAACTGCTGGACTGCTTTGACGCGCTCGCCGCCGTCACCCGGGCCGTAGCGGCAAACGATCACGCCAAGCAAGCCGCCACCGCAGTCGAGGGCCGACGCTGATGCTGCTGTGCCGGACGATCGCGGAATTGAGGCGGCAAGTCGCCGCCGAGCGCGCCGCCGGCTGCTCGATCGGCTTCGTGCCCACCATGGGGGCCTTCCACGAAGGGCACCTCGAGCTCATGCGGGCGGCCGGGCGCTCGTGCGATGTCGTAGTCGTCTCACTGTTCGTCAACCCCACGCAATTCGACCGGCGCGCCGATCTGGAGCGCTATCCGCGCATCGAAACCGACGACGCCCGGCTGGCGAGATCGGCTGGTGTAGAGGTCCTGTTCGCGCCTTCGGTCCAGGAGATCTATCCCGCGGGCTTCGCGACTTCCGTGCACGTTGCCGGTCTGGGTGACGTCCTCGAAGGCCAGCACCGGCCCGGGCACTTCGCGGCGGTGTGCACCGTCGTGGCCAAGCTCTTGTCGATCGTCTCGCCCGACGTCGCGGTGTTCGGCCAGAAGGATGCCCAGCAGCTCGCAGTTATCCACCGCATGGTCTCCGACCTGAACCTGCCCGTACGCATCGAAGCGCACCCAACCGTCCGCGAAAATGACGGCCTGGCGATGTCAAGCCGCAATCGGCGACTCTCGCCAGACGACCGTAGACGAGCGGTCGCGTTGCCGCGTGCGCTCGCGGCCGCGGCCGCGGCCATCGAGCGCGGTGAGCGCGACTGGTCTGACATCAGGAACGGCGTGTTCGAGTCAGCGGGCGGGGAAGTCGACTTCGAATACTTGGAAGCGCTCGACCCATCGACGTTCTCCCCGGTAGACGCTTTCGGCAGCAACGCAGTGCTACTGGCCGCCGCCGCCCACGTCGGTGACGTGCGACTGATCGACAACTTGCTGGCCCAACCTACCCTTGCCACCGAACCGCCGGCGGGCAGCGAATCCGATCGGTACTCGACCTCGAAGGAGGCCATCTGATGTCCGCCACCCCCCAGCCGCGTCCCGTCGACTCCGGTTCACGACGCCCCGTGACGCTGCCCGACATCGCAGCCATGCGCGAACGCAAGGAACCGATCGTGATGGTCACCGCGTACGACTTCCCGACCGCCCAGGTCGCCGAGTCAGCCGGCGTCGACATTGTCCTCGTCGGCGATTCGGCCGCCATGACGGTCCTGGGCTATGAGAGCACCGTTCCAGTCACCGTGGATGAGCTCCTGGTGTTGTGCAAGGCAACACGCCGGGGCCTACGCACGCCGCTGCTGATCGGAGACCTGCCGTTCGGCTCATACGAACGCTCGAACGACCAGGCGATCGAGACCGCGATGCGTTTCGTCAAGGAAGCCGGCTGCGACGGCGTCAAGATCGAGGGTGGAGAGCGCTCGGCGGAGCGCGCACGCGCCATGATTGCCGCCGGCATCCCCGTGATGGGTCACGTTGGCTTGACGCCTCAAACCGCAACCGCTCTCGGCGGCTTCCGCGCTCAGGGGCGCACGGCAGGAGCGGCCCGCAGGTTGCTCGAAGACGCGCTCGCGATCCAAGCCGCGGGCTGCTTCTCAATCGTCTTCGAGGCCATGCCGGCGGCTGTCGCGGCTTTGGTGATGGAGCACATGCATGTAGCAATCATCGGGATCGGAGCAGGCCGATCGACCGACGGCCAGGTGCTCGTGCTCAACGATCTGCTCGGCATCCACAGCGCCTTCCAGCCGAAGTTCGTCAAGCGCTTCGCAGACGTCCGTGGAGAGATGCTCAAGGGCGTGAACGCCTTCACCGAGGAGGTCCGCGCGCGCGCCTTTCCTGGTCCCGAGCACGAGTACGGCGTCGATCAAGAGGAATTGAAGCGCTTCCGCGAGTGGACTTCGCCGCTGGTCAGCCGCTTGAGCCAATAACCTCCGGTGCATGGCGGGCCTCAGCAACTTCTTCGCGCCGCGCGAGCGCGAGTTCTTTGACTTGTTCGAAGAGGCAGGACACAACATCGAGCGGGCCGGCAAGCTGATCGAGCGGATGTTCTCGGACTGGCCCGACAGTGTCGAAGTGGCTCGCGATCTCGTGGTTTGCGAGCACGAGGGCGACCGGATCACGCACGACATCATCTACAAGCTCAACCAGACTTTCGTCACCCCGATCGACCGTGAGGACATCTACGCGCTCGCGTCGGCGCTCGATGACGTCGTCGACTACATCGAGGAAGCCGGTGACTTCCTCGGCTTGTACCGGATCGAAGCGCCGACCCAGCACGCGATTCAGCTCGCCGCGATCATCGCCGAAGCTGGCACCGCGATCGCAGCCGCTATCCCGCGGCTACGCGACTTCCGCGACATCCATCACTACACGGTTGAGGTCAACCGCTTGGAGAACGAGGGCGACCGCGTCCTGCGCGAGGCCTTGGCTTCGCTCTTTCAAGCCGGCATCGACCCGATGATGGTGATCCGCTGGAAGGACATCTACGAGCGGCTCGAGCAGGCCACGGACGCCACCGAGAAGACCGCCAATATCCTCGAAGGCATCCTGATCAAGAACACCTGAGTGTCCGAGAGTCAGATCATTCTGTGGATCGTCGTCGGCACGGCGCTGGCGTTCGATTTCACCAACGGCTTCCACGACACGGCCAACGCCGTGGCGACATCAATTTCGACGCGAGCGATGCAGCCGCGGACGGCTGTGGCACTGGCCGCGGTGCTCAACTTCCTCGGCGCCTTCATCTCGCTCGAAGTCGCGGCCACCGTGGCCAAGGGCATCGTCGACGCGGAGCTAGTGACGTTGCCGATGGTCTTCGCGGGCTTGATCGGCGCCATCGCCTGGAATCTCGCCACCTGGTGGTTCGGGCTCCCGTCGTCGTCTTCGCACGCGTTGATCGGGGGGCTTGTCGGCGCTGCGCTCGTGGCCGCCGGTCCTGACGCGGTGTTCGGCGACGGGCTGATGGAGAAGGTGATCGTGCCGGCCCTGGTCGCTCCGATCCTCGCCTTCATCGTGTGCGCGCTGGCCATCCTGCTGGCCTACCGGCTCATCGGCAACCTGCGCCCCACGCCGATTTCGCGTGGCTTCCGCATGGGACAAATCGTGTCGAGCTCGATGTTCTCGATCGCCCATGGCACCAACGACGCCCAGAAGACCATGGGCATCATCTTCCTTGCCTTGATCGCCAGCGGCCAGGTAGACGCCGGCGACGCAGTTCCGGGCTGGGTCGTCTTCTCGGCCGCCACGGCAATTGCCCTCGGGACCTACACCGGTGGAACGCGCATCATCAAGACGATGGCGACGCGCATCATCAAGATGGATCCCGCTCAGGGCTTCGCCGCGCAGAC
>JADDQZ010000027.1:6597-31325 GCA_016781085.1 Actinomycetota bacterium
CCGCGCAGACTTCGGGGGCAGCCGTGATCCTCTCGGCTTCTGCCGTAGGCTTTCCGCTTTCGACGACTCACGTCATTTCCGGCGCCATCATGGGCGCCGGGGCGGCCAAGCGCGCCTCCGCGGTCAAGTGGGGGGTCGCCGGCAACATCGTCTTGGCGTGGGTCCTGACTTTGCCGGCCGCGGCGTTCGTCGGCGGCGTCACCTACCTACTGGTCGACGTACTCGGCGCTGAAATGGTGGGACCTGTCGTAGTTTCGGTGGTGCTGCTCGGCCTTCTGGGCGCCGCGTTCGGGCGCCGGGCCTGGCTTAGCCGCAGCGGTGTTCCGGCGAGGGCGCACGCATGACGCCGCTCGCCGTAGAGCTGGCGAGCCTACTTCAAGTGGTTGCCGTTTCGCTGGTGGCGGGAATCGGGATCACCGCTGTGTTCTCCGTGGCTCTCATGGGAATCATCCGCTCACGAGAATCACGACGAGACAAGCGGAGCGGGGCGAGATTCGGATGGGGAGCGCTGGGCGTGCTCGCCATGTTGCTGTTCACGGCGGCGGTCGTCCAGGGTTTGCGCATGATTGCCAGTTGACCCTGCCGCACCCGGAGTGACCTCGTAGGCGCCGCCGTGGTGGCGCGTTGCTGCGACATGGTCGCCGCGCTCACTCAGTGAGCGCCTCATCAGCGGCGGCGTAAGCCCGCTCCATGGGCGGACGCTCGACGACTTGCGCTCCGAAGCCCCCCGCGCCCGACGCACTGTGGACGGAAGCGAAGCGAGCACGGGGCGACTCGATCAACCGTCCTTCGTCGCAAACTCGGTGCAGGATTGCTCCGGATACGTCGAGCGCCATGGAGCCGAGCTCAGACAGCGCCCGGTGGCGATTCTGCCGTACGTCGAGGTCGACTTGCGCCATGCCGTCGAGCCCGACTTCGCGCCACACGTCGATCAGCAATCCGACGTCCACCGCATATCGGCAGAGAAACGGCAGCCGCTCCAGGAGTTCACGCCGCGCGGCTATCTCGCCTGACAGGGGCTGTCGCACGCCACTGAGTTCCGGATAAAGCCACTGTAGAAGTGGGCGCGCGCACAGCTCGGTGACTCGCCCCCCGCCTTCCGGCGAGGTTCCCGCGGCGGTCTGAAATGGTCGTCGGTAGAACGCCTTGGCGAAGGAAACGGGTCCAGGCGTGGCGACTGCTCCGGCCAGCGCGGTCGCGAAGTGGGGCCCGAAGGCGCGGGAATCGGCGTCCAGGTAGCAGACGACTCCCCCTGAAAGCACGGTCAGCGCCCGCCACATAGCGTCGCCCTTGCCCTGGACCGGACCCAGTTGCGAGCACAACGCCGACTGTGAGTGAACCTCCGCTCCGAGCGCTCGCGCGATATCGGCCGTACCGTCTTCGGAGTCGTCGACTACCACGACTTGGTCGATCGCCCCGGCCTCGAGCAGTGGCATCAAGTCGTTGAGGATCGGCCCGATGGTGGCCGCCTCGTTGCGCGCGGGCAAGCAGATCGAGATCGTGTCTTCGCGTTGGGCGACCAGCCACTCCGCAGAGAAAGCCGAATGGTGGAACGTTCGCTCACGCTCCCAGCGCTCAGAAGTCCATGCTTCCACGTCTGCTCCTTCCTCGGGGCTTGGCGACCGAAGCCGCGCGGCGAGCACCATAGCCAGGCGGCGTGACCATGACCAGCCGGTCAAACCGGCGTCGCCGTGCCATGACCCCGCAAGGGACTACGTGCGCTGCTGCCCTTGGCGCGGAGCGGGTAGTGCTCCTAAGAGCAGCACCGCGAACCGGGACCCAAAGCGAGGAGCAACCGAGATGGCTGAACTGAGCGAGCTGGAATCAAAGCTCGGCGAAGTGATGGGGCTCGCCCAAGCCGCACAACTGGCAACCAAGAAGGTGGAGAAGCTCGTTCAAGACGAGCAGCTCAAGGAGACGTTGCGCCAAATGGGCGAAGAAGCAGCGCAGACGGAGCAGCGCCTGGAAGCGCTCACCAGCGAACTGCAAGGCAAGAAGACGGCACTCGCCGAGCAGGCGCGCGAAACCAAGCGCGAGGCTCAGGACATGATGAACACGTATCTCGGCGGTGACGACGTCGACGGCCTTGATGGCTTCGAATTCCTGCTGATGGCTGAAGCGGGCGAGCTCGGCCACGTAGAGATCGTCGAGGAGATGAACAAGAAGGTGCGCATGGAAGGCGTTGACGAGCTGGTCTCGTTCGTCAAGCCCATCCAGGAGAAGCACTGCCGCTTCACCCGCGAAGGCGCGTTGAAGCTGGCCGCCGAAGAAGTGTGAGCGATTCGGCCGGCGAGCGCTGCCGCCGGCCGCGTCCGCCCCTAGATCAGGCCGTGCGTGAGCAAGCGGGTGAAGATTGCTGGGTCACGCCGCTCGACGGTGCGCGCCGCGTCGAGCTTGACCAACTCGATGCTGTCGGCATCCTCGAGCGGGCGCAGTTGTCCTGATGCGATCAAGCGCTCGTCGACGCCGCCGAGACGACCACTGAAAAGGGTGTAGACCGGTGTGCCGAGGGCGACGGCCTCGCGGTTCATCGTTCCGCCGGCGGACACCACGAGATCTGCCAGGCCGATCAGGCTCTGCGCGTCGACGGCGCCTTCGGGGACGATCAGCGACGGCAAATTCAGCGCGCGGATCGCCGCTCGCTGCTCGGTCGTTCTCGGGATGACGACCGCATGGACGTCGGAGCGCGTGCCGAGCATATTGAGGACGCTCGGAAACAAATCGTTGGTGGCGTGATAGAGGGAAACGTCCGGAGGCGGCCGCAGCACCACGAGCACGCGCCCGGAGTCCACACCGAGCTCGGCAAGCACGGTGGTATCCGGCTTAAAGTCAGCGAGGTAGTACTCCTCCTTGAGTCCCGGATAACGCTCGAGCTTGTCGTCCGTGACGCCGTAGGAGCGCAGGCGCTCAGGCGGGATGGCGTCGGGCACGACGACACGGCGGGCAAGCCGGCAGCCGATCTGGTGCTGCACCGTCGCCCACTCGTAGTCGAACGTGTTGACCGCAGGAATGCCCAGTACGGCGGCAGCGAGTGCGAGCTCGTTGGAACCGTGCGCCAGCGCCAGGTCGAATTCGCCGCGATGACCAATACCGGTCATCTGCGAGCTGCGCGTCAGCAGCGCGGCCAGCTTGCGCGCGCGGGCAGCTCCGCCGTGGCGTCCGACCGGCTGATACCCAATGCCAAAACGGTCCAGCAGCCCCAGGGTCTGCGCGTAGTCGCGCGCCGTGACGTGGACATCGTGGCCGGCTGCGCGCAGGCGCTCGATCACCGGCCGGAAGACCACCGGATGCGCGGGAGCCGTCATGTCGATCCAGATCCGCATCGGCCGAGACCCTAACTGCCCCCGCAGTGCGGCGCGCGACGCCCATGCCGGCGACTGTGGATCACGCTCCCGTCGGCAACTGCTGTCGCAGGGCGAGCACCGGTGCGAACAAGTCGCCCATGCCCTCGACGCGTTCGAGTACGTCGCGGGCTTCGAACACCAGCATTCCTGCGTCCCCCGCATCGACCGCGGCTTGTACTTCGTCCCAGCTCAATGGCGTCGAGACTGTCGGGCGCTCCTTCGCGCGCAACGAGTACACGCAAGCCGTCGTCTTGTGCTCGTCGTTCTGGCTCCAGTCGATCAGGACTTTGCCGGCGCGCAAGCTCTTGGTCATGCGCGACACCACAAGCTCGCCAGCCCCTTTCTCGAGGATCTCGGCAACCGCGCGCGCGAAGGGCTTGGTTTGCTCGTAAGTTGCATCCCCGTTCAACGGCACGTAGATCTGCAGACCTTTGGAGCCGGAGGTCTTGGGAAAGCACTGCAAGCCAAGCCCCTCGAACATTCCTCGCAGCCACAAGGCGACTTGGCAGCACTCGAGGAGAGCCGCCGGCGGACCGGGATCCAAGTCGAAGACCATCATCGTCGGTCGCGTCACGTCGACTGCCACCGACAGCGACGTGTGCAGCTCCAGATCGGCGAGATTCGACGTCCAGATCAGCGTCGGCAGGTCGTCGACGATGCAGAAGTCGATGCGGTTACGCTTGCTGGAGGCCGCGACCGCGGCGGTCCGGACCCAGTCCGGACGGTGCTTCGGGCACTGCTTCTCGTAGAAGTGCGGGCCTTGGACACCATCGGGATAGCGCTTGAGCGTCAAGGGACGATCGCGCAAGTGCGGAAGTAGCGCCGGCGCGATGCGCCGGTAGTAGTCGATCACGTCGCCCTTGGTGAACCCGGCAGCTGGATACATCGGCTTGGCGAGATTGGAGAGATGAAGTGAGCGCCCGTCGACCACCACTTCCGCTTTGATCGGCTGCGGGTGCTGTTCGAGTACCGCTTCGAGCCCCGCTGCGTTCACCGCAGCAGTTTCTACGCCGGTCGCCGCCGCCAGTGGCGCTCCAGCCCCCGCTGCCTCCTCCTTATCGGGGGCATCTTCGGGCTCGCGTCGCACATCTTGTGGCGACTTGTCATCGCGCAAGCCCTTATAAGACGGGTGACGGAGCATTCCGTCACCGGTCCACTCGGTGAACTCGATTTCGGCAACAAGTCGCGGCTCACAGAAGACGGCGCCGCGCTGTGGCTGTCGTCCGTCGAAAGGGCTGGCCGGGCGCTGTAGCGGCACGAGCAGCCGAGCGAGTCGATCGAGCTCTTGCTCGGTGAAGCCAGTGCCGACCTTGCCCGCAAAGCGCAGGCTACCCTGCTCGTAGTAACCGGTGAGCAGGGCGCCGATGCGCTCGAGTCGCCGCCCCGCACCGGGGAGCCAGCCCGCGATCACGAGCTCTTGGCGCCGCGTCACCTTGATCTTCAGCCAGACACTCGAACGGCGACCGGGTTCGTACGCCGAGTCAAGCCGCTTGGCGACGATTCCCTCCAGCCGCCGCTGGCGCGCCACTTCCAGCAATTCCGTTCCCTCGCCGCGAATGTAGCGCGGAACCTGCCAGTGGGTGCCGGCGAGGGCGAGCTGGTCAAGAGCCGCTCGACGCTGCTCGTAAGGCTGCTCTGTGATCAAGTGACCATCGAGAAAGAGCAGATCGAAGATCACGTAGACCACCGGGATCTCAAGCGACCGGCGCCGGACCTGCGCGTCACCGGTCAAATGCATTCGATGCTGCAGACGCTCGAAGCTCGGCCGGCCTTCTTCGTCCATGGCGACCACTTCGCCGTCGAGCACGACTTCGTGCGAGGACAGAGCGCGATTGAGCGGCTTGAGCTCGGGATAACGCGCGGTGATGTCGTTGGCGTTGCGGCTCTCCAAGCGCAATCGGCCCGGCTGCGAATAGGCCAGCGCACGGACGCCGTCCCACTTGACTTCGAACGCCCAGTCGCGTTCGGGCGCCGGTAGCTGACCGGCGCGCGCCAGCATCGGCAGCAAGCGGGACGGAAACTCGATCCGGTCGGGATCGTCCGGAGGATCCATCCGGTGGATCATCCAGTCCTTGTCCTGGCTGCCGGCGCGGAACAGGACGTAGCGGCCGTTGACGCGCTTGCCGTGGAAAGTCACCATGACCTCCTCCGGGCGCCACTTGTGGCACTCGTAAGTGCCTTGATCCCAGATCGTCATCGTGCCAGCGCCGTAGTTTCCGGCCGGGATTTCCCCGTGGAAGTCGATGTACTCGAGCGGATGGTCCTCGGTGTGAACCGCTTTGCGGTTGTGCGCGGGATCGACCGGAATGCCGTTCGGCACCGCCCACGATGCGAGCACGCCGTCGCGTTCGAGGCGTAGATCCCAGTGCAGCCGCGTGGCGTGATGCTCTTGGATGACAAAACGCGACCGCTCTGCGTTCGCGTCCGTCTCACCTCCCCCGGGCTCCGGCGTCTGAGCGAAACGCCGCTTGGAGCGGTAGTGGGCGAGTTTGTCTTCCATCAGCGAGTCGTTCCCGGGGCGGCGCCGGGGTAAGCGATGGCGCGGATCACGCGCGCGGGCGCACCCACCGCCACCGAAAACGGCGGTAAGTCCTCGGTCACGACCGAGTTGGCGCCGATCACGCAGCGCTCGCCGACCGTCACGCCTGACGTGATCACCACGTTGGCACCGCACCACACGTTGTCGCCGATGCGGGTGGGGCCCTTGGAAGTGAAGCCCTGCCACGGGACGGGGCGGCGAGGATCGTCGAAGGCGTGGTCGGCGTCGGTGATCAGGCAACCGTTGGCGAACATGCAGTGCGCTCCGATGGCGACCGTTTCGAGGGCGGCTACTTGGACAGCGATGTTGAGGAGGCTGCCTTCACCGATGGAGATGCGTCCGTTGACCCCACCCGTCAGCCAGACGTGCGGCTCGAAGTGCACCTGCGCCCCGATCGTCAGCCGGCCGTCGCGGAGCATGGCCAGGGGTTCGCCGTGCAGGGGATGCCGAGCGTAAGCGCGTCGCCGAGCGAGCTGGAGATCCAGGGCGGCACGCTGCCACGCACGCCGCTCGCGCTCGTACCAACGTCGCTTCTGCCACCACAAAAGGGCGTCCTCGGCGCGCAACATGAGTTGCAGCTTGCCGTAAGCGCGCCTTTTGACTCCAGTCCGATGCCGATCGTGGGCAGGATCGGGGTCACCGATACTTCGGAGGAATCTTTAGTGAAGCGACTACGCCTGCTGCCCGCCACCCTTTTGCTGTCTGCGCCCTTGTGGACCGCTGCTCCCGCCGGAGCGGCCGTTGCACACACCGTTGCCCCAGGGGAAACCCTCTGGACCATCGCCGCCGCGAGCAACTTGACGACGCGAACCGTCGCGGCCTACAACGGGCTGCCCGAGAACGCTCAAGTCGTCCTCGGATCCACCATTCAGATTCCGTCGGAAACCGAGGGCGCGATGGCCCTGGCGAACGCCGGCACGTCCACGCAAGCATCAACAGCGCCCGGCGGCGCGACGAGCACCGGGGCAGGAACGGTCGCGCCAAGCTCGTCCGCGGGTTCGCCTGCGCCGATGGGCGGCTACGTCGTCCGTCCGGGCGACACGCTTTCCGGCCTGGCGGCCGTCGCGCAAGTTCCGATGACTGCCATCGCCAGCATGAACGGATTGGACCCCGAAGGGCCTTTGCTGGCCGGAACCGTGCTGAAGATGCCTGCCGGATCGCCGGCCCCTCCGCTGGCCTCGCAGCCCACGCCGGCTGACACGGTGGTTCCCCAAGCTGCCCCCAACCCCACGCCGGCACGCGTCAGCGCGACCGACGTCACGCAAACGGCGGCAGCGCACGGTGTGCCACCGTCGCTGGCGGCGGCGATCGCCTGGCAGGAAAGCGGCTTCAACAACGCCATGGTTTCCAGCGCCAACGCACGCGGCGTCATGCAAGTCATGCCGGGGACCTGGGACTGGGTGCAATCGACGCTCACTTCACGGGCCCTTGACCCGAACTCTCCCGCGGACAACATCCATGCTGGCGTCCTCTACCTCGGACAACTGCTTCAGGAGACCGGAGGCGACGAGAACATGGCGATTGCCGGCTACTACCAGGGCTTAGGCTCAGTTCGCGACCGTGGCTTGTTCGAAGACACGAAGAGCTACGTCGCCAACGTGCAGGCGCTGCGCAGCCGCTTCGGGGGCTGAAGCGGGCTTTCGGAGGAGTTCGGGCAGTTCACTGCCCGAACTCCTCCGTCCGGAGCGCTAAGCCGCTGCGGCGGCCACGGCCGTCCGGCGCCGAGTACGCGGCCGCCGTGGCGGTGCACTCGCCGGAGTGACAAGCTCACGCAGGAAGCAACCCGTGTGGGACTCGGCCACGGCCGCTACTTCCTCAGGTGTTCCGGCCGCGATCAGGCGGCCACCCTCGTCGCCGCCCTCCGGTCCCATGTCGATGATCGCGTCGGCCGTCTTTATCACGTCGAGATTGTGCTCGATCACCACGACCGAGTTGCCGCTGTCGACCAGTCGCTGGAGCACTTCGAGAAGCTTTTCGATGTCCGCAAAGTGCAAGCCGGTTGTGGGCTCGTCAAGGATGTAGATCGTCCGGCCGGTGGCGACGCGGCAAAGCTCGCTGGCCAGCTTGATCCGCTGCGCCTCCCCGCCTGAGAGGGTCGTCGCCGGCTGACCGAGGCGCATGTAGTCGAGCCCGACGTCGTGCAGCGTCTGCAAACGGCGCCGGATCTTGGGGATGTGCTCGAAGTAGCCGAGCGCATCTTCGACCGACATGTCGAGCACGTCGGCGATCGTCTTGCCCTTGAAGCGAATGTCGAGCGTCTCGCGGTTGTAGCGCTTGCCGCCGCACTGCTCACAGGGAACGTAGACGTCGGGCAGGAAGTGCATCTCGATCTTGATCTGCCCGTCGCCCTTGCAGACTTCGCAGCGCCCGCCCTTGACGTTGAAGGAGAAGCGGCCCTGCTTGTAGCCGCGGGCACGCGCTTCTTGGGTGTGGGAGAAGAGATCGCGGATCTGGTCGAAGAGGCCGATGTAGGTGGCGGGATTCGAGCGCGGCGTACGCCCGATCGGCGACTGGTCAACGGAAATGATCTTGTCGAGCTCGTCGAGCCCTTCGACTCGCCGATGAGCGCCGGGGCGGTGCTTGGCGCGGTGCAAGCGGTTGGCCAGCGCCTTGTAGAGCACTTCGTTGATCAAAGTCGACTTGCCGGAGCCCGACACCCCGGTCACGCAGCAGAAGACGCCGAGCGGGACGTTGACGTCGACGTTCTTGAGATTGTGCTGCCGTGCGCCTCCGATGCGGATGTAACCCGTCGGCTTGCGACGGATGCGTGGCGCCTCGATCCGGCGTGCGCCCGAAAGAAATTGGCCGGTCAGCGACTCCGGCACGCGCATGATCTCTTCGGCCGTGCCCTCGGCCACGACACGCCCACCGTGTTCGCCGGCGCCCGGACCCATGTCGACGACGTAGTCGGCGGCGCGCATCGTGCCCTCGTCGTGCTCGACGACGAGCACGGTGTTGCCGACGTCGCGCAACCGCTCCAGCGTCCCGATCAGCTTCTCGTTGTCGCGCTGGTGCAAGCCGATCGACGGCTCGTCGAGGATGTAGAGGACTCCTACCAGCGACGAGCCGATTTGCGTCGCCAACCGGATCCGCTGCGCTTCACCACCCGACAAAGTGGCGGCCGCCCGGTCCATCGAGAGATAGCCGATTCCAACCGAGTCGAGAAAGCGCAGCCGCTCTTCGATCTCGCGCAGAACGAGCCGCGCAATCGAGCGGTCCTGGTCGCTGAGCTCGAGCTGTCCCACCCAATCCAAGGCCCGCCGTGCGCTGAGCGCCGCAAACTCGTTGATCGCCATGCCGGCGACCCTGACGGCGCGTGACTCCGGCCGCAGCCGCGCCCCCGCGCATTCAGGGCACGGCCGCAGCGTCATGTATTCCTCGATGCGCTCGCGCGAATTGTCGGAATCCGTTTCGCGGTAGCGGCGCTCGAGGTTGGAGACGATGCCTTCGAATGCCGTCGTGTACGAGCGCTTGCGACCCATACGGCTGCGGTAGGAGACGTACAGCCGGTCGCCATTGGTGCCGTAGAGGAATAGATCTTGCTGCGCTTCGGGCAGCTCGCCCCATGGCCGCTCCAAGTCGATCTCGTAGCGGTCGGCGATCGCCTGCGTCATCTGCTCGTAATACGAAGTCGACGAGCCCGACGACCACGGCAGGATCGCTCCTTCCCCGATCGACAGCGACGGATCCGGGACGATCAGCTCGGGATCGATTTCCATCTGCGCGCCCAGGCCGGTGCAGCGCTGGCACGCACCGTGCGGCGAGTTGAAGGAGAACATGCGCGGCTCGAGCTCCGGCATCGACAACCCGCAGTGCAGACAGGCGAAGCGCTCGGAAAAGGTCTGGACCGTCCCCTCCCCCTCGCGCGGCAGCGTCTCGACGTCGAGGATGCCGTCGGCTAGCGCGACGGCGGTTTCGACCGAATCGGCCAGCCGCTTGCGCACTTCCGGACGCATTACGAGGCGATCCACGACAACGGAGATGTCGTGCTTGAGCTTCTTGTCGAGCGTGATCTCCTCTTCGAGCAAGCGCAACTCGCCGTCGACCTTCACGCGGGTGTAGCCCTCCGCGCGCAGCTCCTCGAGCTGCTTGCCGTACTCGCCCTTTCGGCCACGGACAATCGGGGCAAGCACCATGAAACGCGTGCCCTCGTCTGAGCTCATGATCCGGTCGACGATCTGCTCGACGGACTGCGCGGCGATCGGACGCCCGCAGTTGAAGCAGTGTGGCCTGCCGATGCGCGCCCATAGCAAGCGCATGTAGTCGTAGATCTCGGTTACCGTTCCGACGGTCGAACGGGGATTGCGCGAAGTCGTCTTCTGGTCGATCGAGATCGCCGGCGACAGTCCCTCGATCGAGTCGACGTCTGGCTTGTCCATCTGCCCCAGGAACTGCCGTGCGTAGGCCGACAGCGACTCGACGTAGCGGCGTTGTCCTTCGGCGTAGATGGTGTCGAACGCCAGTGACGACTTGCCTGAGCCGGACAGACCCGTGATGACCACCAGCGCGTCACGCGGCAATTCCACGTTGACGTCCTTGAGGTTGTGCTCGCGCGCGCCGCGGACGACGATCGACTGGTGCGGAGAAGACATAACTCCGCTTGAGTGTATGTCTCGGGGCGGCACTTTCCGAGCCTGTCCGTCGCCTGGCTGGGGCATGTCCGCCGGCTCGGCAGCGAGCGCGCGGTGGACGGGGAGCGTTCTCGCTCAGCCGGCAGGCAGCAGTGTCGCCGCCGTCAGCTTGTCCCGCAGGTAGCCGATCAGCGGGTCGACCCGCAGCTCTTCCCCGGTGACCCGTCGCAGGAGCTCGCGCGAGCTGTACTTGCGCCCGTGGGCGTGAATGTTCTCGCGCAGCCACTGCCGTATGCGCCCGACGTCGCCGCGGGCAAGGTCTTCTTGGAGGCCCGGCAGGTCCCGCTCGGCTTGGGCGAAGAACTGTGCCGCCATCAAGTTGCCGAGCGTGTACGTCGGGAAGTACCCGATCAAACCAGCACCCCAGTGGATGTCTTGCAGCACGCCATGCGCCGCGTCCGGCACTTCGACGCCGAGCAGAGAATGCATCCCGTCGTCAAACGCCGCCGGCAGCTCGTCGACCGTCAGTTGCCCTTCGAAGAGCCGGGACTCGAGATCGGTGCGCAAGAGGACATGGAGGTTGTACGTCGTCTCGTCAGCGAAGATGCGTATCAAGGACGGTTCAACGTCGTTGACGCCGCGAAAGAACGTATCGGCGTCGACGGCGCCGAGCTGCTCGGGAAAGCGCTTCTGAAGCACGGACAGCAGCCAGCCGCTGAACGGGCGCGAGCGGCCGATCACGTTTTCCCACATGCGGCTTTGAGATTCGTGCAAGCCGAGCGAGACCAGGCCGCCGAGCGCTGTGCGGGAGTACGCGGGCGCCACTCCGGCCTCGTAGAGGCCATGACCGAACTCGTGCAGCACCGAATACAGGGATACAGAAAGGTCGCTCTCGTCGTACATCGTCGTCACGCGAACGTCTTGCGGGCCCTGCGCCACGGCGAACGGATGCGCCGATGGGTCAAGGCGCCAATGCTCGTCGTCGAAGCCGAGCTGCTTGACCACTTCAAGGACGGCTGCACGCTGATCGCCGGCGGGAAACGTCCCCGCGAGCACGTTGCGTCGCGCCGTTCCCGCCGACGCCGCGCTCGCCACCAGCGGCACCAAGGCGGCTTGCAGCTCAGAAAACAGCGGCCGCAGCTCACTCAGGCGCAAGTCCTGCTCGAAGTCGTCAAGCAGCACGTCGTAGGGATGCTCGAAGTCGTCGAAGCAAGCGACGTAGCGGTGACGCAAATCGAGATGATGCGAAAGGGCATCGCGAAACAAGTTGAAGTCGTTGGCCGACCGCGCCTTCATCCACGCGTCTTCACCGAGCGAATCGGCTCGCGCTATGTCGGCGGCCAGGTCTTCCGGGACGCGGCGAGCTTTCTCGAAGTCACGCCGGACGACGCGCACCGTGCGCGCCTCGTCGCAATCGGGGTCGAGCTCCGCGGCCCAGGGCTCGAGCTCCGCAAGCAGCCGGCCAACTTCAGGGTGAGTCCGCTTCTGATGGCTGACGCGCTCAAGCGCAGCGCAAGCGTGGGCGCGAGTGTCGCTGCCGCCCGCAGGCATCATCGTGCTGCGGTCCCAGAACAACAGGCCGCCGATGGCGCTGAGATCCGCCAGTTCGGCGATCCGCTCGCATAGTGCGGCGTAGCTGGGGTGGGCAGTCCCGGCCATCACTGGCCCGCTCGCATGTAGGCGTCGTCAAGGACCGACTCGACGTCTGCCACGTCGAAGTTGTCTTCCAGATGCCGCTGGGTCTCTTCTCTCGGCACACCGTTGAGAGCCATGTTGAGGGCAATCATGCGTGCGCGCTCTTCCTCGGACGTCACTGGATCGCGAACGCCTTCGTCGTCATCAAAAGGATTGGAGCGCGACGCGTCGCCGGCCGCCCGCGGACGCGGCTCTGGGCGCGACGTGCCGGCTTCGCCGCCACGCGGCTCCACGGAACCCGCCTGGATGTCTTCCTCTAGCTGCAAGTTGTCTTCGCCATCTACGGCGGCATGGGCGCGGTCTGCGTCCCCGTTTGGCGCCGCGGGCATTCGCGGTGGTTGATTTGCTGCGGGCAGCGATTGGTCCGAGGATGCCGGGGTGCGACCCCCCGGTCCAGCGCCGGCAGCGCGGAACTCTCCCACCGCGCCCTGCAGGAGCACGAGGTCCGCAGTGACTCGCCTTACGCCTGAGCGCAGCCCGTCGAGCACCGTTCCAAGCTCCCGGTCCATCCCCTCCACCCGGTCGAGTAGCGCTTGTGCCACTTCTGCGACGGTTGCCACGTGCGCGCGCGCCTCCTGCCCGGCGTCGGTACGCAGCCGCTCGGCTTCCTCGCGCGCGTCTTGCAACAACTGTCGCGATTCGAGCTCCGCTTCGCGCGTGATTTCCGCGGCGGTCTGTTCCGCTACTTCGACGATGACGCGGACTTGCTCGGCGGCGTTCGACGCCACGGAACCGGCTTTGGAGGGCCTGCCCGCGCGTCCTGACGCCTCGTACTCGTCAGCGAGCAGTGCAAGGTGCTCGTTGACGGCGTCGATGTCGTAGCCGCGGCGTGCGATCGGGAAATCCCGCCGCTCGATGGTCTGCCGATCCAGGGACACTCAGCAAGCCTACGGCCTGGTCCGGCGCGGAAAGCAAAACAAGCCGAGCTGACCGCTGAACGCCGCCAGCCCGGCTTGTAGAAGGCTCGCCGGTGAAAGGGCGAGCTCAGGACCTTGGTCAGGCGTTGACCACTTCGGCACCGGGGTGCTCGACGGGGACCGCGGCCGGAGCAGACTGCAGCTCCGACACGGGGACCGCGATCGGAGCAGCAGACTGCGGCTCCGACGTGGCGAACATCATCGGCTCTCCGGCCGGAGGCGCAACCGAGAGAGGCGGCGGCGCGACGGATCCGCCCGGCACCATCGTCGGGAGGACTACAGCGGGCGGCGCGACCTGGAGCGCCGGCGCGTCCAGCGGCAGATCGGTGTTCAACGCGACCGTGGTGGCACGGACGTCGCCCACCATCGTCTGCAGCATCGCGAGCTCAGCGGAGACGCGTGCGGACCCACCGCGCATGCCTTCGAGGAGTGTGGCGATCTCGCGCTCCATGACCTCGACGCGCGAAAGCAGCCCATGAGCCACTTGAGCGACGTTGGCCACGTGCATGCGAGCCTGTTGGCTGGCTTCGGCGCGAGCGCGGTCGACTTCGCCGCGGGCTTGAATACGAGCACGCTCGAGCTCGCCGTAAGCCTCGGCGCGATGCGCCTCGGCCTCGGCTTCAGCCTTCTGCTTCATCTCCGCGACGCTCTTCTCGGTCGCTTCGATGATGAAGCGAACCTGATCTGAAGCGGTATCCGCGACGGCCACAGGAGCGGGAGCAGCGGCGGATTGTGCGATTGCTTCCTGCGCACGAGCCTCGAGAATCTCGTACTCGTCGGCCAGCATGCGGATATGCGCATCGACCGTTCCGCTTTCATAACCGCGCAGCGTCACCGGAAAATTGCGACGCTCAATTTCTCTACGTGTAAGGGGCATATGTGAGGGGTCTTGGCGCTACGCGCCGGGACGGCATGGACGGACCTATGCCCCTGGCGATCGGAAGAGCGCCGTGATTCTTTAGGGTCGCATTATCCGCAGCGAGTCCGTGGAGCCGTCTGCGCCGCTCCTACAGGACCCGCCGGCGCGAAGTCAACCGGTCGTCATGGCGTCGAGCTCGCGGCGCAACTCGCGCAGCTCGTCGCGAAGCTTGGCGGCGTACTCAAAGCGCAGCTCTTCGGCCGCCGCCAGCATTTCCTCTTCCAGCTCCACGATGGTCTGCTGAAGCTCAGGCGCCGACATGTCGACCTTGCTCTCGCGGCGCCGGCGACCGTTCTTGCTCGGAACCTTCGATTCGCCCATCAGGAACTCCCCGATGTCGGAGATTCCCTTCACGATGGTTTCCGGCGTGATCCCGTGCTGCTCGTTGTAGGCCTTCTGTATCACCCGCCGCCGGTTCGTCTCGTCGATGGCGCGCCGCATCGCTTCGGATTCCTTGTCTGCGTACATGATCACCTTGCCTTCGACGTTGCGCGCAGCGCGACCGATGGTCTGGATCAGCGACGTCTCCCCGCGCAGGAACCCTTCCTTGTCGGCGTCGAGGATGGCCACGAGCGTGACTTCGGGCAGATCGAGACCCTCGCGCAACAAGTTGACCCCGACCAGCACGTCGTACTCCCCTAGCCGGAGCTCGCGGATGATCTGGATGCGCTCGAGCGTGTCGACTTCGGAGTGCAGGTAGCGGACTTTGAACCCCATCTCGAGTAGATAGTCCGTCAGATCCTCGGACATCTTCTTCGTCAGGGTCGTAACCAGCACACGTTCGTTGCGATCCGTGCGCTGGCGGATCTCCTTCATCAGATTGTCGATCTGATTCCTGGTTTCGCGGACCTCGACTTCGGGATCGAGGATGCCGGTCGGCCGAACGATCTGCTCCAGCACGTGCTTGGAGTGCTGGCGCTCGTAGCCGCCCGGTGTCGCCGAGACGAAGACCAGATGCGGCGTGATCGAGAGAAACTCGTCGAAAGTCTGCGGCCGGTTGTCCATCGCGCTCGGCAGGCGAAAGCCGTAGTCCACCAACGTCTGCTTGCGCGAGCGGTCGCCGTGGTACATGCCGCCGATTTGGGGCACGGTCTGGTGCGACTCGTCGACGAAGCAGACGAAGTCGTCGGGAAAGTAGTCCACGAGGCAATACGGACGCGCCCCGGGCGGGCGCCCGTCGAGGATGCGCGAGTAATTCTCGATGCCGGAGCAAAAGCCGACTTCGCGCAGCATCTCCATGTCGTATTGCGTGCGCTGGCGCAGGCGATGGGACTCCAACAGCTTGCCTTCGGCTTCGAGCTCGGCGCAGCGCTCGTTGAGCTCGCGGGCGATGTCGGCAATCGCCGGCTCGAGTCCGCCTTCTTTGACGTTGTAGTGAGTGGCGGGCCAGATCGCGACGTGCTCGAGGTCGTCGAGGATCAGCTCTCCGGTGAGCGGATCGAAGTGCTGGAGGCGCTCCACCTCGTCACCGAAGAAGGTCGCCCGGAACGCCGTTTCGGCGTACGCGGGAAAGACCTCGAGCGTCTCGCCGCGCACGCGGAAAGTTCCGCGCCCCAGTGCCACGTCGTTGCGCGAGTACTGAAGCGACACGAGCTTGCGCAGGAGATCGTCGCGATCGGTTTCGCCGCCCTTGACGAGAATCTGGACGTTTGCGTTGTAAGTCTCCGGTGAGCCGAGGCCGAAGATGCACGACACCGAGGCGACGATGATCACGTCGCGGCGAGCGAAGAGCGCCGCCGTGGCGGCGTGGCGCAGCCGGTCAATCTCCTGGTTGATGGCGGAGTCTTTTTCGATGTATAGGTCCCGGCTCGGGACGTACGCCTCAGGCTGGTAGTAGTCGTAGTAGGAGACGAAGTACTCGACGGCGTTCTGCGGGAAGTAAGTGCGGAACTCGTTGCAAAGCTGGGCCGCCAGCGTCTTGTTGTGCGCGATGACCAGCGACGGGCGCTGAAGCTTCTCGATCGCGCCCGCCATCGTCATGGTCTTGCCGGTGCCGGTGGCGCCGAGCAGCGTGACGAAGCGCTCGCCCGCGTTGACACCTTCCGCGATGCCCTCCATCGCCTTAGGCTGATCGGCGGTCGGGCTGTAGACGGAGTCGAGTCGAAAGGGCGGCATGGGCGTTCTTCGAGGCTAGCGCCGGCTACGGCGCCTTCCTGCCAGCTGAGCGAAGGGCTGGACTACGTTGACCGACATGGTCCTCATCGTCATCGCTGTCGTGTCCGTGCTCGTCGGCGCTTTCTCCGGGCGCTGGTGGTCGCTCGCGGTGCCCTTGCTGCTTGTCGGAGGTTTCTACACCGGCCTGTCGCAGGGCTGGTGGGGGGACGGTCTCGGTGACTTCGGCGTTTCGCTCGGGGTGATCATCGCCCTCACCTTCATGATCGGGGACCGCGGTCGCGGTCGCGGTCGCGCGTGGCGACGTCAGCTTCAGGCGCCGCTAAGCAATCACGAGACACCGATCCAGACCGCCACCGCCAGCCCCAGGACCAACACCACCGCGCGGAGGACGGGCGCGGGCACGAAACGCACGAGGCGCATGCCGACAGCGCCTCCCACCAACGACCCGATCGCGAGCCCGGCTGAGACCCCCCACTCCACATGCGTGAGCAAGGCGAACGCCACCATGGCGACGGCGTTGGCGATACCCATGAGGATGTTCTTGAGCGCGTTGAGTTGATGTAGGGAGCTGTCCGAGAACAAGCCGGCCGTCCCGAGGAAAAGGACCGCGGCCGCCGCGCCGAAGTAGCCGCCGTAGGTGCATGCCAGATAGGCGCTGAACCACAGGCCCACGCGATTGCGGCCGCCCAGGCGGCCACGAACCTTAGATACGAGGAAGGGCTGCGCGCCTACCAGTAGCGACGAGGCTCCGATCAGATAGGGGACGAGCGCCTCGAAGGTGGACGGCGGAAACGACAGCAGCAGCGCGACGCCTGTCAGCGAGCCGAGCAGAGCTGGAACGACAAGAAACGCAACTTGGGACTTCTGACCTTTCAGCTCGGGCTTGGACGCGAGCGCCGCCCCGATCGCCGTCGGCACCAGACCGCAGGTGTTGGACACGTTCGCGACCAGCGGGGGCAGCCCCGCGCCGAGCAACACCGGGAAAGAAACCAGCGAGGCACCACCGACCATCGCGCTGGCGATGCCCGCCGCCAGTCCGGCGACCACGAAAATAATGAAGTCGACCGCAGTCACGACGGTTCATGCGGCGTTCGGAGCACGCAGCGATCCTAGATCGAGATTGCGCCACGGATCTCCAAGGCCGAAGACCTGTCGATCTTGGGAGCGAAGGCCTCGGCTGGTCAGCGGGACCGGCCGAGGCCCAGCTCGCGGGCGTATTCCTCGCTGTAGCGCTCGCGGGCGTCGAATACCTTCTGCACGTACCCGCGCGTCTCGGGGAACGGGATGTGGTCGGCGGCGTTGAAGGTCTCGCCCAGCTCGCGCGCATCAACGATCCACTCGTCGACTCTGCCTTCACCGCCGTTGTAGGCGGCGATCGCCAATACCTCGTTGCCGCCGTAGCGCTCGAGTAGGTAACGCAGATACCAGGAGCCGTAGGCGATGTTGATGCGTGGCGTGGCCAGATCGCCCTGCTCGAACTCACTCCCGCCCGACTTGTGGGCGATGTAGTCAGCGGTCGCGGGCATGAGCTGCATCAACCCTTTGGCGCCGGCCGGCGAAGTCTGGTCCCGGAACCCCGATTCGGTGTAGATGACGGCGGCGATCAGCGCCGGATCTAAATCCTTGTCGGCGGCTTGCTCGCGGATGATGTCGGCGTGCTGGAGCGGCAGCGCCAGCTCGTCGACCGCGCGATCGAGCAACGGCGACATGAAGGCGGC
This sequence comes from Actinomycetota bacterium, assembly GCA_016781085.1. Classification (GTDB taxonomy): domain Bacteria; phylum Actinomycetota; class Thermoleophilia; order Solirubrobacterales; family Solirubrobacteraceae; genus LC5-1. The sequence continues at coordinate 24,416 of JADDQZ010000027.1, forward strand.
GATGATGAGCCCCAGCGCCGCGACCGCGACCAAAAAGGCCATCAACCGCCCGTGCAGTAGCTTGCGCGGGTTCCGGCGCCGCCGGGGTCTACTTCGGCCGGCGGCAGAGTAGCGGGCCGAGGCAGGCTCCCGGCGCGATGGAGAGGCGGCAACGCGGTTCGTATTGGCCCGCGACGAAGGGACTGTCCTGCTCCCCATCCGCGCTGTGCCGTGATTGCCGCCGCTCATACCCGAAGCTTGACAAGCACCTCGGCCAGAGCCGCTTCCAGCTCTTCGACTGAGCCGTTGTTGTGGACGACGTGGTCGGCTCGCGCCGCTTTCGCGGCCGGCGTGAGCTGCCGTGCCTCGCGCTCGCCGGCCGCCCGCATGGCGCGCTCGTCGGCGCGCTTTCGCCTGACATCTTCGCTCACGATCACCGCGATGGTGGCATCGAAGACAGGGTCCATGCCGGCCTCGAAGAGCAGCGGCACTTCGGCGACGATCGCTCGTGGCGGCGGCTGACGGCGTTCCTGCTCGCCGTGCCAGCGCGTTATCGCGTTTCCCACTCGCGGCCACAAGAGACCCTCGAGCCACGCCCGCTCGGCCGGATCGGCAAAGGCCCTGGCCGCCACTGCTTTGCGGTCGATGGCGCCGTCGGGAGCGACTTCGGTTCCCCATCGCTCGACGACGGCGTCACGGATCGCTGACTCGGCGTAGAGGTCGTGCACGACGGCGTCTGCGGACAGCGTCGCTGCACCGAGGCGTGCGAGCGCTTCCAGAGCGGTCGACTTACCGGCGGCGATGCCGCCGGTAAGTCCTACGAACGGGATGCGGCTCAGCTTGCCGAAGCGTCGCCGGCCGAGGGCTCGACGGGCGTCCCGTCGGGCTCGGCTGCCGTAACTTCGTCCGCCGACGGGTTCGCATCAGCGGCAAGTTCAGCTTCGGTGAAGACGGCGCTCGAGTCTTCCGGCGCCGCGTCCGTGCCGGCGGCTTCGGCGTCCGCCTCTTGGGCCGGTGCCGCGTCTCCGGCTGGAGAACCGATGGGCGTCCCGTCGGGAGCGGCCACGGTGACTTCGTCCGCAGACGGATTGGCGTCGGCCGCGAGTTCGGCGTCCGAGAAGATCTCGCTGGATCCGCCCTGCTCGCCTTGTCCGAAGACTTCTTCGGAAAGCCCGAGCTCCGGGACGTCGTCGAGGTTGCCGGTTTCGGCTGCCGCCGCGGCTTCGAAGTCGTCACCGCCGACGGGGTCGGCGCCCGCGCCTTCCGCGCCGAAGTCCCCGTGGTCCTCATCGCTTCCGGCGAGGTCGCCACCGTCTTCAGGGCCGAGCGGACGCAGCGGAAGCTCTTGTCCTTCGACCCGCTTGATCGACAGCGACAGGCGCCGGCGCTCTGAGTCGATTTCGAGGACCTTGACCTTCACGGTGTCCCCTGGATGCACGATCTCGCGCGGGTTTTCGACGTGCTGCTGCGCGAGCTCAGAGATGTGCACGAGCCCTTCGACGCCTTCCATGATCTCCACGAACGCGCCGAAAGCGACCACCTTGGTCACGGTGCCTTCGAGGTCGTCACCGACGTGGTAGGTGTCAACCACGCGCTGCCACGGATCTTCCTGGGTCTGCTTGAGGCCCAGCGAGATCCGCTGGCGATCGCGGTCGATGTCGAGCACCTTGACTTGCACGGTGTCGCCAATCGACAGGATCTCCGACGGGTGATTGACGTGCGACCAAGACAGCTCGGAGATGTGAATCAAGCCGTCAATGCCGTCGAGGTCGACGAAAGCGCCGAATTCCACGATGTTGGAGATCTGGCCCTCGATCACCAAGCCGGGCTGAAGCCGCTCGAGAATTGCCTGGCGCTGCTCCTTGCGCTCTTCTTCGAGCACGGCGCGGCGCGACAAGACGACGTTGTTGCGAGAGCGGTTGAGCTCGATGACCTTGCACTGAATGGTCTGGCTCAGATACTCGTCGAGGTTAGGGACGCGACGGATGTCGACAAGCGACGCGGGCAGGAACCCGCGGACGCCGAGGTCGACGATCAAACCGCCCTTGACGACTTCGATCACCGTGCCCGACACGGGTTCACCTGACTCAGCAGCAGCCTCGATGCGCTTCCAGGCACGCTCGAAGCGGGCGCGCTTCTTGGAGAGGATCAGGCGGCCGTCGGGGTCTTCCTTGATGAGGACGAGCGCGTCGACTTCCTCGCCGAGCGACACCTCCTCGGAAGGATCGATCGACTTGCGGATCGACAGCTCGTTGGAGGGAATGACTCCCTCGCTCTTGTAGCCGATGTCGATAAGGACTTCGTCCTTATCGATGCGGACCACGAGACCGGTGACGACGTCGCCATCGTCGAAGGGGACGATCGTCGCGTCGTAGTTGGGAACAATGCGACCGTCGATCTCGAGGAGCAGGCCGTCTGAGCCCTCGACAACGCGGCCGTCTAGGGGGGTGACGGTAGCGGCTTCCATGTGCGTCGCGGTACTTTAGCGGAGCGTCAAGGCGCCGTTGAAATTAGGTCTCGAGCCCATCTGCAGGTACGCGCGCCTGGCGGTGGCTGTCTATCTAGGGAAGCAACACCTTCGGTCAGTCTCGTACGATCAGGAAGGCACCCGCCGCCAGCAGCGCGATGCCCAGCACGCGGCTGGCGTTCAGCGGCGCGCGCGGCAACCCCAGGAAGCCGAAGTGGTCGATGAGGACCGACATCGCGAGCTGGCCGGCGATCGTCGCTGCGGTCACGCCACCGGCTCCCAGCGAGCGCACGGTCACCAGCACGCTCGTCACGTAAGCGGCGCCGATCAAGCCGCCGGCCACGAGGTAGTACCACTCGAGTTCGCGCGCGCGGCCGATCGTGCCCGTGCCGCTGGTCAGAGCAGCCAGCGCGAGCAGGGCGATCAGGCCCACCGAGAAAGAGATGGCTGCCCCCTGGAAGGAGCCCACGGTACGACCGAGCGTCGAGTTGATCGGGGCCTGTAGAGCGACGAGGCCACCGACGAACACGGTGAGCATGAGTGCCAGGTTTCGATCCATCTACTTGGCTTCCAGCCAGTTTGGCCCGATGCCGGCGTCAACTTCCAGCGGCGGCTCGAGCGCGTAGGCGCCGACCATCTCTCGGCACACGATCTCGCGCGCGGATTCGACTTCCTCGGCCGGCCCCTCAAACAGCAGCTCGTCATGGATCTGGAGGATGGTCCGCGTGTGCAGGCCCGCTGCCTTCAGCGCATCGTGACAGCGAACCATCGCGACTTTGATGATGTCGGCCGCTGAGCCTTGGATGACGGTGTTGACCGCGAGGCGCTCCCCGAGCTTGCGCGTCTGCCAGTTGCGCGCGCGAATCTCCGGAATCTGCCGCCGCCGCCCGAACAGCGTGGAGACGTAGCCGTGCTCTTGGGCTTGGGTGACGGCGTCGACCATGAATTGCGCCACGGCGGGAAACCGTTCGAGGTAGCGGTCGATGAAATCTTGCGCCTCGTCTTGCGGTATCCGCAGGCGGTCGGCGAGACCGTAAGCGGACAGCCCGTAGACAATCCCGTAGTTGACCATCTTCGCCTTCGACCGCATGGAAAGAGTCAGCTCGTCGGCCGGAACACCGAAGACCGCGGACGCCGTCTCGGAGTGAACGTCTTCGCCGCGGCGGAAGATGTCACGCAGGACTTCTTCGCTCGCGATGTGTGCGAGCACCCGCAGCTCGACTTGGGAGTAGTCGACCGAGAGCAGCAGATTGCCGGGCTCCGCCACGAAACAGCGCCGGATCTCGCGGCCGGTTTCTGAGCGGACCGGGATGTTCTGAAGGTTCGGGTTGATCGACGACAGCCGCCCGGTGGCGGTGTTGGTCTGCTCGAAGGTCGTGTGTAGCCGGCCGTCGCGCTGGTCGATCGCGGCCGGCAGCTGCTCGAGATAGGTCTGGGCGAGTTTGGACAGCTCGCGATAGGACTCGATCTTGGGAATGATCGGGTGCTCGTCGCGAATGGCCTGCAACACGCGCGCGTCGGTCGAAAACCCCGTCTTGCCGCGCCGCTTGCGGGAGAGACCCAGCTTGTTGAAGAGGATCTCGCCGAGCTGTTGCGGCGAGCCGATCATGAACTCCGTGCCCGCCAGCTCCCAGATCTCGCGCTCGAGCGTCGCCGCCTGCTCGCGGATGCGGCTGCCCACTTCTTCCAAAGCCGCCACGTCGAGCTTGATGCCGGCGCGCTCGGTCTCGTGCAAGACCCGCACCAGCGGCAATTCGACCGTTTCCAGCAGCTCCTGCAGTCCCCGCTCGCGGACTTGCTCGGCTTGGCGCTGCGCGAGCTCGAACACCAGCACGGCTTCGCGCGCCATCGGATGTTCGACTTCTGCGAGGAGCCCACGCTCCTCGCAGAGCTCTTCGAGCGGATAGCCCCGGCGAGCGGGGTCGAGTAGGTACGCGGCGACTTCGGTGTCGAAGGCCAGATGGTGCGGGACTTCGCCGATCGCCTTAGCGTCGTGGGCGATCACCGGCCGCCCCTTGACTGCTTCGTTGACTTCCCCGGGATGCTCACATTCACCGGCCAGAGCCTTGCCGACGCCGCCGTAACCGCCGAAGCCCCACTTCTCCTCGCGCGCCAGCAGCTCGCCCTCGGCCGCTTCGGGCGCACGCGCGGCGATGGCGATCGATCCCCCTTGCAACCGTCCCAACTCCCCCACGCCCCCACGGCGCACCCCCACCCGCAGCGTCGTCTCAGACGCCGCTCGCGGGATCGCTTCTCCTTCGGTGGCTTCGAGCGCTTCCTCGAGCCGGCGCAGCGGGTCACGCAGTTCCCACTCGCGAAAGATCTCGCGCAGGCGGCTACGGTCACGCGGCCGCGCCATCTCGGCTTGCAAGTCGATGTCGACGGGAACGTCGCGGACGACCATCGCCAGCTGCTTGGAAAGCCGGGCTGCGTCAGCATGCTCGGTGAGGTTCTGCTTGCGCTTGGGGCCCGAGATGGCGTCGATGTTCGACAGCACCCCTTCGAGGTCGCCGAAGCGCTGAAGCAGCTCCGACGCCGTCTTGTCGCCGATGCCGGGGACGCCAGGGATGTTGTCGGACGTGTCGCCCTTGAGGCCGATGAAGTCAGGTACCAGCTCGGGCGGAATGCCGTAGCGGTCAACCACGCCCTGGCGGTCGTAGACCTTGGTGTCGGTCACGCCGCGAGAAGTGCTCATGATCCGTACGCCGTCGTCCACCAGCTGGTAGGCGTCGCGGTCGCCGGTGACGACCATCACAGGGACGCCGGCTTGCTTGGCACGCTCGCACAGCGCGGCGATCACATCGTCGGCTTCGTAGCCCTCCACGGAGATGTTCGCGTGCCCGAACGCCTCGACCAGGGGCGCCAGGTGCGGCCACTGCTGCTTGAGCAGGTCCGGCCGGCTGGACCGCTGAGCCTTGTAGTCCTGCGACATCTCCTTGCGCCCGGAGAGGCCGGCGTCCCAGACGACGATGCATGGCACGTCGCCGTGGTCGGTGAGGATCTTCACCAGCATCGAGGCGAAGCCGAAGATGGCGTTGGTCGGCTTGCCGTCGGAAGTGGCGATCGACTCCGGCAGGGCGAAGAAAGCCCGATATGCAAGCGAGTTGCCGTCGATCAGGTAGAGCTCTGAAGGAGTTGCGCCGTTCGCCGTCGCCATGCCGATCGACACTCTAGGTCCCGCGGCGGCTGTGTCGCTGCTCCCTGCCAGGGCTCGCGAGACCGAGCCACAAGCACCAGTCCTTCAGGCGGGCAACGCGCCGTCCCCAAGGCACCACTCCGTCGCGAAACACCATGGCCCGTAGCCGGTTTCGGGCGTGATGTGACACGCGCCGGGAAAGACCTTCGCGGTTACGCCGAGCGCGTCGCCGTAAGTCGTCTGCGCTCCGGCCGGGTTGTACGGATCCGCGTCTGAGCACGCGATAGCGATCTCGCCGCGCACGCTTTCCCGCACCGCCCGAGCGTCGAACCCGCTCAAGCGAAAGGACGCTCCTGCTTCTGGCACGCGGTCTGATGCCGGCGGCGACACGAGTAGCAGGCGATCGGCGCGCGCTCGATCCCCTCCCGCGTCCTGGCGCTCACTGAACGCGAACCACAGCAGGCACGCGAGTGAGTGGCACACGACCACTCGCTCTTCGCCGGTGAGCGCGTTGAGTTCATGATCGAGCGCGGACAGCCACGAATCCCGCACTGGGGCGTCCGGCTCGGGCAGCCCGGGATAGCGGACCTCGCAGCCGCGTTCGATCAGCTTGGCCGCGAGCAGGAACTGCCAGTGCTGTGGCGGACGGTGATTGTCGATGCCGTGCAGGATCAGGTAGCTCGAGGGCATGGGTCATGACGGTAACTTTCGCGTCGTGCCCCGACCAATGCTGATGTTGCATCGCGGGCATGACTGAAGCGCAACTGCGCGCTTTCGTGGCGGTCGTCGAGGCCGGGGGGTTCGGAGAAGCCGCCCGACGGCTGCATCTCAGTCAGCCCGGAATCAGCCGCGCCGTCGGGGCGCTGGAAGCCGAGCTCGCCGGAGAGCTGTTCGTTCGAGGCCGCGGCGCCGCGGTGCTGACGACCCTGGGCGAGCGTGCGCTGGCGCGCAGTCGCGCGATGCTCCGCGAAGCCGACGCGATGCGCCGGGAACGCGACGAACTCCATGGCAACACGAGCGGACACGTCCGGTTGGGATCCATGCCGAGCGTCTCGGGGACGATCCTGCCGGGCCTGCTTTCGCGCCTGGAGCGCCGCCATCCCGCTCTTTCGATCGCCGTGCTCGACGGCCACGACGACGAGCTCCTGACCTGGGTGCGCGCCGGCACGGTCGACGTCGCCGTCGTCGCGGGCAAACCGGAGGGACTCGAACTACAGCCGTTCGTGACCGACGACTTGCTTGCCGTCGTGCCTACCAGCCATCGCCTGGCGACCAGGGCCAGCGTCCGCGCCGCCGATCTCGCGGACGAGCCGTTCATCCTTACCCGC
>JADDQZ010000027.1:31453-39548 GCA_016781085.1 Actinomycetota bacterium
ACGGCGGCGGACATGCACGTGACGGTGACGGGAGCGACCGGGCTGATCGGCTCGCGCTTGGTGCGTGAACTCGTCGCACGCGGTGACGCGGTGACCGTTTTGTCACGGAATCCTCGGCGCGCCCGAGAGTCGCTCGGCGCGGGCGTCGAGTGCTTCGCGTGGGATCCCGAGTCGGGCCCGCCGCCCGTAGAATCGCTACGCGGTCGCGACGGCGTCGTGCACCTCGCGGGCGAGAACGTCGCCCAGCGCTGGACCGAAGACGCCAAGCAGCGAATCCGCCGCTCGCGGGAACTCGGCACCCGCAACCTCGTCGAAGGCCTGCGCGTGACTGAGGACCGGCCTGGAGTGCTCGTGTCCGGCTCTGCCGTAGGAATTTACGGGCCGCACGGCAACGAGCTGCTCGACGAGCAGACTGCGGCGGGGAGCGATTTCTTGGCCGAAGTCGTCAAGGCCTGGGAACGCGAAGCCGACGTTGTCGCAGCCCTCGGCATGCGAGTCGTGAAGCTCCGTACCGGCGTTGTCTTGGACGCGGAAGCGGGAGCCCTCGCCAAGATGCTGCCTCCCTTCAAGGCAGGTATCGGTGGGCCGGTCGCGGGCGGGCGCCAATACGTGCCGTGGATCCATATCGCCGACGTCGTCGGCCTGATCTTGGCCGCGCTCGAGGACGACGCTTGGCGAGGCCCGGTCAACGCCACCGCGCCGGAACCTGCCTCCAACGCAGAGCTGTCAAAGGCACTGGGCCGGGTGCTTCACCGCCCCGCCGTAGCGCCCGTGCCCGCCCTGGCGATCCGCGTCCTTTACGGAGAAATGGCAGACATCGTCGTCAAGGGCCAACGGGTGGTTCCTCGCCGAGCTCTCGAGCTCGGGTATTCGTTCCGCCACCCGCAGCTCGACGAAGCACTGAAGTCAACCCTGGCGTGAATTGCGGGACCCGCTCTATGCGCGCCGCGATGCGCGCGATGGGGATGCTGCTCGCTCGAACGTGCCGCGGGACGTCCGGGCGCTATTTGACGCCGGTGGCTCGCGCGGCGTCGCCGGCGCCCGCGAGATCCGGTTCGGTCACCGTCTTCTTGCTGCGGCCGAACGGGCCGACGATCTTCCAATCCGATTGCGGCTTGGCCGGCCACAACAACCAGACGACGACGCCGAGGATGGTGAGCAGAAGCCCCGCGGCAAGGCCTGGCCGGTCGCCGTACCCCTTCCGCGACGACAGATAAGACGCGGCGATGGCGCAGGCCAGCCAGCCGTACATGAGCCACAGCGCCTTGGCTCCGATGAGTGCCAGAAGGGTCATGAGTCAGGTTCCCAGGTAGGCGCGCTGCACTTCGGGGTTCTCTCGCAGGCTGCTCGAGGCGTCGGTCAAGACCACGCGCCCCGTCTCGAGGACGTAGCCGCGATGTGACACCCCGAGGGCGTAATTGGCGTTCTGCTCTACGAGCAGGATCGTCGTTCCCTGGCGGTTGATCTCCGCGATCGTTTCGTAGATGCGTTCGACGAGGATCGGTGCGATGCCCATCGACGGCTCGTCCAGCAGAAGCAGCTTCGGGCGCGCCATCATCGCGCGGCCGATCGCCAGCATCTGCTGCTCGCCGCCCGACATCGTTCCCGCCTTCTGGGTGCGGCGCTCTTGCAGCCGGGGAAAGAGCTCATAGACGTGCGCCCGGTCGGCGTCGATCTCCTTGTCGCGGCGGAGATACGCCCCCATGTCGAGGTTTTCCTGCACGCTCATGCGCTGAAAGCAGCGGCGGCCCTCGGGTGACTGCGAGATGCCGAGCCGCACGATCTCCTGCGGCGGGACCCGGGCGATGTCGCGGCCGTGGAAGAGGATTTGACCGAAGCGCGGCGGTGTGAGGCCAGAAATCGAGCGCAGAGTCGTCGACTTGCCGGCCCCGTTGGAGCCGATCAACGTGACGCATTCGCCTTCGTCGACGCTGAGCGACACGCCCTTCAGGGCCTCGATGTTTCCGTAGAAGGTCCGGATGTCGTGCAGCTCGAGCATGGAACTCAATGCTGACGCTCGCTTTCCTGCTTACCGAGATAGGCCTCGATCACCCGCGGATCCGCCCGGACGGCTTGTGGCTGCCCTTCGGAGATCTTCTCGCCGTGATCCAAGACGGTGATCTGCTCGGAAACGCCCATCACGACCTTCATGTCGTGCTCGATGAGCAGGATCGACACCTGCCGGTCGTCGCGCAGGCGGCGCATGAATTGCGTCAGCTCGTCCGATTCCTGCGGGTTCATGCCGGCCGTCGGCTCGTCGAGCAACAAGAGCTTCGGGTCTGAAGCGAGCGCGCGGGCGATCTCCACGCGCCGCTGGTCGCCGTAAGCCAGGTTGGTCGCGAGCTGATCGTGGACCTGCGGTTTCAGCCCGACGTATGACAGCGTTTCACGCGCTTTTTCGCGTACCTCTCGCTCCTCGCGCCGCACGCGCGGCGTTCGGAGGATCGACCCGAACAAGCCGGCTCGCATCCGGGCGTGCTGGCCGACCATGACGTTCTCCACCGCGCTCATCGTCCCGAACAAGCGAATGTTCTGAAAGGTGCGGGCGACTCCCCTCGCGGTGATCTGGTCGGGTCGTGAGCCGGTGATTTCGTCGCCGTCGAAGCTGATCGCGCCTTCGGTCGGCTTGTAGAGCCCCGTCAGCAGATTGAAGAACGTCGTCTTGCCGGCGCCGTTAGGACCGATGATCGACACGATCGCCGTGCGCGGAATCGAGAAATAGACGTCTTTGACCGCCGTCAGCCCCCCGAACTGCTTCGTGACGCCCCGAGCTTCGAGAATTGCCTCGTGCGCGACCGGCTCAGAGTCCCTCGCACCCACCGCGACGGCTCCGCTCACGCCATCCTCGCCTCGTACACGGCATCGTCAGACCCGATTCCCTCTTCGAGCTCGAGCTTGCGCCTGCGCTCGGGCAACAAGCCCTCGGGCCGCAGCACCATCATGATCACCAGCATGAAGCCGAAGATGCCGGCGGTGACTTCCGTCAAGTCGAAGTCGAGCCCGAGCCTCTGCGGCACGGAGTTCAAGACGTCCGGGATCAAGTAGTTGTTGATCACCGAGAGGACGATCGCTCCTAGCACTACCCCCCAGATCGACGCCAGCCCGCCGAGGATCACCATGGCGAGGATGAAGATCGAAAACGAGAATTGGAACTGGTCGGCGTTGACCGTGTTGGTGTAGGAAGCCAGAAAAGCTCCCGACATCCCGCCGAAAGCCGCACCGGTCCCGTAAGCCAGCAGCTTCGTCTTGACCAGCGGAACTCCCATGCTGGCGGCTGCCACTTCGTCTTCGCGCAGCGCAATCCACGCCCGCCCTAGGCGCGAGTCCCGTAGCCGGAAGTTGACGAGCAGCACCAGCACCGCGAGCGCGAGGGCCAGCCAGTACCACGCCCGCAGATCGAGCGAGGTGAAGCGCTCCAGGCCCGGTAACTGCACCTTGTCGACGGGCGTGATGCCCTGCCGCCCGGCCGTCAATTGGAAATTGCCCAAGCGGATCTCGTCGCCGTTGATCGCGATGCGGCCGATGATCTCGCCGAAGGCGAGCGTGACGATCGCAATGTAGTCACCGCGCAAGCGCAGGGTGGGAAGGCCGATCACCATTCCCGCAACCGTCGTCAACACGATCGCGAGGACGAGGATCAGCAGGAAGTTCATGTGGACGCCCGGCAGCTCGGCCGCTGGTCCTGAGACGAAGACCGCGAAGCCCTTGTCTCCGGTCAACTCGGAGAGAAAGAGCGACCCGCCGTAGCCCATCGCGTACGCGCCGATGGCATAAAAGGCGACATAGCCCAAGTCGAGCAAGCCGGCGAAGCCGACGATGATGTTGAGCCCCAGCGCCATGACCGCGTATGCGGCGGCGAGCACGAGGTTGTTCATCACCGATCCGCCCGGCGCGAAGAAGAACGGCAGGATGATCAGCAGCACCACGAAGGCGATCGCCACCGGCAGCTGCGCTTTCTGCGGCAACTCCAGATTTGGCATCCGTCCGCGCCGCACTGGCGCGGACGCCGCGGGAGTACTCATCCGGCCTCCCGCGTCTGCTCACCCAGCAGACCGCTCGGCTTGAACACCATGATCAGCACGAGATAGGCGAAGACCACCGCCGGAGTCCAAGACGAGCCGATTCGGTTGTCGGAGATCTGCTGGATGAAGCCGATGATGAAGCCCCCGAGCACGGCGCCCTTGATGTTGCCGATGCCGCCCATTACGGCGGCCGTGAAGGCAATCAAGCCGGCGGTGAATCCTTGGAAGTACCAGATCGTCGTCTGATAGAGGGCGTAGATGAGACCGGCGGCGCCGGCCAGCATCCCTCCCAAAAGGAAAGTCATGGAGATCGTCGTGTCGACGTTGATGCCCATGAGCCGGGCGGCGTCGGGATCCTGCGCGGTTGCCCGCATCGCCTTGCCCAGCCGCGTGCCGCCGATGAAGGCGGTCATCAAGAGGATTAGCGGGATGGTCACCGCGAGCGCCAGTACGTCACCGTTGGAGACTTCAACCCCGGCGAAGGTGAAGAAGACCTCCTGCGAGCGGATCAAGTCGACGATTCCCTCCGGCGAACCGCCAAGCCACAGCAAGCCGACGTTCTGCAGGATGAACGACATGCCGACCGCGGTGATGAGCGGCGCCAGCTTTGGAGCGCCGCGCAATGGCCGGTAGGCCACCCGCTCGATCATCACGTTCAAGACGCCGGAAGCGGCCATGCAGGCGATGAGCGTGAGCACCAGCCCGACCAGCAGGCCGGCGGGACCGGCCGCAGCGGTGAGCCCGATCGTGCCGAAGAAGCCGGCGGCCACGAACGAGCCGATCATGAAGACCTCGCCGTGGGCGAAGTTGATCAGCTCGATGATGCCGTAGACGAGCGTGTAGCCGATCGCCACCAGCGCCCAGATGGCGCCGTTGGAGAGTCCGTCGACGAGGTTGTTGCCGAGCCGGCTGAGATTGCCTGTCTGACTGAGATCTTGAATCCCGTAGGCGACCGGCAATACGAGCAGCAGGGCGATGAGGACGTAGCGCCCCCCGGCTTCACGCAGACGGCGAAGCGAGGTACTTCTGGAGAGAGGAACGGTGGCAGCTTCCATGCGATCGAATCCGTGGCGGGACGGGCGTACTGCCCGTCCCGCCGTGAATCAATGCCTGCCGGCTAGGCCTGCGCTTCGACCGACTCGTCGAACGCGAGCTCGCCGTTGTCGATCGTGTAGACGCCGTAGGTCGTCAGCGTGGTGTCGCCGTTCTCGTCGATCGAGTACGTACCGAGCACGCTTTGGCGTTCCTTGGTGGCGAACAACGCCTTGACGATGTCTTCCTTTTCGCCCGTGCCGGAACGCTCGATCGCGTCCATGGCCAGCTGCGCGGCCTCGTAGCCGTAGATCGCGTAGGGGTCGGGCGTCTTGTCGCCGTATTCCCTTTCGAAGGCCTGGAAGAACTGCCGGCCTTCCGGCGGGTAGCTCGTAGGCTCGAGGGTGGCGACGGTCACCTTCGTCTGCTTGGCGACCGAAGCCGGGATGCCGCCTTCCGCGGGATCCGAGAATCCGGATTCGGCGACGCCGTCGGGTCCGTAGAGCTTCGCCTTGGGGCCGAGGGCAGCGGAGAAGTCCTTAAAGATCTGGACCGCACCGTTGGCCGTGATGCCCGCGAACACGAAGCAATCGGCGCCCTCACCCTTCGCCCGCGAAGCGAGCGAGCGGTAGTTGGCCGCCTTCGGGTCGATTCCCTCGTTGCCGAGCATTTCAAGACCCTGCTCCCTGGCGCTGTTCTCAATGTTGCTAGCGAGACCTGCGCCGTAGACCTCCTTGTCGTTGGCCATGAACACCTTGGTGCAGCCGTCCTTCTTCATGACCGTGGTCAGAGCTGCGCCCTGGATCGTGTCCTTGGGGACGATGCGGACGTAGTGACGCTGGCCGGTCGGGTAGTACTTCTCCGGCTCGCCGGGATTCGCGCCCGCTTCATCTGAAGTCAGGCCTACGGCGGTGTTGGCCGGAGAGATCTGCGGCACCATCGCCTCGTTGAGGATCGGCATCGAGATTGCGCTCGCACCCGAGTTGAACTCGCCGATGTAGGCGCCGACGTCTTCGGCTTGAGCGACCTTGCGAGCGTTTTGCGACGTCGCTTCAGGCGTCCACGAACCGGCCTGAGCCTGCGAGTCGTCCAGCGACTGGTACTTGAGCGTGAACTTGCCGGCCTTGTTGTCAGCCTCCTGGAAGGCCAGCTTTATGCCGTCCACCATCGCCGTGGTCTGTGGACGCGACGCGCCCTGCAGCGGGAGACTGGAGTAGACGGTCAGCGTCTTGCCGCCACCCTCCGCCGGCGTCCCTCCGGCGGCCGTATCGCCACCGGTTCCTTCCTCTTCTTGCCCACCGCAGGCCGCAACACCGAGCGCAAGCGCGGCGAGCAGACCCCACAGTGCGAACAGACGTACTGGCAAAGTCCCTCCAAGGGATGTCGCTGGACTGATGTGGCGGGATTGTACGGAGCGGCGCGGCCGAAACACGGCACAAGTAATACTCCGCACATGCACTGGCCCCAAAGTCAGCTACCGACGTCTACCTGGCGCGCGCCAGCGCCTCGAGAGGCGGACGCAAAGGGCGATAGCGCCCGATCAGTTCGCGACTCACACGCCAAGCCGAGCTGAAATCTCGGTATGAGCGCAGCACGAATCGAGGCGCTTAGACCAGCAGGCGCGAGCGGTCAGACGTGCTGGGAGAAACCGCCCTGCGTGGCGGTCAGCGTGCCCGCAGGGTCGTCGGGTTCATAGCGCTTGGCGCGCTTGTTCTTCAAGTACACGTCGACGGCGGCAGCGATGATGAAGATGGTGATCGTAATGCCAAAGGCGTCGATCGACTTCATGCCGAGCGACCAAGCGACGATCCATAAGACGAGTCCGGCTTCGCCGGCAAGAAGAAGCAGCATCGCGGCCGAATGCTACCGCTTCAGCGCCGAGGAGAATTCAGAAGCGAGCGATCGGACCGCGTCGGCGGGGCTTTTCCCGTGCTCGACCGCTTCGGCGGCCTCCCGCACGAACCGCGTGCCGACGATGATGCCATCGGCACCGGCGTCGGCCACCGCAACGGCGTGGTCGGGCGACGCGATCCCGAAGCCGACGGCCACCGGCACTTCCGTATGCGCGCGGGCGCGCTTGACCAGCGCCGCCACCGAAGCGTCAACCGAGCTGCGCTCCCCGGTGATACCGGCCACCGAGACGGTGTAGAGAAAACCCGCGGCGTGCGAGCCGATCGCCTCCAGCCGCGCTTCTGGAGTAGTCGGAGCAATCAGGGGCACGAGCGCCAGCCCCGCTTGCTGACAGCTTGCGCGCAGCGCGGGCGCTTCTTCGAGCGGGATGTCGGGCACGATGACGCCGCTACCCCCGGCTTGCGCAAGCTCCTCGCAAAAGCGCTCGATGCCGCGGGCGTAAATCAAGTTCGCGTAACACATGACGACGACCGGAACCCGCTTTGAAAGCGCTTCGGCGAGTTCGAAGACGCCATCTAGGCTGATACCGGCCGCCAGCGCCGCGCTGCCGGCGGCGTGAATGACGGGCCCATCGGCCAAGGGATCCGAGTAAGGGACGCCCAACTCGATCAGATCGGCCCCGGAATCGGCATAGGCCTCACCGATGGCCCGCGATTCGGCTAGGTCCGGAAAGCCGCCCATCATGTACGGCATCAGCGCGGCGCGCTTGCCGGAATCCTCAAAGGCCGCGGCAATGCGGCTTTCGCCGCTCACCCGCGCGCCAGGACTTCGGCGAGGTCCTTGTCCCCCCGGCCGGATAGGCACACGAGGTCATATCCGTCGTCGTCGCCGGGATTGGCTTGCACCCACGCGATCGCATGCGACGACTCGAGCGCTGGGATGATTCCTTCCAAGCGCGCGAATGAGCGAAATGCAGTCAGGGCGTCGGCGTCGGTGATGGCGACGTAACGCGCACGGCCGGAATCGCGCAAGAAGGCGTGCTCGGGACCTGAACCCGGATAGTCGAGTCCGGCGGAGATCGAATGGGCCTCGGCGATCTGACCGTCGTCGTTTTGCAGGACGGCCGAATAAGAGCCGTGGAGGATTCCACCGCGTCCGCCCGCCGTCAGCGGCGCGCCGTGACGCCCCGA
>JADDQZ010000027.1:39671-46386 GCA_016781085.1 Actinomycetota bacterium
CCCGCCGTCAGCGGCGCGCCGTGACGCCCCGAATCGAGCCCGTCGCCCGCTGCTTCGACGCCAATCAACTCGACTCCGACATCCTCGACGAAGGCGGCGAACATACCGATCGCGTTGGAGCCACCCCCCACGCAAGCCACCACGCGCGCGGGCAAGGCGCCGCAACGCTCGAGCGCCTGCGCGCGGGCTTCGTCGCTGATCACACGTTGCAAGTCGCGGACCAAAGCGGGAAACGGCGCCGGCCCGACCGCCGAGCCGATCACGTAATGCGTCGTATCGACGTTGGCGACCCAGTCGCGGATGGCTGCTGAAACGGCTTCCTTGAGCGTCCGGCTACCGGCATCCACTGGTTCGACTCGCGCGCCGAGCAGCTGCATGCGCTGCACGTTGGGCAGCTGGCGGCGCATGTCTTCGGTCCCCATGTAGACGACGCACTCCAAGCCGAGCAGCGCGCACGCCGTGGAGGTTGCGACGCCATGCTGGCCGGCGCCCGTCTCGGCGATGATGCGCTTCTTGCCCATGCGCAGGGCCAGCAGACACTGGCCGATGGCGTTGTTGATCTTGTGGGCGCCGGTGTGCAACAGGTCTTCGCGCTTGAAGTAGACCTGACGGCCCAGCGTGCATGACAGGCGCTTGGCGTGATAGAGCGTCGTCGGACGTCCAGCGAAGTCGCGCAGAAGTCCCGCCAGCTCGGACTGAAACGCAGGATCCAGGCGCGCGTCAGACCAAGCGGATTCGACTGATTCGAGCGCCGGCATCAGCGTCTCGGGCACGTACCGGCCGCCGTACGGTCCGAAGCGGTGCTCGTTGGAAGTCTCGATCGCCACGGCGGCTAGCTTAGAGCCAGCCGCCTGACCGGCAGCGTCAGGCGGGCGGCCTAGTGACTGTTTGCGTCGCAGGAGCGATCTCCGGCTCCTCAGGCGGAGCGCTCACCGTCGGCGGTCGAGTCGATTGCACTGCCGCGAAGAAGGCTTCGAGCTTGCCACGATCCTTGAGGCCGGCTGAGGCCTCGACTCCGGACGCCACGTCGACGCCCCACGGCGACACGGCGTTGATCGCCGTGGCGACGTTCTCGGAAGTCAGTCCGCCGGACAAAAGCACCGGGATAGGACCGCTGTGCTGCGACGCCAGCGACCAGTCCCAGGTATTTCCGGTGCCGCCGCGGCCCGCGCCCGCGGCGTCGAGCAGGTGAACATCGACGTAGCGGTAACTCTGGATGCGGCGGATGTCGGCGGCGCCGGAGACCTGCACGGCTTTGATCACCCGACAGCCCGTGCGTCGCCCGATCTCGCTGCAGTAAGACACGCCCTCGTCGCCGTGGAGCTGAAGATGCGTCAGTCCGATCGACTCCGCCGCCCACGCGACGTCCTCAAGCGGCGCGTTGACGAAGACGCCGACGAGCTGGGTGCGCCGGCGGATGTGCCGGGCGATGCCGGCCGCCAGCGCGGGATCGCAAAACCGCCTGGACTCGGGATGAAAAATGAAGCCGAGCGCCCAGGCGCCGAGCTCGACTGCCAGCTCCGCGTCTTCGGCGCGGGTGATGCCGCAGATCTTGACCCGCGTCACCTCGTCACATCTCCGGCTCGTAGTCGCCACCGTCGGTCAGCGCGCGGCAAGCGGTTTCCATGTCGGCGGAGCGCATTAGCGTCTCGCCCACCAGTACTGCATCGACACCGACGCGTTCGAGCTCGTCGAGCTGCTCGCGCGAATGCAGGCCGGATTCCGACACGACGGTCTTGCCCGCGGGCACGTCGGAGAGCAGCTTGAACGTCCGCTGCACGTCGACGGAAAAGTCCTTGAGGTCACGGTTGTTGATCCCGATCACATCGGCATCGGCTGCGAGCGCGACCTCAAGCTCGTCCTCGTCGTGGACTTCGACGAGGACATCGAGATCGAGCTCCCGGGCCTCTTGATAGAGCTCAGTCAGCCGGCTGGGATCGAGCGCGGCGACGATCAGCAGCACGGCGTCTGCGCCGGCCGCCGCGGATTCATACAGCTGATAGGGCTCGAGCAGGAAGTCCTTGCGCAGGATCGGCAGCGAACAGGCGGCGCGCGCTTCGCGGAGGTCGTCGAGCGAGCCGCCGAAGTTCGGGCCTTCGGTCAGCACCGACAACGCCGTCGCGCCGCCACGCTGGTAGGCCTGAACCACTTCTGCCACGCTGGCGCCGTCGCGGATCACCCCAGCGGACGGGGACCGCCGCTTGTGCTCTGAGATGACCGAGATGCCGGGGCGCGTCAGCGCCTCTTCAAAGGGGCGGGTGTCCGGCCGGGAAAGCACTTGCTCTCGCAGCATCTCGAGGGGAACCTCCTGGCGGCGGCGGTCGAGATCCTGTCGCGTGGATTCGAGGATGCGGTCAAGGACGGTCATCGGTCCGCCGTCATCTCGACAGAAAGCGCGATCAAGCGTTCGAGCGTCGCAGCCGCCCCGCCGGAATCGATTGCCCGCTCGGCGGCGCGAACGCCGCCTGACACAGAATCGGCTCCTTCGGCCACATAGATCGCGGCGCCTGCGTTGAGCACCGCGATGTCACGCGGAGCCCCGGGCTCGCCGCTCAGCACGCGCCGAATGACGTCGGCGTTTTCCTCCGGCGTTCCACCCGCGATCTCCGCCAGCGTTGCGCGCCGCAGCCCGACGTCTTCGGGCGTCAAGTCCCAGCGGCTCAGCTTGCGTCCCTGAACTTCAACGACGTGCGTGGTTCCCAACGTGCTCATCTCGTCTAGACCGTCGGCGCTGGACACTACCAACGCCTTGTGCGCCCCCAGAGCGGCTAGCGCGCCCGCGACCACGTCCTGAGAGCTCCGATCGGAGACGCCGATCAGCTGACGGGTCGCTCCTGCCGGGTTGGTCAGCGGCCCCAGGAAATTGAAGACCGTCCGCACGGCCAGCTGCTTGCGGACCGGGACTACGAAGCGCGTAGCCCCGTGATGTGCCGGAGCGAACATGAAACCGAAACCGACTTCTTCGATGCAGCGGCCGACTTCGTCAGGCGTGAGGTCGATCCGGACGCCGAGCGTTTCCAACACGTCCGCTGAGCCGCACAAACTCGTGGCCGAGCGGTTGCCGTGCTTGGCCACCCGGCAGCCCGCTCCCGCAGCGATCAGCGCCGCGGCGGTCGAGACGTTGAACGTCGTGCAGCCCCCACCCGTGCCGGCAGTATCCAGCAATCCGTCGCGCGCGACCGACACCGGCGTCGCCAGACGCCGCATGGTGCTGGCCAAGCCGGTGATTTCTTCCACCGTCTCGCCCTTGGCGCGCAAGGCGATCAGTACTGCGGCGGTCTCGACTTCCGAGGCGCGGCCTTCCATGATCTCGGTCAGCACTTCGGCAGCCTCGTCCGAGCCGAGGTCTGCGCCCGACGCCAGGCGGTCGATGACGCCGGTCAAGACGGGATTAGGCATGACTTCAGAAAGTTCTCCAGCATCGACTTGCCTTCCGGCGTCAGCACGGATTCCGGGTGAAACTGCACGCCCACCGCGGGCAGCTCGCGGTGGCGCATGGCCATGAGCACACCGCCGCCGAACGCGGTCGCCTCTAGTTGCGCCGGTAGCTCCGGATCGACGACGAGTGAGTGATAGCGGCCGACCGTCAGCGGGCTCGGCAGCCCCTCGAACACCCCGCGTCCGTCATGCTCGACCTCAGTCGTCTTGCCGTGCACCGGCTCGTGGCGGACGACGCGCCCGCCAAATGCCGTGGCCAACGACTGGTGACCGAGGCAGACCCCGAGCGCCGGGACGCCGGCCTCCGGGAAGCGGCGCATCGCTTCCACGCTGATCCCCGCCTCTGACGGCGTGCACGGGCCCGGCGAGACTACGACCGCGTCCCATTCGCCGTCGAGCAGCTCCTCGATCGACGCCTGGTCGTTGCGCACCACGTGCAAGTCCGCGTGCAGCTCCCCGAGGTATTGCACCAGGTTGAAGGTGAACGAGTCGTAGTTGTCGATCATCAGCACGCGCGGTCCGGACTCGTCACCGATCCGCATGACGCGCTGGTGCTGTTTTGAAGTGGGCGTCATCTACATCCAACTCCTCTGCGAGCAAGCGAGATCGATTGCTTCAAGCACTGCCCGCGACTTCGCTCGAGACTCCGCAAGCTCGTAGCTCGGGAGCGCGTCGGCCACGGTCCCTCCTCCTGCTTGCACGTGCGCGACGCCGTCTGAGACGACGACCGTGCGGATGCAGATGCAGGTGTCGAGATCGCCGGTGTACGACAGCCATCCGACTGCGCCGCCGTAGGCGCCGCGTTTCACCGGCTCGAGCTCGTCGATGATCTGCATGGCCCGGACCTTGGGAGCGCCGGACAGCGTCCCGGCAGGAAGCACTGAGCGCAACGCGTCCATCGGCCCTACCCCCTCGCGCAGCAGCCCGGCCACTTTGGACACGATGTGGATGACCGTGGAATACGTCTCTACGGCCATGAAGGTCTCGACTTCGACGCTGCCGTAGTCGCACACCCGCCCCAAGTCGTTGCGGCCGAGGTCGACGAGCATCAAGTGCTCGGCTCGCTCCTTCTCGTCGGCCAGCAGTTCGCTTCCGAGGGCGGCGTCCTCGTCGGGATCGGCGCCGCGAGGACGCGTGCCGGCGATCGGGGTGGTCGACACGCGACGGCCCTTGACCGTCAGCAACGGCTCAGGCGACGCCCCGACGATCTGAAAGTCGCCAAAGTCAAGGTAATACATGTACGGCGAAGGGTTGACGGCGCGCAGCCCGCGATAGATCGAGAACGGCTCGACCCCCACTTCCGCCGACCAGCGCTGGCTGGGAACGACTTGGAAGGCATCGCCGGCGTGGATGTATTCGATGATCCGCGCCACCATCGCCTCGAACTGCTCCGGCGTGTGATTGGAGGAAAAGCTCGGCTGCGGCGTGTCGTCGGCGGCGACGGGCAGCTTGGGCAGCGGCACTTCGAGCCGTTCGCGGACTTCGGCGATCGCCTCGGAGGCCTTCGCGTAAGCCGCGTCGATGCCGCCGTCTTCCTCGACATAGGCGTTGGCGAGGATCGTCACGGTGTGGCGCAGGTGATCGAACGCGACCAGCACGTCGGACAGCATCAGCGCCATGTCCGGCAAGCCGAGCTGGTCCTCGTTGGGCGCTTGCAGCGGTTCGACGGCGCGCACGCAGTCGTAGCCGAAGAACCCGATCGCGCCGCCCGCGAACGGCGGGCCGTCGGCACGTGGCGCTTGGCGGTGACGAGCGACCTCGGCGGCGGCGAGCGCGTACGGGTCGCCACCGTCGGCCAGAGACCAGCGGACGAACCGGCGCGGGCGCCAGCCGATGAACGACCAGCGGCCGACGCGCTGTCCCTGCTCCGCCGACTCCAGCAGAAAGGCCGGCCCGTCGCCGCGCAGCTTCAAGAACGCCGATACCGGCGTCTCGCAGTCCTCGTAGTAGGTGTGGAGCAGCGGCACGAGGTTGTAGTCGCGAGCCAGCCCACGTGCTTCCTCGAGGTTCGGGCTGATGTCCAAAGACGGGTCAGCGGCGACGGCCAAGCAGCACCTCCGCCGCATCGGAAAGCGACAAGCCGCGCGAGTGCAACAGCACGGTCAGGTGATAGAGGACGTCTGCCGCTTCTTCGGCGACCCGTTCGTCACTTTCCTCGCGCGCCGCCCGAGCGACTTCCTCCGCTTCTTCTTGGACCTTCTCGCCGATCAGCGGCGGGTCGGCCAACAGCTGCGAGGTATAGGAGTTCCCGGCCGGCGAATCGCGGCGTTCGGTGATCGTGCGCTCGAGTCCGGGAAGAGCCTCGTGCAGGGCGGCGGAAAGGTTCCCTTGGTGAAAGCAGGTCCGTGCCCCGGTGTGACACGCCGGCCCGGCCGGCTCGACCAGCGCGAGGACCGCATCGGCGTCG
This sequence comes from Actinomycetota bacterium, assembly GCA_016781085.1. Taxonomy (GTDB): domain Bacteria; phylum Actinomycetota; class Thermoleophilia; order Solirubrobacterales; family Solirubrobacteraceae; genus LC5-1. The sequence continues at coordinate 45,517 of JADDQZ010000027.1, forward strand.
CAGTCGTAGCGGATCGCCTTGACCTTCTGCGTGTTCCCGGACGTGGCCCCCTTGTGCCAGAGCTCCTGCCGCGACCGGCTCCAGAGGTGCAGTTCGCCGGTTTCGCGCGTCCGCCGCATTGCTTCGGCGTTCGTGTAGGCGAGCGTCAGAACCTCACCGCTGCGCCAATCCTGCACCACACACGGGGCCAGGCCGCGCTCGTCGTAGGCGATGGCGTCGTCCTTGTCGTGCTCCGGCATCTGGACGCCGGATCGTAGCTTGCCGCGAGTTCAGCGCTCAGAGACACCCGCGGGTGCGGCACGCCACGGCGAGGACCGGCGGGCGTTTCCGGCTGCGCCGACGAGCGGACTGCGGTTCCAATCGCGCAAGGTGTCGCGGTGGATCCCCCGGACGACCCAGAGGAAGTAGAGCGAAGCCGGAACGCCGAGCCCGTCGATCAACAACAGATGCCAGTCGACGTGGGCGTTGAGCGAAGCGGCCGCGTGAGCCACGCCGCACGTCGGAAAGACCATGCCGAAGGAAATCCCGGCCAGTGACCATCCGCCCCGAGAGCGAAAGCGCGCGACTTGGGTGTGCAGGATCAGCACGCCGACGACCGTGTAGGCGACCAGCAGCACGGCGTTGGACGTGACCCACAGCGGCGAATACTCGCGGGCGTTCTGCCAGGCGGCCCAGAGGACCGCGCCGGCAACCAGCGTGGTCAGCCACGGCAAAGCGACCAGCCACCCCGGAGCGCCCGCGATGAAGCGCTCACCGCGCCCTCCGAGCATCACTTCCAGTCGCAGGTAGATGAAGGCCGCGCCCGGTGGCAGGGCGATCAACAGAGCAGCCAGGTGACTCGGGCGGGCGGCGTCGCCCTCGAACAAGATG
>JADDQZ010000052.1 GCA_016781085.1 Actinomycetota bacterium
CGAGACCCGGACTCGAACCGGGGACACCACGATTTTCAGTCGTGTGCTCTACCAACTGAGCTATCTCGCCGCAGCGCGTAAGGCTAGCGCGATGATGAAGTGCGGTGGGGCGCCGCAGGACCGGGACGCGTCAGGCTAGGAAGCGGCCCAGGCCTGAAGCGCCGGGAGAGGGTCGATCGGCTGCGAAGTCGGCGAAGAGAACCAGCCCTGGGGCCAGATCTCGAAATGCAGGTGCGGACCGCTGGACGCGCCCGTGCTCCCGACTCTGCCGATCTGAGCACCGGCGGCGACCGCCGCGCCGACGGCTAGCGGCGAGGCCTCGCGCATGTGCATGAAGACGTAATCGCGTCCGGCCAAGTCGCGGATCACCACGTAGTTGCCGGCACCGCCCTGCTGATATCCCTTGCTGCTTACCACGCTGGCGCGAGGGGCGGCGAGCGGCGTTCCGTCCGCGGCGATGACGTCTTGGCCGCGGTGCAGGCGTGTTCCGCGCGCAGCGCCGAAGCGAGCGCCTTCGGCCCCGAAGGACCATGCCCCGCGCACCGGGAACACGCCTGCCTCGGTGCCCGCGGATGGAGCGGCGTTCAAGACGGGAGCCGGCGCGGGCTCGCTCTGCACGGGAGCCGGCGGCGGGCTCTGCACGGGAGCCGCCGGCTTGCTACGAAGGGAGAAGCCACCGGTCAGCGCAGCGAGGACTTCGACTTCGGAGCCGAAGCCTGCCGGAGCGGCGCGCAAGCGGCGTCCGCGGACCGCGTCCTCGGCGACCAGCGCAGCGACGTAGCGGCCGGCAGACACTCGCCCTTGACCAATACGGACGGAGCGCCGCTGGAGCTTGCCAGCACGCTCGACGCCGAAGCCCCTCACGACAGACGCGCGCGCTGCGCCCACGCGGGTCAGGTACAGCGCCACACGGACACGGGAAGCGCCGCCGGTGACCTGGAACCTCACACGCAGCGGCGCGCCACCGGCGCGGACCGTCGACGAAGACAGAGAGAAGACCGAGATGATCACCGGAGCTGGACGGCGCGAGGCCGCGGCCGTGGCCGTGGGTCGGAAACCGCCCTCATTGACCGATTCGCGCAGTGCGGTGGTCGACAGCTGCGCCTCCTGAGCGGCTTGTGGAAGCGTCTCTGCGGCTCGCGAGCCAGCCCCATGCGCCGCGGGCGGAACGGCAACGCAGGCAAGCGCCAGGACGAAAGGCAGCCAGCGTCTCATGTCCGCTGATATCGGCAGGCCTCAGGGAACCCGACAAGGTTGAAGGGAATCCTGCGGCACAGGCCGCCACGAGCGAGTATTCCGGGGACACAGAAACTCGATCACGAGCTCCCACAGGTACGGCAAGCAGCGCGCATGGCGCGATACCCCGCCCACTAGGCCACGACACCGCTGGCCGGATCAAGCTTTCCTGAGCCAACGGCGTCAGGCGCCCACGCCATCTTCGGACGCCACGCCCGCGAACGCCAGCATCCTCCCCATCAGCTCCCCAGCCCCAGCTTTGGACAGTGGCTCGTTCAGATTCCCGCACTTAGGCGACTGCACGCACGACGGGCATCCCGAATCGCATGGGCACTCCGAGATCAGGCGGTGCGCGTCGTCGACCAGCGCGTCGAACGCCAGGTAGCCGCGGCGGGTGATGCCGATTCCGCCCGGATGCCCGTCGTAGATGAAGATCGTCGGACCGCCGGTCTGCGGATGCAGGTTGGTCGAAAGCCCGCCGATGTCCCAACGGTCGCACATCGCCAACAACGGCAGGACGGCGATCTGGGCATGTTCGGCGGCGTGCAAGGAGCCGAGCAACTTCTCCAGCGGCAGCGGCCCCAGCAGGTCCGGAGAGATCTCATACCACAGCGCCTGAGTCCGAAACGACGTCTGGGGCGACTCGAGCGCCACGAGGTCGAGGATCTCATGATCAGCCATGCGCTTTTTCTGGTACGCGACAACTTGTTCGGAAACCATCACTTCCCCGAACGAGAGCGTCACGCCCAACCACTCGCGCCGGTCCAGCAACCGCAGGATCCCCGTGTCGGTTTCGCGCTTCGGTTGCGTGTACCAATCGCCGCCGAACGGCGCGACAAAGGCGTGCCGGCCCCCATGATCGAGGTGGCGCACTTCGTAGGAGCGCCCGCCGTGCAGGTAAATCGCGCCGTCGTGGGTCGTCGAGTGAGCGCGGGCGGCGTCGACGGTTCCGATCATCTCGCCCGACTCGGTGTCGATGACGTCGAAATCGTCGCGGCCGGAACTGCGCAGCGACACGTCCGCGGCGGGATAGGTCTCGGGGTGGCGGGGAACGTAAAGGCCACCAGGGCGCTCCCGCAGGTCACCGGAGCCGACGAGCCGATCAGCCACATCACGCCAGCGGGGTGAGAGCACTTCGCCATCGGCCGCCGACAGCGGCCCCTCGTGGGCGGCGCATAGCACGTGGGGAGCGTGGATCTGCTCGTTCTCATGATCGAGAATCGCCGCTTCCACGGGGCGATCGAGGAACTCGTCGGGATGACGGCAGAAGAACTGGTCGAGCGCATCCTCGCCCGCCACGTACACCGCCAAACCTCGCCCGCGCCGGCCCGCGCGTCCCCACATCTGTCGCAGCGACGCGACCGTCCCGGGAAACGTCACGCAGATCGCCGCGTCCAGCGACCCGATGTCGATCCCCAGCTCGAGTGCGTCGGTCGAGACCACGCCCAGCAGCTCACCCTCCGTCAACCGCCGTTCGAGCTCGCGCCGCTGTTGCGGCGTATAACCGGCGCGATAGGGAGCGATGCGTCCGGCGAGGTCGCCGCGGCCCATGTCTTCGAGCGCGAGCTGCGCGAACCGCGACATCAGCTCGACCGCTTTGCGGGACTTCATGAAGACGATCGTCCGTGCGCCTTCCGACACGAGCTGGGCCAGCAGATCCGCGGCTTCGGCCAACGGCGACCGGCGCGTACCGAGCGCCTCGTCGATCACCGGCGGATTCCACATGGCTATCGTGCGCCGCGATCCTGGCGATCCGTCCTCGTCGACGAGCGTGAAGTCATCCAGGCCGGTCAGGCGCTCAGCGAGCTCTTCGGGATTGGCGACCGTGGCCGAAGCCAGTAGAAAGCGCGGCTCGGTGCCGTAAGCGTTGGCGATCCGCCGCAGCCGCCGCAACACGTTGCCGACGTGCGAGCCGAAGACCCCGCGGTAGACGTGCGCCTCGTCGACCACCACGACCGCCAGGTTCGCGAACACGTTGGCCCAAGCCGCGTGGTTGGGCAGAATGCCGACGTGGAGCATGTCCGGGTTCGTCAGGACGACGTTGCCCCGGCGGCGAATCTGGGCGCGCTGCTCGCGCGGGGTGTCGCCGTCGTAGATCGCCGGGCGCAGCTGCTTGAGGCCAAAGGAGTGCAGCGAGCGCAACTGGTCTTGGGCAAGCGCCTTGGAGGGATACAGGTACAGCGCACGGGCGGCCCGGTCGCGGCAGAGGACATCGAGCGTCGGCAGCTGAAAGCACAGCGACTTGCCCGAAGCGGTTCCCGTGGTGACGATCGTCGGCCCTGCCCACGCGGCGTGCAGGGCCTCGGATTGATGGGACCACAGCTGCTCGACACCGGCGCGCTCGAGCGCAGCCGCAACGTCGGGATGAAGGTCGGCGGGAATCGCGGCGCGCCGGCCGCGACGCGCGTTCTGAGCGCTTTGCTGAACCAGCCGCTCGTCGCTGCGACCTTCGGCCAGCAGATCGTCCCACGGCTGTCGAGTGCGAGTGACGGCCATGGACCTGGCATGGTAGGCGCCTGCCATGGCTTCCCTGCGCTGTCTTTATGTCGACCTGGACGGAACGCTGCTCGGCCGCGGAGCTTCCTTGCTCCACGACGCCGAAGGCAACTTCACGCTGCTCGGAGTCCGGGCGCTGGAGGCCTGCGCGCGTGCGGGCGTCGAGGTTGTCATCTTCTCCGGCCGCCGCCGCGCGCAAGTAGCCGAGGACGCCCGGCTGCTCGGGCAAAGCGCGTTCATCTACGAGGTCGGGTGTGCGCTGTGCGTCGACGGCGAGGACTTCTTCCTCACTTCGAGACTGACCCCGCGCGAAGACGCCAGCGTCAACGCGCAGATCACCGAAAGCGGCGCCCCGGCGCTGTTACTGGAGCACTTCGCGGGCCGACTGGAGTACCACGACCCCTGGCACCACGAGCGCGAGTTCTCGCACCTGTTCCGCGGCGCCGTCGACACCGAAGAAGCCGACCGCCTGCTTGCCGAGCACGGCTTTGAGTTCCTGCGACTGGTCGACAACGGAGGCATCCACCGGCAGTCGCGCACCCTGACCATCGACGGCCCCGGACACGCGTACCATCTGATCCCGCGCGAAGCGTCCAAAGCCGCCGCAGTCGAGCATCACCGGCGCGTGCGCGGCTATGGCGCCGATGAATGCATCGCGGCAGGCGACTCCCGCGAAGACCTCGGGGCTGCGTCGGCAGTCGGAACCTTCTGGATGATGGCCAACGGCTTAGACCGCGATCCCTCGATCGCCCAAACCCTGTCGCGCCTGAGCAACGCACGCGTCACCGAGGCCACCAACGGCGCAGGGGTCTACGAGGCCGTCATCACGACGCTCGCCGAGAACCGCTCGGTGCCGACGCTTCAGGAATTCGGTTAGGTGCTTTGAAAGCGATTGCGCTGTAACGCCCCGCCCGTCAGGGCGTGAGCTGCGACGGGCGCTCACCCAGCGTCACGGTGACCGTCGCTTGATCGCCTGACTGGCGTCGCAACCCGAGTTCGACCGCATCGCCGGGCTTGCGCTCGTTGACAGCGGCGCCGATTGCGCCCGCGTCGGTCACGGGCTCGCCGTCGACCGAGACGATCAGATCCCCCGCTTGGATTCCCGCGGCGTCGGCGGGGCCGTCGGGAACCACTTCGATGATGACCAGCCCTTCCCGGTCGACTTCCGGCGCCGTGCTCACGCCGATCCAGGCGCGCTCGACGGCTTCGCCGCGCTTGAGCGCCGGCACTGCCCTCTTGACGGCGTCGACGGGTACCGCGAAGCCCACCCCGGCGCTCTGATTGCCGCCGCCGGTCGCGATCTGGGAGTTGACGCCTATCACGCGGCCGCGCGCGTCAAGCAGCGGTCCGCCCGAGTTGCCCGGGTTGATCGCCGCGTCGGTTTGGATGGCGTCGGAGATCGTGAAGTTGTTCGGCGCCTGGATGCTTCGCCCGAGGGCGGAGACCACGCCGGTCGTGACCGAGCCGGACAAACCGAACGGGCTGCCGATGGCAATCGTCGCGTCGCCGGGTCGCAGGCCCCGTGAAGAGGCGAGTTTCAGCGGCGTGACGTCGGCGGGAACGGAATCGCCGTCGACCTTGAGCAGCGCGAGGTCTGAAGACGGATCGCGGCCGGCGATCTCCGCGTCGACGCGCCGCGCTCCTTCCGTGAAAACCACCGATACCTCACTGGCTCCGGACACGACATGGTCGTTGGTCACGATCCAGCCCTCATCATCAATGAGAAAGCCCGAGCCCGAGCCGGCTTCCGTGCCGCTTTCAACTTCGATGAAGGTCACGCCGGAGGAAACGCGCGCGTAGATGTCGGCCACGCTCGGCCCGCCGGCTCCCGCCGGCTTGGGGGAGTCCGGACCCGGGTCGCCGTCCACGTTGGCTTGCCGAGTATCCGGCTCGCTTTCGTCCCCGTTGGTCGCCGTCACGACGGCAAAGACCGCTAGGCCCGCCATCAGGGCACCGACGAGAAAGGCGATCAGGACGCGCGACATAAACGACAGTATTGCGACCGGCTCGCGACGCCGCCGTCACAAGCGCGACCACCGACCACCGACCGGCGGCCACTCAGTGGCTGATGGTGGGGCTCACATCGCGCCGAGCTCGCCGCAGCCAGCGGTTGAGCGCGTTGCGTGAGCCGAAGCGCGCGGGCGGTGGAGCGGTCGCCCGGACCCGTGCCACCCACGCCTCGAGCGGCAGCTCGCCGCTGATCAGCCGAGCCAGCGCGTGCGTCACAGGGGCATCGACGTTGGAGCGCTCGAGTGCTCCGGCGAGCAGCGGCACGAGATCAAGCGCTTCGACGGCTTGCCCGATCCGCTTCGGTATCTCAGCGGCGGGCACGCCCTGCGCCAGCAGCTCTCCGGCGCGGTGATTGCGGCTCTGCGGCGCCAGCGCCGTGGCGACCAGATCCCCCGTCCCGGCGAGCCCGATCATCGACTCCGGGCGGGCACCCTGCTGCTCTGCGTAGCGCCAGACTTCCAAGAAGATGTGACCGGCCGCCGCCCCGGCGGCGTTGAGGCCCTGCGCCTCGGTGGCGCCCGCGGCGAGGGCCGCGGCGTTCTTGGCCACGCCCGCCAGCTCGACACCCACCGGGTCGTTGGAGCGTTCGCATACGACGCCCGCGCGGGTGAAGACTCCGGAGATGGTGATGGCGAGGCGCTCATCGATCGACGCGGCGACCAGCCCGGCTCCGTCGGAAACCATCTCGCGGGCGTGCGCGGGTCCACCGATGCACGCCACCCGCTCCGGCCCGAACGCCGACAGCAGCAAGACGGTCGGCCCGATCCCGTAAGGCGGGACAAGGCCCTTGGCGAGTGAGATCACCGGTGTGCGTTTCGGCAAGCCGGTCCCGCGCAAGCCATGGATGACCTTTCCGAGCTCGCGTGAGGGAACGCCGAGAAAGACGTAGTCGGCGCGCACCAGCCCCGCGTCGGCGGGCTCGACCCGCAGGCCCTCCGGGAGCTCGACCCCGGGAAGGTACGCCCGGTTCTCGCGCTCGTCGGCGAGAGTGGCCGCTTGCGACGCAGTTCGCGCCTGCAAGGTCGTGCGAAAGCCACCGCGGGCGAGCAGCACCGCGACGGCGGTGCCGAAGGAGCCGGCTCCCACAACCACGGCCCGGCGAGAGCCGGGAGTGGGCAGAGCGATCTGGGGACGCGCGGGCATCGGGACTTCTATGCCTTCGAAGCGTGAGGGTTACGGGACCGGGTCAGGCAGACGCGAGTTCGCGCCCGATGCGCTCACCCGCGGCTTCCATCTCGGCGAGGTCGGTGGCTTCGAGCACTAGCTGCAGATCGATCATTCGCTTGCCGAAGTCATCGAGGTCGTCGCGACCAACAACCGCGTACAACGGCACGCCACCTTGGCGCGCTCGCGTTCCGATCTCCCCCACGAGCTTGCCTTCGAGCGTCTGGAAATCGATTCGCCCTTCGCCGGTGACGACCGCGCGGGCTTCCTTCATCCGGCGATCGAATGAAAGTGTGTCGAGAACCCAGGGGGCGCCGGGCTGTAGTTCGGCGTCGTGAGCGGCCCACAACCCGCCGGAAAGGCCACCGGCGGCACCAGTCATCTGAAGCCCGCGGGGATCGCGCGGCAACTTCTCAGCCAGCTCGTCGAGACGCTGCTCGAGCAGCTTGACTCCTTCCGGAGAGGCGCCCTTCTGGGGCCCGAATACCTGCGGCGCCTGCTCCCACGGAGTGCGGACGTCGCAGAGAACGACGATGCGGGCGCTGCCGATACCGCCGTGGTCTTCAATCGCTTGCAGCGCTCCAGCGCCGCCATCGACCGTCGCCGAGCCGCCGACCGCCACGAGGATCCTCGACGCACCGGCGTCCACGGCGGCACAGATCAGCTGACCGGTCCCATAAGTGCTGGCGCGCTGGGGATCGCGCTCCTCTTCGGTGAGCAAGGCCAGGCCACTGGCGGCCGCCATCTCCACCAGACCCGTCTGGCCCTTCTCGAGCAGCGCGTAGGACGCCCGGATGGTGCGCCCGAGCGGGTCCAGGACGTCTTCTTCGATCACCTCTCCGCCCAAAGCCGAGACCAAGGCGTCTTGAGTTCCCTCGCCTCCATCGGCCACGGGACACAAGTCCGGGGCCGTCAGGCCGGCGCGCTCGAGTCCGCGGCCGATCGCCGCCGCGACTTCTGACGCCTGAAACGTGCCTTTGAACTTGTCGGGCGCCACGAGTACGGGTCGGTGGGTTACGGCCATCGGCTCATCCTGCCAGCTTTCGCAAAATCTCGACCCAGCCCCTGGTCTCAGAGCGCGGCGAGGCGGCGGGACTTGCCGCGCAACGCTGAGCCGACCGGTTGAGCCGGACCGGCCTCACGCTATCGGAACGCCTTACGGAGCCGTCTTCGCGCTTCCGGCACCCGAAGGGGCGGCGGCGCCCAGAACCTGGGAGAGGGAGTCAAGGGGCTGTGGGCGGCCGAGGTGGAAGCCCTGCCCCACGTCGCAGCCGAGATCTTTGAGCTCCTGCAACTCGCCCGCCGTCTCGATTCCCTCCGCCACCACGGTCATTCCCAGCGCCTGACCCATGGAGACCATCGCGCCTATGAGGGCGCCGCTTCCGGTACGCCGGCCGAGTCCTTCCACGAACGCACGGTCGATCTTGAGGATGTCGACCGGAAAGCGTTGAAGGTAGGCGAGCGATGAATAGCCGGTGCCGAAGTCGTCGATCGCCAATCGCACCCCCCGGCCCTTGAGCGCCAGCAACGTATTGAGGGTCGCTCCTGCGTCGCGCATCAGCACGCTTTCGGTCACTTCGAGCTCCAGCAAGGTGGGATCGACGCCGGCCGAGGAGATGATCTGGTCGACCATCACGGCCAGTTCCTCATCGAGGAACTGCGCCGCCGAGAGGTTCACGGACATACGCAACGGCGGCATGTCGGGATGATCGGCGCACCAGCCGGCAAGATCGCCGCAAGCCCGCTCGAGTACCCGGCGGCCGATCGGGATGATCAAGCCGGTCTCCTCCGCGAGAGGTATGAAGGAACCCGGGGCGACCAGCTCGCCGTTCGGATCCTGCCGCCAACGTAGGAGCGCTTCCACACCGACTGCCAGGCCGGTGTTCAAGTCGAACTGCGGCTGATAGACGACGACGAACTCATCGCGTTCAATCCCTTCGCGCAGGCGCGTCTCGAGTTCGATCCGCGACGTCGCTTGCGAGCGCATCTCGCGGGAGTACGTCACTACGCCTCCGTGGCCGCGCGCCTTGGCTTCGTACATGGCGGCGTCGGCGTCCGCAAGCAAGCTGGCCGGACTGTCTGGTGGATTGCAGCAGAGCGCTATGCCGACGCTGGCGCCGACGTACACCGTGCGCCCGGCGACGACCATCGGCTGCTCGATCCCCTCCCGTGCACGCGCCGCGATCATTTCAGCCACGGTCGAATCGTCAAGCCCTTCGCAGAGGATCGTGAATTCGTCACCGCCCAGCCGGGCGACGGTGTCTCCAGGGCGCACGCACGTGGCGAGCCTTCTAGCCACGGTCAGCAGCACTTGATCGCCGGCGTCGTGGCCGAGCGTGTCGTTGATCGGCTTGAAACGGTCCAGATCGATGAACAACAAGGCGGCAATGCAATCGGGCTGGCGCTTACACCGGCCAAATGCGTGCTCAATTCGGTCAAGCATGAGCAACCGATTCGGCAACCCGGTCAACGGGTCGTGCACAGCTTGGTGAGCCAGCAAGTCCTTCACCCGACGCTGCTCGCTGATGTCGAGCACCTGCACCAGCAGCTGCTCGACAGAACCGTCGTCCTCGTGCAGCATGGCCGCGGCGACCTGAGCCCACACCGTCCGGCCGGTGGCATGGAGCAGCCGGGTCTCGAAAGACACGTCGCCCTTCGCTTCCAGCAGCCTCCGTCGAACGCGCTCCGCCGGTCCGGCGTCGGCCGGGTGGTCGAGATCGCTCAAGGACAGTCCGCCCAGTTCCTCACAGCTGCGACCCAAGAGCACGCCCAGCGCTTCATTGGCTTCAGTGATCCTGCCCTGGAAGTCACACAGCGCCATCCCGATCGGCGCCTTCTCGAAGCTTCGAGCGAAACGCTGCTGCGCCGCCACGAGAGCCCGCTCCTGAGCAACCTTGTCAGTGACGTCGCGCGTGACCTTGGCGAAACCCTGAAGCAGTCCTCGGCCGTCGCGCAAGGCGGTGATGGTCGCTTCGGCGTAGAACTCCGACCCGTCCTTACGGACGCGGATGCCTACGTCACGAACGACGCCGTGGTCGACGGCCCGTCGGAGTATGTCGTCCGGCCGGCCCTCCCTCCGGGCGTCGGGAGAGAAGAACGTGGCGTACGACGAGCCGATTATCTCCTCGGCGGTGTATCCCTTGATGCGCTCCGCACCGGCGTTCCAGGTCGCGACGCGGCCATCGGGATCTAGCATGAAGATCGCGTAGTCGCGGATCTGGTCGACGAGCGTCTGATGTCTCGACGCGGGCGCACCTGCCGCCGAGCTCTCGCTCTCGCCGCGGCCGAACCGATGCTTTAAGTACCGCGTCAACCAGACGCCCTGCTCTCGGCCTGGATTGACGGCCTGCTGTGGAATTCGGTCCAGAGCGCTACCGTGCGCATCGGAAGACATACCGCGTCCTACCCGGCTCGCGATGAGATGGACTCATACATTCGTCCAGCTCCATCAGAAGCCGCGCTCGCTTGTGCGCACGGCTGAGCTTGGCTCCGTCGCGGCTCCGTGTTCGCGTATCTGGCAACCGGCTCGGCCCTCGTCTTCTACTCCGGGCCACTCAGTTCAGAAGCTGCTCCATGGCGCAGTCCTGAGGGTCCTTGTCTTCACGCCAGCGCAAGAGCTTCGCGCCGTGACGGATCCGGTCGTTGCTGGTGTGGTCGAAGGCGACTTCGATCACCAGTTCTGGGCGCAGCTTCACCCACTCGAGGTCGCGGGCGTTGTTCCAGCGGCTGGGCTCGCCTGACCCGCGCTCGCCCGTCTCGTAGGGCTTGAGCCGGTCCACCAGCTCGCGCTTGGCTTTGGCCGTGAAGCCAGAAGTGTGGCCGACTTCGCGCAAGCGCCCAGAGTCGTCGTAGAGGCCGAGAATCAGCGAGCCCACCGTTCCTTCTTCCTTACCGGGGCGCCAGCCGAGGATGACGGCGTCGATGGTCCGCACACGCTTGATCTTGACCATGCCTGCGCGCTCGCCAGGCCGGTAGGGCGCGTCGAGCTCCTTCGCGATGACACCCTCTGCGCCGTGCAACCACGGTTCCGTTTCGCTGACGTCGGTGGTTGAAGGCGTCAAATCAAGCGGAGCGTCGATCAATCGCTCCAAGCGCCCGCGACGCTCGTGATGCGGGAGTTCGAGCAGCAGTTCGTCGTCTTCGCTGAGGACGTCGAAGGCAATGAAACGGGCCGGCGTGGATTGGGCTAGTTGACGGATGCGCGAATCCGCTGGGTGGATGCGCTGGCCGAGCGCGTCGAAGTCCGGTTGACCGTCGCTGCCGAAGATGACGATCTCCCCGTCGATTACGTAGCGGCCCTCGGGGAAGCCGAGCTCGGGGAAATAGCGGCGCAGCGGGCGGCCGTTGCGTGACTGCAGGTACACGTCGGCGCCGTCTACGAAAGCGAGCGCGCGGAAGCCGTCCCACTTGGGCTCATACGACCACTGCGTTCCCCGTGGCACGGTCTTGGCCGAGCGCGCGAGTTGCGGCAGCACCGGTGGTGTGAGCGCAAGCGCCATTGAAGGACACTCTTCCACACGCCACAATTCGCCGGGAGTGATGAGGGGGAGACCAAACGCCGCGCCGGCGGACGGGGAGACGGGAGCACGGCGCGGCGTTTGGAATGGGGAGGAAATACCTATGCCCAGCGTCCCGGGGGAGACGAGGGCCAATTCCTCTCGCGTCCGCGCCGTGATCTTGGGGAGACTGGCGCGGTTGCGATGCGATTGACGCACGAGCAGTATGGGCGAGACCATGGTGTCGGTCCAGACCTGCTTGACTTCTCGAACAGAAGGCGCAACCTGTGACACTCCAGCAGCTCCATTACTTCATGGCCGCGGCCGAGCGCAGATCGTTCTCGGCGGCGGCAGATGCGCTGTTGATGACGCAGCAAAGTCTCTCCGAGCAGGTGCGGCGCTTGGAATCGGAGTTGGGAGTGTCGTTGTTCGTCCGCGCCGGCCGGCGGCTCGAGCTCACCGAAGCCGGGCGGATGCTTCTGCCCCACGCCGAGCGGACTCTGGCCGCGGCGGAAGAAACCGTCGCTTCCGTGCGCGGAGTGCGGACGCTTTCCGGCGGGACAGTTTCCTTCGGGACCTTCGGGTCAGCGCACCACTACCTGCTGACGGGACTTGTTCAGGATTTCCGCGCCGAGCATCCCGACGTGCGCCTGCGGCTGCTCGGTCAGAATTCCTCTGAAGTGGCCGACGCCGTACGCGAGGGGCGCTTGGAAGCAGGCTTGATCGTGCTTCCCGTCGACGACCGCGGGCTCGACGTGCGCCCGACCATCCGCGAAGAGATCCATTACGTCTCCGCCGATCCCGCGCGGGTGCGCGAGCCGATGACGATCGAGCGCTTGGCGGAAGCGCCGCTGATCTTGCACGAAGTCAGGTGGGCGACGAGCGACCCGACGCGCCGGCAGCTCGCCGAGCGCGCGCAGGCCGCCGGCGTGTCCATCGAACCCGACGTCGAGGTGGAGTTCCTCACCGCTGCCCTGGATCTCGCCGCGCGCGGACTGGGTGACACGGTGTCGCCGCGTTTCGTGGTCTACGGGCGCGGCTACGGGCGCAAGCTCGGATCGGTGCCGTTCGATCCTCCGCTGTATGACACCTTCGCCTTCATAACCCGCAGAAACGCGCACTTGTCACCGGCTACCCGCGCGCTGATCGAGATCGCCGAGCGGCGCATCGAGCAGCTCGCCAAGCGCCTGGCCGACGCTCCTTCGCGTGTCCAGCGCGACGGCGGTTGAGACCCGGTGAATACGGAGTCGCGTCGTTACGATGCTGGCTATGGGCCACGACCACGCCACCGTCGCCGAAGAGGAATACCTCCAGACAATCTTCTGGTTGCAAGAGGCGGGGCTGCCGATGACGGGGGCCAATGTCGCCCGGGCCATGCAACTGTCGGCGCCGACGGTCCACGAGATGATCGGGCGGCTCGAGCGCGACGGCTACGTCTCGCGCGGTAGCGACAAGCACTTGAGCTTCACCGACCATGGGCTCGAACACGCGACCGGGATCGTGCGGCGCCACCGCTTGATCGAGCGTTTCCTCACCGACGTCCTCGGCATCCCCTGGGACGAAGTCCATGAGGAAGCCGAGCGGCTCGAACACGCAATGTCCCCTGTCCTCGAAGAACGGATGCTGGCGGCGATCGGCGAAGCCAAGACCTGCCCGCACGGGCACCCCATCGAGGCCGGCCATCGGATCGAGGGCGTTCCTCTGGCCGATGTCGCCGCCGGCGCGAAGGTGACGATCTTGCGCTTCGAGAACGAGGCCGAAGACCTGCTGCACTACCTCAAGGACGCCGGCCTGGCGCCGGGGTTGCAAGGCGAGGTCACCGATACCGACGCCTACCAAGTCCGGGTGCACTTCGGCGACGGGTCAGAGTCCAGCCTGACGCGTTCGGTGGCGGAAACGGTTTCCGTGCTGGCCGATCCCTCCCCGCCTCCGCGCACAGCTCTGCCGGAACAGCTCGTGCTCGCCAAGGAGCGCTACGGGCGCTGAGCGCCTAGCGCGACCGCAAAGATCGCAGAGCGTCTCCGAGGCGCGTGACGCCCTCGTCGATCTCGGCCGGCGTGACGCCGGAATAGGCCAGGCGCATGGTGTTCGAACCCCCTTCGAGCAGGAAGTCGGTTCCCTTGACCAGCTGGACGCCGCGCTCGCCGGCCGCGGTCTCCAATTGCGCAACGTCCACGTCTTCGGGCAGCTCGACCCACATGAAGTAGCCGCCCTGCGGCGGCTCAAAGCGCGCTTCTGGGAGTTCGCGTTCGAGCGCCGTCACCAGCATGTCGCGGCGTTCGCGTAAGGCTTTTCGCACCGTCTGGACGGACTGCTCGAGCCGGCCCGAGCGGCAGAACTGGTTGACGATCGATTGCGCCACCATGTTCGGCGATATGTAGGTGTTCGTCGCCAGGGACTGCACTTGGGCGATCACGGCTTGAGGACCGACGAGATAGCCGACCCGGATACCGGGGCAGACAGTTTTTGAGAACGACGAGGCGTAGACGACCTTGCCCGCCTTGTCTTGTTCGAGCATCGTCGGCAGCGATTCGCCCTCGAAGCGAATCGAGATGTACGGATCGTCTTCGAAGATCGTCATGTCGTACTCGGCGGCGAGCTCGAGCACCCGCGTGCGCTTGGCTGCGCTCAGCGTGTAGCCGGCGGGGTTTTGGAAGTTGGGGATGATGTGCGCCAGCTTCGGGCGCAATCCGTCTTCAAGCCACACGGCAAGAGCGTCGACGTCGATCCCATCGGGTCGCAATGCCACCGGCCGCAGATCCGCGCCACGCTGGCGCAAGTTGAGCAGCGTGCGGTCATACGTGGGCGACTCGACTACCACCGTGTCGCCCGCTTGGACCAGTAGTGAGAACAGGAAGGCGTCGGCTTGCATCGAGCCGTTGGTGACCAGTACCTGCTCGACCGGCACGGCATGCTGCTCGGCGATCCACTCGCGCAGCGGGACGAAACCGACCGACGTGCCGTAGGCGACGGTGCGCGCGGCGTCCTGGGAAAAGGCACGCGCTGCAGCTTCCTGAAGGCCCTCCACGTCGACGATGTCGAGCGAGGGGGCCCCGCGAGCGAAGGAGATCGTGGCGTCGGTGACCATCGCGGCCACCGCACCATACAATGGGCTGCTGCTATGCCGCTCCCCAAAGAAGTCACCTTCGTCACCTTCGACGTCTACGGAACCCTGATCGACTGGGAAACGGGCGTGTACAACGCCTTCGCCAAGGAAGCCGAGAAGGACGGCTACACAATCTCGCGCGACGAGCTCATACCGGCTTTCCTGGAGGTCCAACAGGAGGTCAAGGGCGGCTCCTACGAGCTCTACGCCGAAGTCCTTCGCCGCACGGCCATGCAGGTCGCCAAGCGCGTCGGCTGGCCGCTGGAATCCTCCCGTGCGGGCTTTCTGCCGGAGTCGATCCCGCGCTGGCTTCCCTTCAAGGAGACGAACACGCAGCTCGAGCGCTTTCGCAAGAAGCACAAGGTCGGCCTGATCTCCAACGTCGACGACAAGCTTCTGGGGATGACCCGGCGCCACTTCAAAACGGATTTCGATCTGGTCGTGACGGCGCAGCAGGTCCGCTCCTACAAGCCCGATCCAGCGCACTTCAAGGAAGCCGAACGGCGCATCGGCAGCCGCAAGGGGTGGGTGCACATCACGTCGAGCTACTACTACGACGTGGAGCCGTGCATAAAGGCGAAGGTCCCGGTGATCTGGGTCAACCGGCGCAAGGAAGCCCTTGAGGCTGGCGCCAAGAAGCCGACGGCTGAAGTCAAGACGCTGCTTGAAGCAGCGAAGCTGCTCGGCGCCGCCTAACCCATGCGGGCTGTAGGCCTGCACGCCGACGTGGTCGTCATCACGTCGCGCATCTGGCAGACGACATGCACTCTCGTACGCAGCGGCGAGGAGGCCTTCTGTGTCGACTCGCCGATCCTGCCGGATGAGCTCGAGCTGGTGCCGGCGATCGCCCAGCAGGCGCAATTTCAGGTCATGGGTCTGCTCGCCACGCATGCCGACTGGGACCATCTGCTCGGCGGGTACGCCTTCCCGGATGCTCCGATGGGTTGCGCGGCCAGCACGGCGCAAGCCCTAGCCGGACGGCCCGGCAATGCGCAACGCGAACTGCGCGACTTCGACGAGCAGTACTACGTCGAGCGCTCGCGGCCGTTCGGCCTGACGGCGCCGCAGGAGCTTCCTACTCCGGGGCACTGCTCGATTGGCGACCGCGAGCTGGAGCTGCATCCGGCGCCGGGACACAGCGGCGACGGCATGGCTTTGTGGGCACCGTGGATCCGGGTGCTGATCTGCGGTGACTACCTCTCCCCCGTGGAGATCCCCATGTTGTCCGACGGCGGGTCCGTTGAGGAGTACCTCCACACGCTTGACCGCCTCGAGCCGCTGGTTTCCGCAGCCGAGTGGGTCATTCCGGGCCATGGTGAGCCGCTCGATGGGCAGCGCGCGAGGGCGATTCTGCGTGAGGATCGGGCGTACATGGAGGCATTGAGCCGCGATGGTGACGGGGCTCGGCTTCCGCTCGCACGGCGCACGCAGGCACAGCGGAAAGCCCACTCCGCGAACGTGGCGCGATCTGCGGGAAAGCCCTGAGGCTCGCGTCCTAACGTTGAGGGAGTAGTCCTTTCGGCCCGGCTCCCCGCCCGGCCTTGACCGGGAGCTCCCCATGCGATTCCTGGCACCACTCGCCCACGAGACCTGGTTCCACAAAGGCCAGTACCCCACTGATTGGGCCTTCGCGACGGAGCCGCTCACCCTGCTGCTGCTCGGCACAGCCGTGCTCATCACGGTCGCGGTACGCGTGCTTGCGCGCTTTGTCCCCGGGATCGATGTTCCCTTCCTCGGGGGAATGGCTCCGTGGATGCCGTTCGCCGTGCGTATGCACCTCGCGGTGTCGCTGGTGGCGTTGCTGTCGCTGGGCTTCTACCTCTCGCCCGCGATGGATCTGCAGACCAACGTCAGCGGCATCCTGCTCGGCGCTGTCATGGCCATCGCCGCGGTTGGCATGGCGACCGGCTGGCACGCCCGCGCCGCGGCGGCCCTCCTGGTCGCCGCTGGGCCGCTGGGCATGCTCGAATTCGGGTTCTGGGCCGTGGCCCAACGCGTCGACATGCTCGGCCTGGCGCTGTTCGTGCTGATAGCGGGAGCGGGGCGCTGGTCTGCCGACTACGAGCGGGGCAAGGCGTCCGACTACACGCTCGCCGACGCCGCCAAGGCGATCTGGTCGTTGCGGATGGCGGCCGGCGTCGCGTTGATCGTGGTGGCGTTTGTGGAGAAGCTGGCAACGCCCGAGCTGGCCCTCGCTTTCCTGCAAGACCGTCCGGATCTCAATCTCCCACAGCAGCTCGGGCTGCCGATGTCGACGCTCGACTTCATTCGCATCGCCGGAGCAATCGAAGTGCTGTTCGGGTTGCTGCTGATCTCCGGCGCACTCCCGCAAGCCGCGGTGTTGATCGCCGGCGTCCCGTTCAACGCGACGCTCTGGTTCTTCGGCATCAACGAGCTGGCCGGGCACCTGCCGATCTACGGAGCGATGCTGGTGCTGCTCGTCTACGGATCCGATCCGGAGCTGCGCGCCGCCACGCAGGAGCTGTGGCCGTTCGGGCACCGGCGCTCGCGTGACCAAGAGGCCGTGTCGCCCGGAAAACTTACCTCGCGCGACAAGCGCCGGCCCGAGATCGGAGCCGGCGCGCACGCCGGCTCGTAACCATCGCCGGTGACGAGTCACCACCGGTGACGTCATGAGTCGGTCAGCTAGTCCGTGAACCAGTCCGGAGGGTCATCGAGCATCGCGTCGAACTCGCGCGGATGCAGCGGCAGGACCGCGGTCACGTCGATTGGGCTTACGTACGCGGTGCGGGCGGCGTCTTCGTGTCCGAAGGGCGTCAGGGACACTTGAATGAATCGCTGCTCGCCCGCTTCCTCGATGCGCCGCACCACGACGTCGGGAGCGTCGTTGCAGTAGATGGCGTCCTCATCGGCGCGCAGATAGATCTTGCAAGGCATGGGGCGGGAACCGAACGTGCAGCGTTGGCAGGACTGCTTCGGACGGCGTCAGCCGGCCGCGGCCCTTTCCGGCTTCGGAAAGGCGAGCGTCTTGAGCCATTTGCGGTCGCCGATCAAGTCACGGCACGTCTCGGCCTGCTGCCACTGCTCGGTGGCCAGCAGCGCGCGGTGAAACGGAAGCAGTGTGCGCAGCCCGTCGATCTTGAACTCGTCAAGCGCCCGTTGCATCCGTCGAGTGGCGTGCTCGCGGTCGATGTCCCAGACGATCAGCTTCGCGATCATCGGGTCGTAGAACGGGGTCACCTCGGACCCGGCTTCGACGCCGGAATCCACGCGCACGCCGGGTCCACCGGGCTCCTGGTACGAACCGATGGTCCCCGGGCCGGGGGCGAAGTTGCGAGCGGCGTCTTCGGCGTTTATGCGGCACTCGATCGCATGTCCGCGCAGGAGCACCTCGGACTGGGTGATCGAGAGCTTCTCGCCCGCTGCGATGCGGATCTGCTCGCGCACGATGTCGATCCCGGTCGTCGCCTCGGTCACGCAATGCTCGACTTGGACGCGCGTGTTCATCTCCAGGAAGAAGTACTCGCCGTCCTGGAGCAGGCCCTCGATCGTGCCGGCCGAGTGGTATCCGACCGCGCGCGCCGCCTCGGTCGCGATCGCGCCGATGCGCTCGCGCAAAGCCTGGTCGACCAGCGGCGCCGGGGATTCCTCGATCAGCTTCTGGTGCCGGCGCTGAATCGAGCAGTCGCGCTCGCCGAGATGGATCACGTTGCCGTGGCGGTCGGCTAGTACCTGCACTTCGACGTGCCGGGGATCCGGAAGATAGCGCTCCAGATAGACCGTGGCGTCGGCGAAGAATTTCTCTCCCTCGCGGGCCGCTCCGTCGAAAGCGGCTTCAAGCTCGTCCTCAGCCATGGCGACGCGGAAGCCCTTGCCGCCACCTCCGCCCGCCGCCTTGACCGCGATGGGATAGCCGATTTCCGCGGCGGCTTGAAGAGCGGCATCGACGGTTTCCACGGGGGCCGTGGTGCCCGGGACGATCGGCACACCCGCGGCTTGCATCAGCTCGCGCGCTCGGGTCTTCGAGCCCATCGCTTCGATCGCGCTGGCGGGCGGGCCGATGAAGACGACGCCGGCTTCCTCCAGCCGCCGGGCGAAGTCCGCGTTCTCGGCCAGGAAGCCGTAGCCGGGATGCACGGCGTCCGCCCCGGAGCGCTCGACCGCTTGAAGCAGCGCTTCGACGTTCAAGTAGGAGTCCTGCGCTGGACCGGGGCCAAGCAGGTGTGCTTCAGAAGCACGCCGGACATGGACAGCTTCCGCGTCGGGCTCGGAATAGACAGCGACGGACGCGATGCCGAGCTCGTCGAGCGCTCGCATGACGCGAACGGCGATTTCACCGCGATTGGCTACGAGGACCTTCTGGAACATGGGCGCGCAAGCTTAACCGCAATGGCCCTGAAGACACGGAAGGCCCCACCTAAGCGGGGCCTTCCGAGCCTCTCTCTCACCGCAGGGCGCGTGCCTCGCGTTGAGTCAGTCCGACTGCTGCTGCGTGGAAGTCGGCTGATCGATGGTGTCGCTACCCGGCACGTGGCCTTCGACGGTTCCGACCGCGCTGACCGGGGCGCCCGTGTCCATTTGGACGCCGGTCGCCGTGCCGCCGCCGTACACCGTGCCGCTGGCCACGTCTTCGCGCTGTGGATTGCCGCGAGCCATGCCCTTCAGCTTGTCGCGATTCTTGAACGCGAGCCCGGCCGCACCGGCGAGAAGCGCGAAGCTACCCGCCTTGCCGCGTGAGCTGGTCTTGGTCGCGCTCGAGCTGCCCATCGCGCCCGACAAAGCCGAAAAGGCCTTGCCCATGCCCGACTGCTGCGGCTGCTTACGACGCCCCATAGAGCGTGTCGCCGTGCGAGTGGTCCGAGCCGTCGTGCTCGCCCGGCCTGACGTTGTGGCACGGCCTGTTGTGGTCCGGCCCGCGGACGTGCGACCCGTTGTGGTGCGGCCCGCCGAGGACGAGCGTCCGAACGCCGCGGGACCGAGCGACGATCCGAGGCCGAATCGTCCCTTCGCTCCGGCTTCGCTCGGCTTGGCCCGCAGCGAGCGGTTCGCCGCAGGAGTCCTCGTGTTGCTCGACACGCTGCGGCCGAAACGCCCGCGAGAGGCGGCCGGCACTTGTGGTGATCGATTTGCCATCAGTCTCGTTAGCTCCTCTTCCTCTAGGAGGTAGTGGTGCTCTTTGCCGTGCTTTGGACGTTCTCAGCGGATTCCTTGACGGATTCCTTGAGGCCCTGAACCTGGCTGGTGGCGGTGGAGCCAACGTCCTTGGACTCCTGGCCCGCCTGCAGCGCCGTAGACGCGGCGTCTTGGGCCTGCTGCGCGACGGCCTTGCCGCGGTCAAGCGCCTCTTGGCCGACGCTCTGCGCCTCGTCCTTGATCGTGTCGGCGATCGGGCCGAGCTTCTCGTTCTCGACTTGCGTCGTCGGAATCAGCATGCCGGCCAGGAAACCGGCAGCGATCGATCCTACGGCGAGGCCCAGCGGGTTCTGCTGAGCGACTCCGGCGGCACGCCGCGCCTTGTACTTGACCTCCTGAGCGTCCGGAGTCGCAGAGCGCACGCGGTCGGCGACGCCCGGGCCCTCGCTCGAGCTGCCGCCGCCCGGAAGGCGGTCGGAGACGCCTGATACGGAGCCCGAGACCCTGTCGCCAGCGTCCGAGACGGACCCCGTCACGCGTTCCTTGATGTCACTGGCACGGCCAGTGATCTTGTCTCTTGTGTCGGTCACTCTGTCCCTCGTTCGGCTTTTCAAGTCGGTCTTGTACGAGATCGCGCCGACGGTCTCGCCCATCTCCTCGCGAGTCCGCTCTATTTCTTCGCGAATCTGTTCTGGGTCTTGGCCCACTCGACATCCTCCTTCACGGTCTCAATGGTCTGCTCCGGCACGGGCTTGATCTCCTGCGCCTGCTTCTTGGCCCTGAGGGCCAGCACGCCAGCAATGGCTCCGAGCACGACGGTCACGATCAACGCCGCGAGCCAGCCGGGCAGGAAAGTGGCCAGGACGAGGATCAGGAAGGCCGTCAGGGCGCCAATCGCCATCAAGCCGACGATGGCGGCCCCGGCGAACATGCCGGCGACCTTCCCCGCGTCCTTGCCCTTCTGCGTCATCTCGGCTTTCGCCAAGTCGATTTCTTTGTGGATCAGCGTCGTGGTCTGATCGGCGAGCTGCTTGACCAGGTCGGGCAGCGAACGGTCCCGGAGCTCGTCGTGAGTCTCCTGGGTGCCCGCGCCCCCGGCCGGGACAGCCCCGACGTCGTGGCCATGTGTGGACATGACTACCTACGCTCCTCGTGGCGGAGTGAAGCCTTCGCCCTCGCCACCAACGGTGCTGCGGTCGGCTTCCAGGTCCGAAAGGCCCATCCGGGAAGTCGGCGCCGAAGTGCTGCCGCCCTCCGCGGTCAATCCGGAAGTCGGCGAGCCGCTCAAGGCGCCGGGCGCGTCGACGTCCGGTACTGACGTACCGCCGCCGGCCGGCAAGTCCGTCGTCTGTCCGTCGCCATAACCAGTTCCGCTGCCACCGCCCGAGGTGTATCCGCCGGCGCTGTAACCACCGCTGGTGTAGCCGCCACCGTAAGTCGAGTCGTAATCCCGACCGGCGTCGCTGCTGCGGAAGCGCGCGGCGCTAGAAGCCCGCAGCAGGCGCGAAGCCGCAAAGCCAAGAGTCAGACCGCCCAGCATCAGCGGGACGGGGTTTCGGCGGGCCGCGGACTCGACGTCTCGCAGCATCGCGTCGCCGTTCGTGTCACGCAGCCAGCTGCCGGCGCCTTCGATGCGCTCGGCGACGGTGTCCATCGCCTTGGCGGGGCCTTCCTTGCCCTGCGCCCGCAGCTGCGAAGAAGTCTGCCGCAATGCCTGAGCGGTTGAATTGACTTGCTCGCCGGCCATCGTCGAACGCTGGTCGACGACGCCCGACAAACGGCCGCGCGCCTGCTCCTTGGCCTGCTGCCCGACGTCGGCCGCCTTTTCCTTGGCCTGCTCAGGCGCTGAGTGACCTGTACCGGTCTCCATCAACTCGTTCCCCTTTTTCGCGTGATGAGCTTGACCTGTTGATGCCCCCCGATCGGGGGGTGGGAAACGCGCAACTACAAGAAGGGGTGTAAAACGGCGTCAGGCGCTTGTCCAGGCAGCCTCCCAGAATGCGAGCTCGTGTCGGCTCGAAGCAGTGAACGCGCGCCGCATTCGCTCGTATCCCGCCGAACCGGCCTCAGCGCCGGCCTCGTCGACCAACTCGCGACACCAGTGCGCCAGAACTTGGAAATCCTCACCGGCGTACATGGCGATCCACTCGGCGTAGCGAGGGTGTTCGGGTGGACCGGAGGCGGCGAGGCGCTCACCGATCTCGGCATAGCCCCACATGCATGGCAGCAACGCCGCGGCGAGTTCGCTGAAGTCGCCGATAGCCGCCGTACGCAGCAGGAAATCTGCATATCCCGCTGTGGCGGGCGCGGGCACTTCGGCCTCGAGCTCAGACGTAGATATGCCCCACGACGACGAATACGCCCGGTGCAGATCCATCTCGGTTTCCAGCACGGACAGCGAGAGCGCCGCAAAGCGGCGCATCCAATCCAGGCGCGGAGCCCGGACAGCGCCGAGCGCCAGCAATCGGCCATAGTCGATGAGAAAGAGATAGTCCTGGCGGACGTAGAAGCGGAAAGCGTCTTCGCGCAAGGTCCCGTCTCCGATCCCGCGCACGAACGGATGCTCGTGCTGGGCACTCCAGATAGCGTCCGCGTCTTGGCGCAGACCCGCTGACAAGGCGCTCACTCGGCGCCTGCCGGGTGCGGTGCTGTCGGGTCTTCGCCCTCAGGACCGCCGTGCTCGCGGACGAGGTAGTCCTCGATTGTCATCGGATCCGATTGCGAGCGCGAGACGACGCGCACGAGGTCCGACATCGTCGCGACTTCTTCGATCTGCTCCTTGATGAACCACTGCATGAACTGCTCGCTGGCGTAGTCACCTTCCCGGCGCGCCGTCGCCGCGAGCGCGTTGATCTGCTCGGTGACCCGCTTCTCCTGGGCGAGGGCGAGCGCCACCGGCTCGACGATGTCAGAAAAGCGGCTCTGGGGGGCGGCGACGCCCGGCACGACGCAGTCGGCGTCGGCATCAAGCAGGTACTTCATCATCATCATCGCGTGCTCGCGCTCTTCGAGCGCCTGGCGATAGAAGAAGCGTGCCAGCTGGGGCAGCGTCTCTGCGTCGTAGTGGATCGCACACGCGACGTACTGCTGGTGGGCGGCGAACTCGTGGCCGATCTGCTCGTTGAGCTGAGCGACGAAGGCTTCGGCGGGCATGGGTTGATCCTATTGGAGTTAGGGAGCCCTAATCGCGTGCTAGATTTGGGTAGCCATGGCCAAGACGACGCAAGCAAAGGTCGTCAAGCCGAAGAAGCGCTGTTGCAAATCAGGCCCGCGGTGCAAGCGTTGCCCCGTGGTGTGTAAGCGCTTGCAGAAACAGGGCCTGGCGACCAAGCGCGAAGATGGTCGCTACGAGCTCGCGATCACGTTGCGCAAGAAAGAGCTGAAGGCGGCCCGCGCACGGTGAATCGAGGGCCCGGGCTCGGGGCAACGCCAAGCTCGAGCGCTACGCCGTCCGTCACGACCTGAACGGGTTCGGCCGCCACCGCACACGAGCCTCGCGACTAATCGAACGTTTTCCCTGTCTTGGCGGGGTCCCGCTAACCTCCGGACGGTATGGCGACGTGTCTAGTAACGGGTGGAGCGGGGTTCCTGGGGTCGCATCTCTGCGACGAGCTCCTGCGCCGCGGGAACCGGGTCGTGTGCGTCGACAATTTCGAGACCGGCTCCATGGCGAACATCCATCACTTGAGGATGCCCGAGTTCCGGTTCTTCCACGCAGACATAATCGAGCCTTATTTCGTCGACGAGCCGGTCGACTTCGTGTACCACTTCGCGTCGCCCGCTTCGCCCATCGATTATCTGCGACTGCCGCTGCAGACCCTCAAAGTGGGCTCCCACGGAACGCACAACACCTTGGGACTCGCCAAGCAGCACCGCGCCCGCTTCTTGCTGGCCAGCACTTCCGAGGTCTACGGCGATCCGCAGGTACACCCGCAGCCGGAGTCCTACTGGGGCCATGTGAACCCGATCGGACCGCGGGGCGTGTACGACGAAGCCAAGCGCTACGCAGAAGCCCTGACCATGGCCTACCACCGCCAACAGGGCGTCGACACGGGCATCATCCGCATCTTCAACACCTACGGGCCGCGCATGCGCCCGCATGATGGCCGCGCCATCCCGACCTTCCTGCGCCAAGCGCTGCAGCACCGACCGCTGACCGTATTCGGCGATGGCTCGCAAACCCGGTCGTTTTGTTACGTGTCTGACCTCATAGACGGGATCATCCGGCTGGCGGAATCCGGATACCACTTCCCGATCAACGTCGGCAATCCCGACGAGTACACGCTCCTCCAGCTCGCCGAAGCAGTCATCGAGGCGACGGATTCGCGATCTGAGCTCGTCTTCGAAGCGCTTCCCGCCGATGACCCGCAGATAAGGCAGCCCGACATCGGGCTCGCGAACGAGGTCCTCGGCTGGTTCCCGCAAGTGTCGCTCCAAGCAGGACTCGAGCGCACGCTGCGAGAATCCGGCATCGAGAAGCTGCTCGGCGCCTGATCGGCGCCGGCGGCAGTTGCAGGCACTTGCGGCCCGAACCGATACATCCGCCGACTGCAGGTGTTAGGACGCAGCGGAGCTGACTCGTGCACGACACGCCGACCCGAACGCATCCACCGCCTCGCGGCACCCCTTCGGTCACACGGGGGCGCTGGACCACCGTACCCGCTCCGATGCATTCGGATATCCGGCGCAAGCGGCCTCCCGCGCTGTCCTTCCTCCTGCGCGCAGAGACGCTGCGCCAGTTCCTGCGCGTGTCGACTTTGCTGGTCCTCGACTTCGCAGGGCTTTTCGCCGCCATTTTCAGCGCCTTGATGCTCAAGGCGGCATTGCGCGATCCCAACCTCGCTTGGCACGAATCCCTAGGCGAAACCCGCGACACCGTCGCCCTGGCATACCTGGTCACCGTGTTGCTGTTCGCGCGCTCCGGCCTCTACGCCAGCCGCGAGCAGCGTCCCGGGCTGTCGAAAATCATCTCCTCGCTGTTTCAAGCCACCGTGGTGGTGCTGGTCTTCGCCTTGGCCAACGGCGAGCGCTATTCGAGTTACTACATCTTCTACGGCACACTCGGCATGGCCGTGGCCTATATCAGCGCAGCACGGTGGGTCTTTGATCGCATCACCGGCTTGCTGCTCGATAAAGCGGGCTACCGCCGGCGGGCCGTGC
This sequence comes from Actinomycetota bacterium, assembly GCA_016781085.1. Lineage (GTDB taxonomy): Bacteria > Actinomycetota > Thermoleophilia > Solirubrobacterales > Solirubrobacteraceae > LC5-1. Next base: position 24,763 of record JADDQZ010000052.1, read on the forward strand.
TCGTCGGCTCCGGCCGCCACATCGACGCCGTCGCGCACGCGCTGACGGCATCCGTGAACGCTCCGGTCGACATGCTGGGCTTCATCTCTCTGACGCCGCGCCCCGACAACGGATTGCGCCGCCTGGGAGAGATCGGGCAGCTTCCGCAGGTGCTCCAGGCGCACAACGTCCAGGAAGTCATCATTGCCGACCCAGACTTCCCGGAAGACGTGGCGGTCGAACTCGTCGACCAATGCCACAGGCGCGGCGTGGCGGTGAGGATCGCTCCTTCGACGATGGAGATCCTCGTGCATCGTGCGGAGTTCGTGCCGGGATCGTCGGTGCCTTTGTTCGAGCTGCGCCCACCGGTCTTCGAGGGTTTCGACTTCCTGCTCAAGCGAACGTTTGACTTCGTCGTCTCGAACCTGCTGCTCGTCGTGCTTAGTCCACTGATGCTCGTGCTGGCGGTGGCGGTGGCCATTTCGTCGCCTGGCAGCGTGCTCTACCGATCGATTCGCCCCGGCGTTCTCGGGGAGCCGTTTGCTTGCTTGAAATTCCGCACGATGTATTCCGATGCCGACCAGCGCCAAGCTGATATGGAATCGCTCAATGAGGCCAACGGGGCGCTGTTCAAGATCCGTCACGACCCGCGCATGACGCCCGTCGGCCGCTTTCTGCGCCGCTATTCGCTCGACGAGCTGCCGCAACTGTTCAACGTGCTGCGCGGCCAGATGTCGCTGGTGGGCCCGCGACCGCTTCCCCTGCGCGACTACGAGCGCCTCGAGGAGTGGCACAAGAAGCGCTACCTGGTGCTCCCTGGTATCACTGGCTTGTGGCAGGTCTCCGGGCGCAGCGAGCTCGATTTCGACGATTTGGTGCGGCTGGATTTCCTCTACCTCGAGCGCTGGTCGATCGGGCTGGATCTGAGCATCCTGATCAAGACGCTCCCGGCTGTACTTCTCCGCCGCGGCGCGTTCTAGGCGCCTAGACCGCCACTTCTCCGTCAGGATCTCAATCGGCATGGAACCGATTCGGCAACGCCCGCGCGACATTCCCACCCGGGCGATCCTGAGGACGGTGGGGATCATCGTCCTCGTCGCGCTCGGGCTGTATCTCGTCTACGTCTTGCGCCGGCCGATCGGCTGGGTCTTCATCGCGGGCTTCATCGCCATCGCGCTCAGCGGCCCGGTCAACTCCCTCGGGCGCCGGGTCCCGCGGGGGTTGGCCATCGCCGTCGTGTACATCGCCATGATCGCGTTGCCCTTCACGGTCGCGGCGCTGATCGTGCCGCCGCTTTTGTCCGAAGCCGCGAAGCTCGTCGACAACCTCCCCACGTACGCGGGTGACGTCCAACGGTTCGTGGAAGGCAACGAAAGGCTTCGCGATCTCGACGAGGACTACCAGGTAGCTCAGAAGCTGCAAGACCGCGCGGAGCAGCTTCCCGCCAAGCTTGGCGACGCGGCGCAAGTGCTCGGCAACGTCGGGCTCGGATTGGTGAACTCGATCTTTGCCTTGATCACGATCCTGATCTTGAGCGTCTTCATGGTTTCGAGCGGGCCTGGCTGGGCGCGCGCGCTGATTCGCCTGCAGCCACCTGAGCGGGCGATCCGCATGAACCGGGCGCTACACGAGATGGCCGCGGCGGTCGGCAACTACGTCGCCGGAGCCATCGTTCAGGCCGTCGTGGCGGGGCTCCTGTCTTACATAGTGCTCAAGCTGATCGGCATGCCGTTCGCGCTACCGCTGGCGATGGTTGTGCTCGTCTTTGACCTGGTGCCTCTCGTCGGAGCCACGATCGCCGCCGTGCTGGTAGGGCTGGTCACGGTCTTCTACAACTTTCCGACCGCTTCCATCATCTGGCTGATCTGGTCGATCGTCTATCAGCAAGTGGAGAACACGCTGATCCAGCCGCAGATACAAAAGCGCGCCGTCGCGGTGCACCCGTTCGTGGTCCTGGTCGCCGTCTTGTTCGGAAGCACGCTATTCGGGGTCGTAGGAGCCTTGCTTGCCATCCCGGTCGCGGCTTCGGCGCAGATCGCCTTCAAGGAGTGGTGGGCGTGGCGCAACGACCACACTGTCGTCGGGCTCACCGACGTGGATTCCGCTACGACCAATCTCCCGGTTCGCCGCTCGACCGAGCTGGCGACGGAATCAGCCGTCGCGGATTAGTCCCCAGTGGCGGCCGGCAAGCGTGACGCCGCGATGAAACCGTCGAGTCCCCAGCCTGCCGCGGCGGTGTGACCGGCGAGCCAGCGCCCGTGAAGGAGTTCTACGAGGCAGCTTGGGACGATCTGCCGCCGGATGCGCTGCCGTGGAACTGGAAGTGGCGCTGGCCTTTGTTGCGCCGCGAACTCGAACCCGGGATCAGGATGCTGGACTTGGGCTGTGGTGCCGGGCACTTCGCCGGCGCGGCCTCTGCTGCCGGCGCTGACGTCGTCGGAATCGACATCGCCGAGCGCGCACTCCAACGTGCGCGCATCCTTGCCCCAAATGCCGCTTTTCGGCTGCTCGAAGCCAATGGGACCCTGCCGCTCGAGCACAACTCGATCGATCTCGTCTGGTGCAGCGAAGTGATCGAGCACGTGGCCGACGTAGGACTGCTGCTGCTGGAGGCGCGCAGGGTCCTCAAACCGGATGGCCGGTTGTTGCTCACCACTCCCGCGCACGGATTGCTACGACGAGTCCTCATCGCCGCAGTGCGATTCGATCAGCACTTCGATCCACTGGGACAGCATCTGCGCTTCTTCAGTTCATCCAGCCTGCGCTTTGCGCTCTGCAACAGCGCTTACGCAGACGTGTGCGTGACCGCGTGCGGCGGATTGCCGTTGCTCAGATCCACGCTCGTGGCGCGCGCACGGCGCGCGGCCCGTCAATCCTGATAACAGCCCCCGTGTCCCCTAGGGGGCCGGTTGCTTGACGGCCCGCTGGGCTTCGAGCACGTCCGAGGCGGACTCGGCTGCGAGCGGGTCCAGGAAGTACGCGGCTTTGAAATCCTTCAGGGCGCGCTTGGGCTCGCCGTCGATGCTGAGCCGGAACCGCCCAAGTCGTCGCCATGTCTCCGCGTTGGCCGGCTCGAGCGAGACGGCCTCTTCCAAAGCCGCGCGAGCGTCGACTGGGCGGTTACGAGCGAGATCGATCAGCGCGCGATCCCACAACGGATCCACCGACAGCGGGTTGGACCGAGCGGCATTGTGGGCAATCAACCACGCATTCTCGAGGTCGCCGGCTTCCATCCGGGCCAGCGCCGCATCAGCGGCGTTGACGGCTCGAAGCGGCTGGTACACCGACCAAGCGCAGGTAAGGGCGACAAGCACGGCGGCTGCTCCGGCGAACCACCGCCACGGCGCCAAGCGCGGCCGGCGAGCTCTCACATACGCCACTTCGGTGATGGGGAAGGCAGAGACGGCGAGGGGCTCGTGAAGTCGGCTGGCGCCTATATGCGCCGCTTTAGTCGCGATCACGGATGAGGCGGCCAGCCGCTCCCGCAGTGGCCGTGCGGCCGCCAGCCAGCCGGCACAAAGCATCGCGGGCACCGTCAAGCCTGGAATGAACCAGGTGAAGTCAAGCAACGAGTGCGCGCCGTAGACGATGCCCACGGCAGCCAGCGTGGCCATTCCTACGCGCTCGGCATCCCAGCCCTGGCCGCGGTCGCGCGGACGCAGACCGCACGTCCGCACGACTGACCATCCCCACGCCAGCAGAACCAGCAGCGATGCAGCGATGCCCGCCCAGCCGAGGTCGGCCAGGGTCTGCACCACGTAGCCGTGCGCGTGACGGACCTCCAGCGGTCGGGTCTGCCCCGGCGCGAGCGTGCGCACGCGGGTGCGAGCCGTGACGTAACCGCCGGCCCCCACGCCGACTTCCGGGGACATACCGTGCACGGCCAGTGCCTCACGCCAGTACCTCGCGCGCACGGAAGAAGCCTCTGTCATACGGTCGGGCGTGTTTCCCGGCGTCTGTGCGTCTGGATTGGTGATCTGCTGCCAAGTTGTCGACGCCTGCCCGCCAATGCCCCCGGGGGCTTTGCTCAGAGCCACGAAGCCGACGACGGGCCCAACAGCGAGGCCAACTAAAAGAGCGATCCCGACGAGCCGGCGAGTGCGGTCCGACGTCGGCCGCCGTGACGCGCTGAAGTTCACCAGAAGCCCGGCGACGAGCAGGGTTGCCAATACGAGCAGCACCAGCAAGCCGAATTCCGCGCCGCCGTCGGCTCTCACCAATACCGGCACTTCGTCGGCCGTCAAAGCACGCTGAGAAAAGACCCACGCCACGATGGCGGCCGTACCCAGGACGGCAGCGGCGAGCGCGAGCGTGGCCCGGAGCCGTACGGGAGTCACGACAAGCCAGAACGCGAGTCCGACGATTACGGCCACGAGCGCCCCGCGGGAGTAAGAAAGCATCATCGCTACGAGCAGCAGCGTCATTCCTGGCCACGCCAGCGCGTTGACGGCGGCGTGCCCCGAGCGCCGGGCCGCCAGCCACAGCAGCGGCGGCATGCCGAGGACCGCGAGCCCGCCGACCGCGTTCCAATACCCGAACGGCGCGCGCAAGCGCGCGAACGTCTCTTCGGCGGCAAGCTGCGCGGGAAACACCTTCGTCAGCACGGCCCAGCCGGAGACGACAACGGCCGCAAAGCCCACCGCGTACAACAGTGCGGGCCAGCGGTCGGGCATTCTGCGCGCGGCCACCACGCCCACGGTGGCGACGGCAAGGTACGCGAGTGTGCGGTTGGTCTCTTCCCACGACGTGGAAGGCGAGACGGACCACGCGATCGAGGCGGCGGTCACGGCCGTAAGAACGCCAAGGGAGGCCAGTAGGGCGGCGCCGTACCCCGTGCTCGGCCGGCGCATGTCCGGAATCAGGAGCGAGGCGGTGACGGCCGCGCCGGCAATCAGGATCCAGGCGATCTCGAATCGTGTGGTCGGCGCTATGCGCAGACCACCGTCCGCCACGAAAGCCGTGACGATCAGCGCTAGCCCGAGCGCCAACCCGAGCAAGCGGTCGCCACCGAAGCGGCGACGCCGGTCGAGCACGAGGGGCTCGGCGCCGGACGCCGGCGCCATCGGCGGCTTAAGTGGCGCTTCGGCGAACGTTGACACGATTACGCAGCGAAGGAACGGCGGCAGCGAGCGCGCCGGCCGCCAGCAAAGCGAGCGCGACGAGCAGCGGCGTGGGCAGCGAGTGCATCGCCATCTCGATGCCCGCCGAACCAACGACGAGCGGGCGCCCGCCGAGCTCGATCCCTTCCGGCGGCGCCAATTGCGCCTGATCGAGGACTTGTTGCTCTTCGGGACCGCTCGGCGTCAACAGTGGGCCCCGCCGCCCAAGTCCGAAGCCACCTGCCCCACTGGAGCCGCCGAGGCCGCCTACTTCACCGACGCCGATGCCGGTCCCAGCGCCCTGACCGCCGCCACCGTCGGGGGACCCGCCACTTCCGCCTTGGCCGGGACTGAAGATGGCCGCTTGAATCACGTCGCGGCAGTCGTAGTACTGGTCGATGTCCGTGGGGATGTTGCGCAGCGCGTCGCGCAATTGCGTGGCTGCGTAGTCCCCTTGCAGCGCCCCGTCGTCCTGACAATCGCGCAGGATGCGTTCACGATCGGCGGGCGCCGCCGAGGCACTGGCAGGAGCGAGCAGCACAAGCGCCAGACAGGCGAGTATCAACCGAAGCACAGCCGTTCTCACGCTACCACCGCCCGCGCAGTTCCCACCACGGCCAGTGCGCGGGTGAAACCCGCTGCCCACGCCGTGTGGCTGTAGTTCTGGATCTCTGCGCGGCCCGCCCCACCGAGCCGTGACCGCAGCTCGCTGTCGGCGCGCAGGCGACGCAGAGCGGCGACCAGCGAGGCGCGCTCGCCCGCTGTAACGACAAGTCCTGTCTCCTGGTCTCGCACCAGCCCGCCCGCCACCGCTCCGACTTCGTTGGAAGCGACAACGGCCACTCCCTGATTGAACGCTTCATTGACCGTCAACCCCCATGGCTCCCGGAAAGAGCGCGTACGGACAGATGGAACGATCACTACGTCGCTGCCGGCATAGAGGCGGCGCACGTCCTCCGCGGCAAGAGCGCCCGTCAGGAGCACGCCGGATGTCCTCGGACTGCGCCGGGCCGCAGCTGAGTCCAGTGCATCCCCGCTTGCCCCAGCCGCGGTCGTGGACCGCAGCGGACCGTCACCCGCCAGGACCAGCCCGGAATCACCCAGGCCCGCAGCCCGCCAAGCATCGATCAAGACGTCGACGCCCTTTTCGCGCTCTAGACGCCCCACATAGGTCGCTTGAAAGCCGGCGTGACGGCAGCCATCGACTCGGGCGCTCCAGAACTCATTGTCGACGCTTTGCGGCGCTTCGACCACCGGGCCGCGCGCTCCCCGGCTGCGGACGTAGGCCGACACGTGGTGCCCGTAGGTGACAACTGCGTCGGCGCGGGAGTAGAGGAAGCGGACGGGACCGTAGGAGAGCAGGTGCGCGGGCGTGACGGGATGCGCCCACAGCGTCGCCCACAGGACAAACGGCACGCCGGCGTGCCTGGCGCCCAGATAAGCGCCAGCCGGCGCGAGGCGACCGCTCAAGCCGGCGACAACGCAGCGATACCGCCCCGACGCCGCCAGTGCGAAGACGTCGTTCTGGGCGACCGCTCGGGTGGGAAAGGGCATCGGAGCTTCCGCAGCCACGGATCCCCCATGCCTTACGGCACCACCGATCAATGCGAATTCGACGTTCTCGCTCGCATGCAGAGCGGCGAAGGCGCCGCGCCGGAAAGCAGGAGCGTAATTGGTGACGAAGAGGACCGGCCGGGAATCGCTCACGCCAGCGCCGCCTTGTAAGCGGCGACCGTCTGACGCCCGCACTCTTCCCATGTGAAGCAGTTCTCGACGGTCGCACGGGCGGCACGGCTGAGCCGAGCCCGTTCGTCGTGATCGATCAACAGCCTGCGGAGCTCGTGCTCGATCGCTTCTGGCCGCCGTGGGCTCACCAGCAGCATCCCCTCGCCACAGCTCGTGATCTCTTCCGGACCGTGCTCGCCGTGACACCCCAGCGTCGGGACACCTCCGGCCATCGCCTCGATATAAGCCACACCGAACGCCTCGTCGACGCTTGGCAACACGAAGACGGTCGCCGCACGGGCTATTCGGACCGCATCTCTGGGCTCGCACGCGCCGCGAAAGTCGACGGCGTCGCGACAACCGAGCTCCTCGGCTTGGCGCTCGAGCGCTTCCCGCTGAGGACCATCGCCCACGATCTCCCAGCGGAGCCGTGGATGCCCGTGACGCAAGCGCGCGAACGCGGTCAGCACGTCGGAGTGGCGCTTGCGCTCAACGAGGTTGGCGACCGTCACCAGGACCGGATCTGCGGGCGGCGCGGCGATCTCAGCAGGAAGGTCGGTTCCGAGGTGGACCACGCGTGTGCTGGTCGCGCCGAGGTCGTGGCAGCGGCGCTCGATTCCCGCCGAGTTCGCAAGCACGAGCCGCGCCTCGCGCAGCGAGCGGCGGACCGCACGCGCACCGGTACGTGGCCATCCGGACACGACGCCGAGGACGTCGCCGCCGTGGACTGAGACCACGAGCGGTCGCTGCACGCCGGCACGAAGGACCGCATCGGCCGGCGGCGCGGCGTAATGGGCGTGGACGAGATCGAAGTCGAAGGTACGCCGCAGCCACTTCAAGCCGAGCAGGAGGCTCGGCGCCGCCCAAGCGCCCCAGGTGCCGTAGGTCTGCGGACGCGGCGGCGCCAGAAACGGGATGCGAGTGATCGGGACGCCGTCGATGACGGTGTGCACCGGTTCGCGCAACGGCGCCATCAGCGCCGCCGGGCCGGCGGCCCGTAACGCCGCTCTCGTGGGCAGCGGCCGGTGCAATACGAGCACTCGCACGTCGGCGCCGGCCTCGCGCGCAGCGACGGCCTGGCGATGCGCCCAGATGCCGAGCGCCGGGTCCTGCCTGCCGGGGTAGTACTCGGCGACGACCGCGACGCGCACGCTCAAGCAGCCCAGCCGCGGTAGCGCTCGACCACTTCCAACGCGCGCGAGCGATCGACGTACGGGCGGTTGCGGAGGAAGTCACGCGCTTCTTGCACCGCACCCGCGTGGTCATATCCCGCCGCGACCGGCCGCAAGTGCCGCACCGGGGTGGCGTCGACGACACCGAGACGGTGGCCAAGCTCGGCGGCCACGGCACTCCAATGACAATCCAGACCCCACCCCATTCGCAAATCCGGAAACGGCAGCAGATCGTCGAACGCGGCCGCCGCCACGGCGGTCACGGGGCCGATCTCGACGAAGCGCATCGAGCGCGCAACAAGCTGCGGACGCCGCCGGAGCATCGGCCACGCGGCATGCGAGCAGTAGGCGTGAGCCGGTTGGACCAGCGCGAAGCCGAAACGCTCGGAGCACAAGAGGAAGGAGTCGAGAAAGCCGCGGGGCAGGCGGACGTCGTCGTCGATCAGCAGGAGCCAGTCGTAGTCGCCCAGCGGGTGGGTGGTAAGGGCGCGATTCAGGTTCTGCCACTTGCCGGCCCCCGCAGCGCCGGGACGCAGGAAAGTGTCCACCGCGTGGTGAGAGGCGGCGAGCTCCCGGCGGATGGCAGCGACGACTTCCGCATTCTCGGGCCGCGCAACGCCAATTGCCAACACGCGGCGACGCGGATGCAGACGCGCCGCCCGGCGGAGCCCGCGGCGCGTGGGCGCGGACAGCACGTCGGCAACGCCGTCCTTGAGGCGACCGCGCTCCGCCGTTCGGCGCGACAGCGTCCCGGACTGACCCGACAGGAAGTCCGGTCCAGTGTCCGCCGCCTCGCTCGGGCCACGGTCACCGGCGCCCGCCGGTTTCCCTGCGCGGATCACTTCCGCCGCCTTGTCCTCGACCAGTGCCTTGATGCGTCCCGCGCTCATCGCCGTCAACGGAATCCCGTTCACGCAGCGGTAGCGCGCGGTGTGCCAGAGGCAGCCGCCGAGCACCCGCAATTCGCGGCCCAGCGACGGCGCGGTCTGCTTGCGCTCGTCGTAGCGGCGCGCGTGGTAACCGCGGTACCAGGCGGCGCGCGACAGATTGCGTGTGCGGGCGTCCGAGCCGGCGCGGCGATGGTCGACGCCGGCTCGCGCGAGGTAGCGGATGCGCCGGCCCGCGGCTCGCAGGCGGTGCTCCCAGTCCTCCTCGTCACCGCAGTAGTTCAGAGCGGGATCGAAGAGGCCGTAGCGCTCGATGGCACGGCGGCGAACGGCCAAGTTCGCCCCCCAGACCAGCTCGGCGTCGCGGTCGGCGGGCCCCAAGTCCAATGCGGTGACCGGCGGCGCCTCGCGGCCGCACGTCCGGCGGCGGACATTCTCCAGACGAGGCCTGATCGGACCGCCGAAGCAGTCGTGGTCCGGGCACGCACGAGCGCCGTCCAGCAGCGCCGCCAGCCATCCCGGCCAAACTTCGACGTCGTCGTCGAGAAAGCAGATCAAGTCCCCGCTGGCAGCCTCGATTCCGGCGTTGCGCGCCACGTTGATGCCCCGTGCCGCGCCTAGCGCGATGTAGATAGCGCCGTGCTGCTCCGCCAAAGCTTGCGTAGGCGCATCGGGAGCCTCGTCTTCGATCACCACGATCTCCGCGCCGTGCTCGCGTGCTTGCGGCGAGACGGATGCCAGCGCCACCGCGAGGTACTGGCGACGATGCCGAGTGGGAAACACGATGGACGCGCTCGGCGGCATGGAGAGTCTCACCGTACTCTCAGCGCGTGATCCTGCAGTTGCACAACCGCTACCGCGTGGTCGGGGGCGAAGAACGCGTGGTCGAAGACCTGAGCTGGTTGATTCCGCAGCATCTCGGCGAAGAAGTTCAGTTGCTTCAGCGCGATTCGGGCGCCATGAGCTCCCGCCAAGCCGCCAAGGGCCTGTTAGCCGGAGGGCTGCGGCCCGCAGAAGTGCGCGCGGCGGTCCAGCGCCGCGGCGCACGCGTGGTTCACGCCCACAACGTCAACCCGTCCTTTGGCTGGCGGTCGCTGGCGGCAGCCCGCGATGCTGGCGCGCGCGTCGTTTTGCATCTGCACAACTACCGGCTCGTGTGCGCCGTCGGCACGTGCTTCACCCGCGGCGAGGACTGCACTCGCTGCCACGGCCACAACACGTCGCCGGGCGTGCGGCTCAACTGCCGTGGCGGGTCGCGCGCGGAGTCGGCGGTCTACGGCGCGGGGCTGTCCCTGTGGCAGGACAAGCTCGCCGCGCAGGTGGACGCCTTCGTCGTGCCGAGCGCTTTTGCTCTGGCGCGCCTGCGGGAACTAGGAGCGCCGCTCGGCGACCGTGCACACGTGATCGCCTCCGTGCAGCGCGAGTTCGCCGAGAAGTCGCGCGCGGCCGCGGGCGATTACGTGTTGGCCGTGGGGCGACTGTCGCGCGAAAAGGGCTTCGCGGACGTGATCGCCGCCTGCCGCCGCGCCGGCCTTCCGCTGGTCATCGCGGGCGACGGCCCGCAGCGCAACGAACTTCACGGCCTGGCCGCAGGTTCGAAGCACATTCGTTTCACCGGGCAGGTCTCAAGCGGCGAGCTGGCGGAGCTGCGGGCAGGAGCTGCGGTCGCAGTGGTTCCATCGCGCTACGCCGAGATCCTGCCGCTCGCAGCGCTCGAAGCCATGGCTGCGGGCTTGCCGGTCGTCGCGGCGCGCGCCGGAGGCTTGGCCGACAGCGTGCCTGCCGAGGGCCTTTACGAGCCCCGCGACATCGCTGGACTGGCGTTGCGCCTGCAAGAGCTGTGGGCCGATGAGACGGCGGGACAGCGGGCGCTGGCCGCCGCCCGCGCGATAGCGGCGCCCGAGCAGATCGCCGCTCGCCTGCGCGCGGTCTACGGATAGTGCCCAACCCGCCGGCACAAGTCCGGGTAGAGTCGCGCCCCATGCGAGCACTGGTAACCGGCGGAGCCGGCTTCATCGGGTCCAATCTGGTCGACGCGCTGGTCGACGCCGGTCATACCGTCACGGTCGTCGACAACTTGTCTTCGGGCAAGGAAGCCAACCTCGAGCAAGCACTGCGCCAGGGCGTGACTTTCCACCAGGCCGACGTCGCGGAGCTCGGCCCCCTGCGGGAGATCTTCGAGCAGGCGCGACCTGAGCTGGTCTTTCACCTGGCCGCGCAGATCGACGTGCGCAAGTCCGTGTCCGACCCCGTCTTCGACGCGCGCGTGAACGTCGGTGGCACCGCCGCCGTGCTCGAAGCCTCGCGCTCCGTGCAGGCCCGCCGTGTGCTGTTCTCCTCCACGGGCGGCGCGATGTACGGCGACGCGAAGGTCATTCCGACGCCCGAAGACGCGAGCATCGAGCCGATGGCCCCTTACGGGACCAGCAAGTACGCGGCCGAAACCTATCTGGGGCTTTACGAGCGCCTCTACGGCATGTCGACGATCGCCTTGCGCTTCGGCAACGTCTTTGGACCGCGCCAGGATCCGCACGGCGAGGCCGGGGTGATCGCGATCTACTGCGGAGCGCGTAAGGAAGGACGCCGCGGCATCGTCTTCGGCGACGGCAGGCAGACCCGCGACTACACCTACGTCGGCGACATCGTGTCGGCCGCCCTTGCTGCCGCTGACCACGACGCAACCGGCGCATTCAACGTCGGCACCGGCGTTGAGACGACAGTGCTCGAGATCGCTGAGAAGCTAGGCGTGGAAACCGATTTTCAACCGGCGCGGACAGGTGAAGCTCAGCGGTCCTGCCTTGACGTCACCAAGGCCGCCGAAGTTCTCGGCTGGCGCTCGAAGGTAGAAGTCGAGGAGGGGCTGGAGCGCACGCTGGAGTGGGCGCTGGCGGAGTAGGGGGACGCGAGTGCGCGGGTCGCGCAGACCTGGCTACAGTTGGCTGACGGTCGCCGACTCGACGTCGCGCGTCGCGCCGCGGAGATCCAGCGTGAGCGCCGCTGTGCGTGCCACGTGTGCGTGATCGATCTCAGGGTGCGCGGTGACGATGACCACGAGCTCCGCGTCTACCAGCGCGGGTTCGAGTTCGGCGCTGCGCAACCCGAAGCTCTCAAGCGCCGGAACGTGCGGATCGTGGTACGAGATCTCGGCGCCCCGCTCGCGCAGCAACCGGATGATCTTGAGCGCCGGCGATTCGCGCATGTCGCCTACTCCGGGCTTGTAGGCCACGCCCATGAGGAGCACGCGCGAGCCGCGGACCGCCTTTGAAACGCTGTTGAGCGCGCGCTCGATCCGCTCGACGCAGAAGTACGGCATGTGCGTGTTGACCTTGCCGGCAAGCTCGATGAACTCCGTCGGCATGTCGTACTCGCGCGCCTTCCAAGTCAAGTAGAAGGGATCGACGGGCAGGCAGTGCCCGCCCATGCCGGGACCCGGCTCAAAGCGCATGAAGCCGAACGGCTTGGTGGCAGCCGCCTCGATGACTTCCCACACGTCGATGTCCATGCGGTCGGCAACCATCGCCAGCTCGTTGACCAGCGCGATGTTGACCGACCGAAAGATGTTTTCCAGCAGCTTGGACATCTCAGCCGCTTCGGGCGAGGAAACCGGCACCACCTGGTCGCACACGCGGGAATAGAGGTCGCACGCCCGGCGCGTGCACCCGGGCGTGAGCCCGCCGATGACCTTGGGCGTGTTGCGAATCGTGTAGTCGGTCCGGCCTGGATCGACTCGCTCCGGCGAAAAGGCGAGCGCGTAGTCCTCGCCCGCGATCAAGCCGGAATCAGCTTGCAGCAGCGGGGCCAGGTCCTCCCGCGTCGTTCCGGGATAAGTCGTGGACTCGAGCACGATGACTTGGTCGCGGCGCAACGCGGGAGACAGCGCCTTGGCGGCGCTGATCATCGGGCCGAGATCGGGCTCACGGTTGACGTTGAGCGGCGTCGGAACGCAGATCAAAACCGCGTCGGCGCGATTGAGCTCGCCGAAGTCCGTGGTCGTCTCAATGTTGTGGACGGCACCGGCGAGGCGCTCGTCCGGGATGTCTTCGATGTGCGACCGGCCCGCGGCGAGCTCGCGCACCTTGCGCTGGTCGACATCGACGCCGATGACCGTGTCGCCCGCCTCGGCGAACGCCACGGCAAGCGGAAGACCGACGTAACCGAGGCCGACGACGCCGATGATCATCGCGTTGACCCCTTCACGACACTGCGAGACCACAGGGCCGAGGTCGGGCCTCAAGACGACGCCACGCCATCCTGCTCGCGCAGCCACCGCACGGTGTCGGCGATGCCGTCGCGCAAGTCGATCTGGGCTTCCCAGCCGAGCAGCTCCTTGGCCTTCTCGACGGACGGCCAGCGCCGGACGACGTCAACTTCGAACGTCGGCAGATGCTCGAACTGGAGTTCCGCGGGATCGTTGCCGCAGGCTTCCCAGATGATCGCCGCGAATTCGCTGACGGTGCGCTCGTCACTGGCCGAGATGTTGAAGTCCTCGTTGAGCCCGCGAGGGTGCCCGGTGGCGACGACGATGCCATCGGCGATGTCGTCGACGTGGGTCAGCGTCCGCGTGTGCTCGCCGGTTCCGAAGATCGGCAACGGCTTCATCGGCACAAGCGACTTGCGGATCAGGTCCGGCACGGCGTGCGCGATCCCGGGCTCTGCTTCGGGCATCTCGCCAGGACCGTAGGCATTGAACGGCCGGCAGATCGTGTACGGCAGGCCGTGCTCGTCATGGGCCGCGCGGCAGTAGACCTCGCCCGTCAGCTTGGAGAACCCGTACGCCGAAACCGGCACCGGGCATTCCGGCAGATAGTCCTCGCGGGTGGGGTACTGACGCGCCTGTTCGAAGACCATTGAAGACGAGACGTAGGTGAAGCGCTCGACGCCCTTGTCGAGTGCGGCCGAGAAGATCCCGTTGTAGAGGCCGTTGTTGACTTCCGTAAGCGTGTAGGGAAGTTTATGGAAGTTGGCGATGCCGCCGACGATCGCCGCCAGGTGGATGACGTGCGTGCAGCCGGAGATCGCCTGCTTGGCCTGCTCGCGGTCGCGCAAGTCACCTGTGTGAACTTCGCAGGCGTCGCGCATCCATCCCGGCGCGGGCCGCTGATCGGAGACGCGTACGTTCCAATCGGAATCCCGCAACAAGCGGCGAACGACGGCAGAGCCGATCGTGCCGACCCCGCCGGTGACCAAGACGCGTTTCATGCGTCCCGCAGGCTACCGGTCGATGCGGCTACGCGGCTTGAGCGGTAGCGGGCGCCAAGCCCAAACCGGACAGCTCGCTGCGCAACTGACGGCGCGCGCGGAAGTGCAAACCGTTGACGGACGCCGTGGTGCGCCCCGTCTTTTCCGCGATCTCGCACGGCGACAACCCAATCAAGTGCCGCATGAGAATGATCTGGCGCTGCTCCTCCGGAAGCGCCGCGAGCGCTTGCTTGAGCATCGCGAGCGTGTCTTCTGAGTGCTCGGCCTGGGCTTCGAGCAACATCCCGGCATCTTCGAACGGGATCGGCCGGCGACGGCGGACATGGTCGAGTGCCGTGTTGCGCGCGACCCGGCCGAGCCAGTGCGCGAAGGGCTGGGTACGCAATTCGTACTGGCCGATGCAGGTCATCAGCTTCGCGAATACCTGCTGGGTGACGTCTTCGGCCTCGTGCGCGTCGCGCACGACGCGCATCACCGTGCCGAAGACCGTCGGGCGGTACCGCTCGTAGATGTCGTGAAACGCCGTTGCGTCGCCCGCCTGGGCGCGCTGAATGGTCCGGCGCATGCCGGGCAACTCCGCGAACGCGACAGTCGACTCGTTTTGTGCCTTGCCAGCCGGCGTGGCTGGTACTCGCTGATCGTCCCTGACCATGACTTCCCCTTGCTTCGCTCGATGAGCAGGAAGCCACCGTAGATCCACGTTGTTTGGAGCCAGTCGACGTCCGTGTTAGGCGCGGATTAGGTCAGGAACTCGTGCCGATAGCCGACTACAGGAAGGCCGGTGAGCCCGCGGATCCCCCCTGGGATGCCTTCGTGATATCGGCCACTTTCTCATGGAAAACGCCGACGACGCCATTCGACAACTAGCGCGGGACACGGCCGGTGCCGCGCCGCTCGACGCCACGCTGACACGCGCGGTGTTCGAGCGGTTCCCGTTCGGGCTGCTCGTGCTAGCCGCCGACGGCAGCGTCGTGGCCGGCAACGGCGAAGCGGCACGGCTGCTGGCGCTCGACGACCATGCGGTCAGCCGAGCGCGCTGCTGCACGCTCTTCGGCTGCGGCGTGGCGGACGGCCCGCTGCAGGACGTGTGCCTGACCGAGCGGGCACTGCGCGATGCGCGGGCCCTGCCCGACGTGAGAATCGACTACGCCCAGGACGCAACAGAGCCGCGGTCGGTGTGGGTGGCGACGGCGCCGATCGGCCCCGGGCAGGTGCTAATGCAGTTGCGCGCGGGACGCGTCGGCGACCGGCGTCGGCGCACCGACCCGCATTGGACCTCCGGGCCGGCGCTGCGGGTGACCTCGCTGGGACGCACCCAGCTCGCGACCCCCGAGGGCCCGCTGGAGGGAGCGTGGCTACGCCAGCGCAGCGGGCAGTTGTTGAAGTTGCTGGTCTGCAACCGCGAGCGGATCACCCACAGCGACGAGATCGCAATCACCTTCTGGCCGGAGAACGAGCGCACAGGGCTGCAGAACGTGCGTCACTTCGTGCACGGTCTGCGCAGCCACCTCGAGCCGGGACGCGCCCCGCGCGCGCGCTCGTCGTTCGTCCTCGCCCATGAGGGCGGCTACGCGCTCGACCTCTCGCGTATCCGCATCGACGCCGACGAGTTCGAGCAGCACGCAAAGACGGGGCTGCGCGCGTTTGAGCGGAGCGATGGGGAAGTGGCGTTGGCCAGCCTCGAGCGCGCCGTCGCACTCTACGGCGGGGACTTTCTCGCCGACGAGCCCTACGCCGAGTGGGCTTTTACTGAACGCGCGCGGCTGCACGACCTCGCGAGCCAGGCGGTGACGGCGCTCGCGGACATCGCGCTGAGGACAGGAGCGGTGGAAACCGGCACGGACCACCTTCGTCGCCTGGCCCGCATGGAGCCGCTCGATTCCGACGTGCAGCAGCGGTTAATCCGTCTGCTGCTGACTCGCGGGCGCTCGGGCGAGGCGTTGCGCCACTACCGGCACGCGCATGCGACATGGATGAGCGTGCTGGGTGAGAAGCCGGACTTCGATCTGGCGTCGCTGCGGCGTCAGGCCAGATCGACCGGCTGAGCGTCGCGTTCCGCGCCCATCGAGGTGAGCGGCTGAACTCCTGACTCATGTAAGGACCCAACCGGACGAGAAGCACCAGACCCTCATACCGTTCGCCGGATCCCGTCCGGAAGCGGGCGCGTTATTGGTTTGTTCATCGATTCGACGCCCGGGGTACTCGCCGCTCGACCGTTACGAGCAACTCGAGAGGAGCGTGATCGTGGACACACCTGAGCGCACGATGGCCACCGCCAGCGGATTGGCGGGCGGCGGTGGAGTGATGGGCGCGGCCGGGGGCACGATGCTCGGCACGCTGGCCGCCGGTGGACTGGCCTTCATCATGGGCCTGATGTGGGGCATGGCCAAGGGCGAAGAAGTCGGCTACCTGAAGGGACGCGCCTGATGGAGATGAGCGGCTTCAACAACAGCGGCGAGGAAAACAGCGTCACCGGCGGCGAGGGCATGGCTCGTGAGGCCGGCACGGCGGTCACCGCTGGCGCTACGGCGGCCGCGGCCGGCGGCGCCGCCGGCGTCGTTGTCGGCGTCGTGGTCGGCAGCATGATGGGCTTTCTCGCGGGGTCGCTGATCGGCATGGCGATCGGCGAGCGCAACGGCTTCTGGCTCGCGCGCGGCAAGTAGATCCTGCTGCGCTCGCAGGTCGTCGGATGACCTGAGGCGACCGCGCGCGGCTGCGGTCGTCGGTCTATGGCAGGGGTGCGTCGCCACCCCTGCCATAGATGGCTTTCCGGCGGGCCTCGCCTGTTGCACCGTTTGCGCGTCAAGCGCTTCGTCCTGCGCCCGCTGCGATCGTCGCGCGTCCTTGTTCGTGCGGAAGCGAGGGTGTCAGGCTACGGACGAGCGTGCTGAACCCCTTCCGGCGCGAAGCCGATGAGATGCCGATGCCATTTGCAGCCCTAAGACTTCGGATGCCAGCGGCGCCAAGCGCGGTGAGTCCCGCGCTCCGAGCCTCCATCACGATCTTCGCAGTCCTGCTCGTCTTCGCGCTCCTTCCCGGACGTGCGTTCGCACAAGCCGTGGTCGTCGCCGCCGGCGACATCGCCTGCTCCCCCACGGCCGACGGCTTCAACGCCGGGCTCGGAACCTTCGGAGCCGACGCGAAGTGCCATCAGAAATACACGTCGGATCTGTTCGAAGCCCTGCAACCGGCCGCGATACTCCCCCTCGGCGACACGCAATACGGAACAGCCACTTATGGCGACTTCCTCGAGTCCTACGACCGCCGCGACGCCGACGGAAAGGCGATGAGCTGGGGACGGGCGAAGGCGATCACGCGACCGAGCGTCGGCAACCACGAATATGCCGAGAAGGATCCCGTCACCGGCGCCTACACCGGCGCCAGCGGATACTTCGACTACTTCAACGGTCCTGGCGCGCCGACCGGTCCCGCCGGGGACCGCGACAAGGGCTATTACTCGTTCGACGTGCCCGTCGGAACCCGCTCGGACGGCTCGGAGATCACTTGGCATCTCGTCGCGCTCAATTCGCTGTGCGCGCAGAGTGAGATGGCGCAGGCGATGGGGTGGCTCGAGGGGTGCGCTGCGGGCTCGCCGCAGGAGCGTTGGTTGCGCGAGGACTTGGCGGCCGCCGAAGCCCGGAGCGACTGCACGCTTGCGTACTGGCACCACCCTCGCTTCAGCGCAACCGCCAGTGGCAACGACCGCGCGATGGCGCCGGCATGGCAGGCCTTGCTCGACAACTACGCCGATGTCGTGCTGAGCGGGCACCATCACAACTACCAGCGGTTCGGGCAGCTCGACGCGGGCGGCTCTCTCGCTCCCGGTCGCGGGATCCGCCAGTTCATCGTCGGAACCGGAGGTCGCGACCTCGGAGATGCGCCAACCCTGAGTCGTCCCGTCGAGGCGTTCGACAAGTCGGCTTTCGGCGTGTTGAAGCTCACGCTTGACGACGGTTGGTATGAGTGGGAATTCGTCCCCGACGGCCACTCCGGCGCCTTCACGGACTCCGGACGAGGCGACTGCGTGCAACCGCCGCCGACGATCTCGGCAGGACCCGACGGCCTGACTTCGAGCCCCTCCGCTTCGTTCGAGTTCTCGTCGGCGAGCGGCGGGAGAAGTTTCGAATGCAGCCTCGACGCAGCGGCCTGGCAGCCGTGCGCCTCGCCCGCTGTTTATGGCGGCCTGAGCGACGGGGAACACGGCTTCAGGGTTCGGGCCACCAGTCCGACGGGAACCAGCGATCCGCTGGCCGCCGAGCGTCGATTCACCGTCGACGCCACGGCCCCGAGCATCGGCGCCCCTCCGGCGGGCACTTTCTCCGGCGTCGTCGCGCTTGACGCAAGCGCGGACGACAGCCACGGCGTGAGGCGGGTCGAGTGGCTCCTGGACGGAGCCTTGATCGGCTCCGACGAAGCCGCGCCCTGGGCACAGTCCTGGGACACGGTCAAGACGCCCGACGGGCGACACCGGCTTGAAGTTCAGGCGGTCGACTCGGTCGGCAACATCGGTAGGTCGGCGCCCGCCGAAGTGCTTGTCAGCAATGCGCCGCCGACTCTGCCGACTCTGTCGGCTCTACCGATAGGGCGGCGGCTTGGCGCGAACGTCGACGTGACCTCCAGGCGCAGCCTACGCGTTCTGCGCAGGACCGGGTTGACGCTCGACGTCAGCTGCTCTCGGCGCTGTCGCGTAGCCAGTCGCCTCGCGCTGCCCGCCGCGACGGCGCGCCGTGTGCGCCTTCGTGGCGCCGTCGCCACCGCCGCCAACGGCCGACTGCGCCGCAGCCACCATCTTTCCCTGAGGCTCAATCGCCACGCGCGTCGGCGAACGAGTTCACTGAAGGCAATCAAGCTGATCCTGAAAGTGGTCGCGACGGACTCCAACCGGCAGTCGCGCACCTCGTCAAAGACGATCGTCTTCAGATGAATGTTCGCCGGCCACCCCACCGCCCTAGGACGTTGGCGCTCGGATAGTTGATCGTGCCGACCGGAAGACCGTGCGCCGTCGGGCGTCGGCTCGTTGCGCAGCTCGAATCGAGCGAGCGGAGGGCAGGTTGCCGAAGCAGTGATCGAAGAAGGCGTCGACCGGCCCCGTGTAGACAGGTGGTCGTACCGTCGCCGAACGCGGCTTGCCCGCTACTCGCGCCGTGCCGCTTGCGGCCGTTACCGCAGCGCCGCGACTTCGCTGGCGAAGCCGAAGACCTGGCCGGAGCGGAACGCGTTCCACGGATCGACTACCAGGCAGTCGGGCGAGCGCGACTCGATCTCGGCGAGCGTTTCCGGCGACGAGTAGGCGCTGTGGTCGGTGGCCACGATCACGGCGTCTGCGCCGGTCAGCGCCTCGCTCAGGTCAGCCGTGGGGGTCTGCACCACGGGGTCGTGGACGACGACGTCGGCGAGCTCGCGCTCGAGCAGCCGCACCAGCTTGTGCGACAGCGAGTCGCGCTCGTCGTCGGTGTCCCGCTTGAACGCCAGCCCAAGCACGGCGACCTTGCGCCCGCGCAACCCGCGCAACCGGCGCTTGACGCCTTCGACGAGGAACAGCGGCACGCTCTCGTGCACGCGGGAAACGGCCAGCAGCATGCCGGGAGCGTTCGAGCGCTCCTCGGAAAAGGCGAAGTCCTTGCGCAAACACGTGCCGGCGGTCATGCCCGGCCGCCCCATCCCGCCGCGGGGATAGTCCCGGTTGATCAGCTCGATCACTTCGAAGACGTTCGCCCCGTAGCGCTCGCAATCCATCATCAGCAGGTTGGGAAGCGCGAACGTCGCGTACCGCAGGATGTTCGTCCAGATTTTGGCCAGCTCGGCTTGCAGGGGGGTCGTGTGGACGATCGGGGCGCCCAGCACCTCGAACAGCCGCTCCGCGCGCTCGCCCGAGGCCTCGCCGATGCCGCCGATGATGCACGGCAGCGTCCCGATCTCGGCCATGAACTGGTCGGCCGCGATCCGCTCGGGAACGTGGGCGACGAAGAAGTCGCGCCCCACGTCGAAGTCGCGCTGCTTCTCGAGGTAGCCGGCGACGAACTCCGTGGTCCCCGGCGCGACCGTTGAGCGCAGTGCGATGAGCTTGCCCGGTGAAAGCGCCGGTAGCATGTCGTCGAGCACCGCCCGGATCTGGCTGATGTCGATCTCGATGTGTGAGAGCGCCGGCGTTCCAAGCGTCAGCACGATGGCAGCGGCTGCAGCGGCGTCCTCGGCCCGGTCTGAGAGCTCGAGGCGTCCGGCCGCCTGCACGCGCCCGAGCATCTCCTGCGTCCCGGGCTCCTTGAACGGCATCCGCCCGACGCGCAGACTCGAGAGCCTCGCGGGATCGTTGTCGACGCCGAGCACCGACAGCCCGGCGTCGGCGAAGCTGAGGGCGAGCGGGAGGCCGACGCGGCCGAGCCCGATCACAGAGACGTCGAAGGCCATGGCCACTCTGAGGCTAGCGACGACGCTGCCGGGCGCGGCGGTGGCGCCCGTACTGCCGGACGAAGCCCACGACGAAGGCAGGGTTGTAACGCAGGTAGCGCTTCCAGAGCCGGCGCGGCTCCTGCTTGAGCCGGAACAGCCACTCCAGCCCGCGCTCCTGCATCCAGTCGGGAGCCTGCGGCACGAGGCCGGCGTGGAAGTCGAAGGCCGCGCCGACGCCGACCAGCACCGGCGTGTTGAGCCGCGGGCGCATCGTGGCCATCCACTTCTCCTGCTTGGGCACGCCGATCCCGACCCAGACGACGTGGGCGCCGGACCGCTCGATCTGGTCGATCACCTCGCACTCTTCCTCGGGCGTCAGCGCGCGGAAGGGCGGACAGTAGTTGCCCGCGATCTGCAGGCCGGGGTGAGCTGCCTCCAGCCGGGAGACCAGCGTTTGCAGCGCTTCGGGATCGCGACCTCCGTAGAAGAAGAAGCGAGTTCCGTTGCGGGCGGCGCGCGCGCACGCCTTCCACATCAGGTCCGGGCCATAGACGCGCGACTTCAGCGAGTGACCCAGCGCGTTCAGTGCCCAGACCAGTGGCTGGCCGTCGGGCACCGTGAGGTCGGCGCTGAGCACCGCTGCTCGCAACTGCCGATCCTCTTGCGCGGCCATCACGGTGTGAACGGCCGAGACGCACACATAACCGCGGCGCCGCGTCGCGATCATGGCCTCGATCCAGTCGAGCGTCTGCTCGTAGTTGGTCACGCTCAGCGGGATGCCGAGGACCTTCTCCGCCGCGATGCGCGGCAAGGTCACAGCCGGATCGGGTGTCGCGGCATCCGACGCGCGAGCGCTCATTGTCGCTTCCCTCCCACGCGTTCGACCCAATCCCAGGCCTTGCCGCAGAGCTTGCGCTCGGCCTGGGCAGGAGCGACTTCGACGAGGGCGCGGCCCTCCACCGGCTCGAAGGC
>JADDQZ010000054.1:0-43896 GCA_016781085.1 Actinomycetota bacterium
GCGACCTGACGCTTGAGCTCAAAACTCTCAGGCGCCTCGTGCACAACGAGGCGCAGGGGTGTGACGATTTGATGTCGCATAGCGACCATTAATCGACACACCCCCCTGGATATGGCGTCGTAGGCGGGTGCTGCGGCCCGCCCGACTTCCGGCGCGTACTTCGGCGACAACGTGGTGGCGAAATAGCAGCCGCGACCTTTTCTCGGCACTGCGCCGTAGATTCAGCCGCTGAAATGCCGCCTTCTTCCATCCTCAGCGCCGCTCTCGACGCCTATCGCCGCAGCGGGGCAGACCTGCCCTTCGGCGATCCAATCCGCCCTCACGGAATCGCGATGGAGGGTTATTACTGGCGTTTCACGGACGTCGGCGCGGGGCGCGTGATCGTCGTGCTGTGCGGCGTCTGCACGCCCAGCGCCGTGGCGCGATCCGGATCTCTGAAGCCTTCCTGGGCGCTTGTCGCACTCGCGTCACACCCGGGCGGCTTCGTACGGCATCGAATCGTGCCGCACGTCGATCTCGGCGAACGCGGCGCTGCCGTCGTCGCGGGATCAGCCTTGAATGCCTCGCCGGACGAGCTGCGCATAGATCTGGGGCCCGACGCTCGCCTCACTGCCCGCATCGCAGAACGTCGTAGATGGCCGCGCCAGCTGTTCGGCGGGCTTGGCGTGGCTCAAAGCGCTCCAAGCCTCGCTCAGTACTGGCACCCACACCTCCTTGGGGCCCAAGCCGACGGCGAGGCGGTTCTCGGCGGCGAGCCGGTTCTGCTCGAAGGAGCCAACGTCTACGCGGAAAAAAACTGGGGCCGCTCATTTCCCGCGCGCTGGTGGTGGGGGCAGGCGCAGGGGTTCGATGGCCATCCCTCGATCTGCGCCGCTTTTGCCGGCGGCCGCATCCAGCTGGGACAACTCTCGGTCGCGCCGACGTCAGTGGTCGTCGCTCTGCCCGGCCGCGTGCTGCAACTCGCGCCCCCACTCGCGTTGACCCGCACACGGGTCGCCCCAGGCTTCTGGCACGTCCAAGCCCGCTCGGGTGGCGTCAGGGTCGAGCTGGAAGGAGAAGCCCACGAGGCCGTCGCACTTCCCGTTCCGATCGTGGACGAGCGCCGCGCGGAGATGCGCTCCCAGCAAGCGCTGGCCGGCCGGATGCGCCTTGAAGTCCGTCAGCGCTCGCGGGTGTTGTTTCGCGGCGAGTCACGGCTTGCCGGACTGGAGCGCGAGGTCTGGGATCCGCTCCACCGCACAAGCGGCGCCTGAGGTCTGGGCCGGGGCGGCACTCGCCGCGCAACGCAGCATTGCCCGGCGCCCGCGCGGCTCCCCGCGGCCGCCTCAGCCCTGAAGTCCCGTATTGCGCTCGGCACGGCGAACGGCAACCGGCAGAGGTTCGGCCGCGATCACGTCTTGAAATGGCCCCACCACCCGCCACAGCGCTCGCAGGCGCCGCGCGGCCTGGGCGTCGAGGGCTTCGATTCGCTCCTCGCTTACAAGCTCGGCCCGCCCGGCCCCGGCCTCACGTACCCAATGGCCGAATATCACCCGCACCGTGCCAGGCTCGTCCCAAGCCCGGAAGTCGTCGCCTCCGCGCAATTCGGGGTAGTCGGTGGCCTTGGTCCAGATGCGCCCGCAAATCCCGGAGATGGTCCAGTGCGGGCCTTCGTCGAGCAACGTGAAGGGATACGTGCGAAGCAAGTCCCAGAACGTCTGGTCTTGTTCGAGGCCGGGAATCCGCCAGCGCACGAGGTGGCCGAGCGTCCGTGTATCCGACAATTTCACCGTTTCGGCCGCTTGCCACAGCTGCTCAGGAGTGGCGTCGGCACTGCGGCTCAGATGTGTCCGCACGGCGGGTTCGGGAATCCAATCGTCGAGCGTTGGTATGCCCGGTTGTCCGGTGGCGCGCTGGAATCTCGTACGCGGATGGCGGGAGACGTAAGGTGAGCTGATGGGACGCATGCGGCTGATCCAGCACAAGAAGGAGGCGTACTGGTTCTACTCCGTACTTTCGCGCCTGTACGACAAGTTCGTCAATCCCCTGTTCTGGACGGTTCCGATGCGCGAAGCCGCGCTGGATCTCGCAGAACTCGAGATGGGTGGGCTGGAAGTACTCGACGTCGGGGCTGGTACGGGATTCACCACTGCGGGGATCATTGCGCGCGCCCCCGACACGCAGATCACCATGATTGACCAGAGCCCGCATCAGCTGGCGCGTTCGCGGGCACGGTTCGCTCTTACGCCCTGCGAGCGCGTCCTCGGCGACGCTGAAGACCTCCCGTTCGCGGACGAGTCGTTCGATCGCTGGGTCTCGGCCGGCAGCATTGAGTACTGGCCCGAGCCGCAACGTGCGATGAACGAGGCGCATCGCGTGCTCAAGCGAGGCGGCCTCGCGTTGCTGATCGGGCCGCTACGCCCGGAGCACCCGGTTGCGCGGCGGCTCGCGGACACGTGGATGCTCTTTCCCGAGGAGCACGAGTACCGGGAATGGATGGAGAACGCCGGTTTCGTCGACCTCCGAACCCGGATCCTGGCGGCGCCCTGGGAGACTGAATCCACAAGTCGGTACGCGATCGCGCTCGCCGGGACCAAGACGGAGCAATCTGCCCCGGCGATGCTGGTCGGCGCCAAGCGCGAAAATGCGAACGAGCGGATGACGCCCGTTCGCGCCGCGCGCTTTGCTGCGCGCTTCGGGGTGGGATCGTTGGCGGGGGCCGCATTCGTCCCGATTGGAGCGGCGCTCATGCTGCGCTCGAAGCTGCGGGAGCGCGCGTAAAAGCGCGATGAGCACGGTCGCGGGCGCAATGGCGTTGCCGAAACGGGCGCGCGGCTTGCGGGTGCTGTGGCGCTTTTCGCGCCCGCACACGGTCATCGGGACGACTTTGAGCGTCGTCGCCTTGTGGCTCATAACGTTGACGAACACTGAAGGAAGCCTTACGGCCGCCCGTCTGGGGGACTTGGCGCTGACTCTTTTGGCCGCCTACGCCGTCAACGTCTTCATCGTCGGTATCAATCAGATCGAAGACGTCGACATCGATCGGGTCAACAAGCCGTTTCTGCCGATCGCTGCGGGTGATCTCTCACTGCGGGTGGCTTGGTGGATCGTTGGTGTGTCAGCCGCCCTTCCGGTGCTGATGGCGCTCACGCAGGGTGTCATCGAGGTCGTTTCCGTGATGACCGCACTACTCGTCGGCGCGGCCTATTCCGTGCCCCCGATTCGCCTGAAACGGCACGCCGGCTTGGCGATGTTCGCCATATCAGGAGTGCGCTCGATCGTCGTCAACCTCGGTGTCTCGCTGCACTTTGCACTGACGTACGGTGCGGACCCCGTAATCGCACCGTCGGTGATTGCGCTCACGCTGTTCGTGATCCCTTTCAGCGTTGCCATCGCGATCCTCAAGGACGTGCCCGATCTAGAAGGCGATCGGCGGTTCCAGATCGCCACCTACACGGTCCGGCTGGGTCCCGAGCGGGTGATGCGGCTTGGTTTGGCGGCGCTGACCACCGCTTACCTCGGCATGGCGATTCTCGGCGCCTGGCTGCTGCCCGACGTCCAACCCGCGCTGTTCGTCGCCGCTCACCTGGCCGCACTCGCCTTGCTCTGGCGTTGGGCTTCGCGCGTCGATTGCCGAAACCCCCATGAGTGCACCACCTTTTACATGCGGATTTGGAAGCTCTTCTTCCTCGAGTACGTCCTCGTGCCTGTCGCCGTGCTCGCCGCCTAAGTGCCCCGACCGACATACGATGCTCATCCCCGACGCGATTCACGCTGTCCGGCTGCGCGCGCCGACGCCGTTCCCCTAGGGGTTGGTGATCTCGACTCGGCCGTCGCTTGACACGCCAAGCGTGCGGTTTCCGCGCAAGAGCTCCAGCAGCTCGGCGCCCACCAGCTCACGCCGCCAGCCGCTCAGCGTGCGGACTGCTGGCTCGGCGAGGCCGCGGCGCACGCACGCCACGATCGGGCTGAGATCGGCGCGGGCGGCAATCAGCTCGTAAGCCAGTCCCGCTTCCAAAGCGCGCTGACGGACCAGCGCTTCGGCCAGCGCGATCACCGGGCCGTCTCCTTGATCGTTGGCGACCCGGTCCTCTTTCTCGACTTGCAGCGGTGGTGCGGCATGGCCGCGCTCGATCGCGGCGACGATGTCCTTTCCACGGCGGCGAACCACGTCGGGATTGATGCCGCGGATGGCGTTCATCGCCTTGACGTCGCGCGGCTGGCGCTTGATCAGCTCCAGCAGTGTGGGGTCGCGGACGATCGAGCCGACGGGGCGGTCCTCGCACCGGGCGGTTTCCTCGCGCCACGCCGCCAGCTCCTGAGCGACCGCGCGGTCGCGCGCGCTCAAGCCAAGCGCCCGCGGAAGCCGTCGCCAAACTTCCTGGGCGTTGCGCTCATCGCTGGCTTCGGCCAGCACCAGGCATTCTTCACGTGCCCATTCCAGCCGGCCGGTGTTCTGGAGCCGCTGCTTGATCTCGTCGGAAAGCGCGAGCAAGTGCTCGACATCCTCGCGGGCGTAGCTCAACTGCTCTTCACTCAGTGGCCGGGCGTCCCAGCGCGTGAAGGAGGCGGTCTTGTTCAAACGCACGCCGAGCACGTCCGCGAGCAAGTTGCCGTAACCGGCCTGGGCGGCGAAGCCGGCGAAGCCCGCCGCCACTTGTGTGTCGAAGACGTTGTTGATGTCCGTGTTCCACTCGCGCCGCAGGATCGCCACGTCCTGGCGTCCGGCGTGCAGCACGATCTCCACTTCGGGATCCGCGAGCACCTCGGCCAGCGGAGAGAAATCCTCGTCGTCGGTGATGGGATCGAGCACGACGATCTCGTTTGACACCGCCAATTGGATCAGGCAGAGAAGCGGCTTGTAGCGGCCCTCCGGCATGAACTCGGTGTCGATGCCGACCCGCCCTTCCTCACGGGCGCGCTGGGCGAGCCGGGCTACCTCAGACACGCGCGGACCGCAAGTCGTGCGCTGAGCGCGAGCGCTGGTCGTATCCGCGAGAAGAGGGGAACACCGCCGCGACATTACCGATGGCGGAGTGCCGCCGCGCCGCGCGAGGTGACGAAGGCTGCATGTGTGGGTAACGGACGACGCGATGTCGCTCCCCGTTCCTGACCCGCGCGCCATTGCTCTCGTCACGGGCGCGTCGTCGGGAATCGGCGAAGAGCTCGCGCGCGGGCTGGCGCAGCGCGGGCACGGCGTCGTGCTCGTCGCCCGCCGGCAAGAGCGGCTGAAGGCGCTGGCAGCGGAGCTCTCGTCGGCTTACGGCGTGCGTGCCGAAGTCATCGCCTGCGACCTCACCGATAGCGACGGCCGCGGAGAGCTTGCCGACCGGATAGCCGATCTCGGGCTGCGCGTCGACATCCTGGTCAACAACGCCGGCTTCGGTCTCGGCGGTCTCTTCCACCGCTCGGATCCCGAAGCCCAGGTCATGCAGCTGCGAGTCCTGTGCGAGGCGCCAGTCGTGTTGTTGCGCGCCTTTTTGCCCGGCATGGTCGAGCGCCGCAGCGGAGCGGTGATCAACGTTGCGTCGACGGCCGGAATGCAGCCCTTGCCGAATTCGGCGGGCTATGGGGCCGCCAAGGCGCACTTGTTGTCGCTGTCTGAGGCGGTCCACGCTGAAGTCAAGCGCTTTGGCGTGACGGTGACGGCGCTGTGCCCGGGCCCCGTCTTCACCGAGCTGTTCAACAGGCAAGACCACCCCGTGGAGCGAGTGCCGCGCAGCTTGTGGCTGCATCCCGACAAAGTCGCGGAAGCCGCGCTCAAAGGTGCCGAGCGCGGAAAGCGCGTCGTGATACCCGGTGGGCCGATCCGCGTGGGGTCGGCGCTCATGCGCCTCACGCCGCGTGCGCTTGAGCTACGCCTGCTCGAGCGCATGTCTCGCTGACTTAGCCGGCTCGCTCTAGAGAGCTTGCCATGGGATCGCAGGGATCGATTGCACGATGGTGGTTATGGGCTCAGTGACCGCCAGGCTCAACGAATAAGCACCGGCGTGCCGACCGGAACGCGGGGATAGAGATCCTTGACGTCGGACACGGTCATCCGGATGCAGCCGTGCGTACGTGAAGGCGCCGGTCAACGTCCTGCAAGAACGCGTCGAGCGAGTCCGCGCGGTACGTGACGGCCAGAGAGGTCGACACGGGTACCGACGCGGCGCCCGGCGAAATGGCGGTCACGGCTGCCCCTGCCTTGTAGGCGCGCACCGCTGATCGGCGCGCGTCGTACTTGAGCCGAATCGAGCGCGTCTTCAGCCGGAAGGTCCGCCCTCCCGCTTCGAGACGGATGTCTTTCGCGAGCACAGGGTTGGCAACGGTCCTGAGCTTCACTTGGGCCTGCCGGACGGTTAGTCCGCCGACGTTGATCCCGCCGGCCGTTACGCCGGGGGCAATGCGCGGAGGACCGGTGGGCGTTGGGGTAGGTGCCGGCGTTGGCGTCGGCGCTGGTGAGGGCGTGGCGCCGGGGTGCGTGGCGCAAAGGCTGAAATGCAAGCAAGCTGCGGTGTTTGTTGGAAGAAACGACCGCGGGTGACAACGTTCAGGCGCATCGGGGCCCCAGTCGCGTAGCGCTCTCGACCCGCCCACAAAATCGGTCCGGCGCCGGCTTTAACTTTCACGCCCATGCCGGTGCACCATTTCGTCGACGGTCAAGAGATCGACCAAGTCCTGGTCGTGCGTGACCGTGAGTTGCGGTCCGGCGGAGATGGTCGCGCTTACCTACGGCTCACGCTGTCGGATCGAACTGGCTCTGTCTCAGCCGTGCTGGCGGACCAGCTTCAAGAGGCCGAAGGGTTATGTCTCAAAGGAACGCCGGTGCGCGTCAACGGTCGTTTTCGCGTCGACGCCCGTTACGGCCCGCAAATATTGATCGAGTCGGTGCGCGCGCCTGCTCCGGGTGAAGTGCACGTCGATGCGCTCGTCCACGGGCCGCCGCGCTCCGTCGAGCAGATGGAGCGTGACTTGCGCGAGCTGATCGCAACGGTGCAGAACGCCCACCTGCGCGAGCTCTTGGACCGTGTCTTCGCGCCGAGCTCGCCGGTGTGGGAAAGCTTTCGCGATGCCCCCGCCGCGAAACACTTCCACCAGGCCTATCGTCACGGCCTACTGGAGCATTCCCTCACCGTCGGTCAAGCGGTGTCGGCAATTTCTGCCACTTTTCCCGGCATCGACCGTGACGTGGCCGTGACCGGAGCTCTCATCCACGACATCGGCAAGCTCGAGGCCTACACGTCCGATGCGATGGCGATCGACATGACCGACGCGGGAAAGTTGCAGGGAGAAATCCCCCTGGGCTACTACCGGATCCGTCGGCTTATCGAAGACATACCGGACTTCGAGCCGAGGCTCGCGACCGCTGTGTTGCACATCATCCTCAGTCATCACGGCTTGCTCGAGCATGGTTCGCCCGTGATTCCGTGCACGCGAGAAGCCACGCTTGTGCACATGATCGACAATCTGGGCGGTCGCCTGGGCTCCTTCGACCGCCTCGAGCGCGAGTTGCCCAACGGCAGTGAGTGGTCTCGTTTTGACCGGGCAATCGGCGGGGGCGCGTATTTCGGCTCCCATCGCCCTGAAGAGCGCCAAGCCGCCTGAAGACGGCCGAGCGCTTCGGGCGCTGGTACCTTGCGCCCGTGCCTGAGGGCTTGAAAGAGGCGATGCAAGCGGCTCGCAGCCGCACGCTGGGCCTCGTCGCACACCTGAGCGACGAGGAGTTCGAGCGTCCCGCTGCGGCGTTCTTCGGGCCACTGGTCTGGGATCTGGGTCACATCGCCGCGTACGAGGACCTCTGGCTCAATCACCGACTGGCAGGGCGGCCACTGCGTCGCCCCGAGCTCGCGGAGCTCTACGACGCGTTTGAGACGCCGCGCGCCGTGCGCGGCGAGGCGACGCTGCTCAAAGGCCCGGCTCTCATGGATTACCTAGAAGCCGTAAGGGCCGATTCATCGACTGTTGCGCTCGGCGACGGCGCGTTGCACGAGCTCGTGCTCCGACACGAACTCCAGCACAACGAGACGATGCTGCAGGCCATGGCGGTCATGGGCCGGCTTCCGGAGACCTGTGGAACGCCTGCCGCCCGGGCCACGCCACTCGAACTAGCTTCCGTGGATGGCGCCGATGTGGTCATCGGGGCGGGCGACGATTGCTTTGCCTACGACAACGAGCGTCCGCAACATGTCCGTCGAGTGGACGGGTTTCGAATCGCCCGCCGGCTTTCCAGCAACCGCGAGTGGGTTGCCTGGGCCGACGCGGGCGGCTATCAGTCCCCTCACCACTGGTCCGGGGCTGGCTGGCAATGGCGGTCCGAGAACGGGATCGATGACCACGCAGGCGCGCGGACCGGTGATCCCGATACGGCCGTGACGCATGTTTCCTACTTCGAAGCGGAAGCCTTTGCGGCGGCGTCGAGTGCCCGCCTGCCGTCCGAGTTCGAGTGGGAAAGCGCGGCGCAAGCCAACGTCCTTGAGGGAATCGGCGACGCCTGGGAGTGGACCAGCTCGCCGTTCACCGGCTATCCCGGCTTTCGCGCCCACCCTTACCGCGAGTATTCGGAAGTCTTTTTCGGAGACGCTTACCGCGTGCTGCGCGGTTGGTCGTGCGTCACAGCCGACCGCATTCGTTGCACAACGTTCCGCAATTGGGATCTGCCGCAGCGCCGGCACCTCTTTGCCGGAGTACGCCTGGCGGGAGATGCCTAAGTGACACAAATCCGTTCCACGGTTTCCATCGATTCACGGCTTGAGGTCGATGACGAGGACGCGCTCGCGTTCGATGTCCTCGACGGATTTGCGCGGGCGTTCAAGGAACTACCGCCCAAGTACTTCTACGACGCCGAGGGCTCCCGGCTTTTCGAGGAAATCTGCAAGCAGCCCGAGTACTACCCAACGCGCACCGAACGCGGGATCCTCGAGCGCCACGCCGAGGAGATCGTCGCTCTCACGAGTGCGTCCGAGCTCGTCGAGCTCGGCTCGGGCGTGCCGACCAAGACGCGGCTGCTGCTCGACGCGATGGCCGCCGCCGGAACGCTCGACCGCTACGTGCCCTTCGACGTCTCAGAGGGAGTCGTGCGAGCGAGCGCGGAGCAACTGATGGAGGAATACGACGGCCTGCGCGTGCACGGGATCATCGGCGACTACGAGCGCCACCTCGACGCGGTTCCTCCGTCTGAAGGGTCCCGCATCGTCGTCTTCCTCGGTGGCACGATCGGCAACTTCTTGCCCGGTTCCCGCCGGCGCTTCCTGCGGTCGATCGCCCGAGAGCTCGGTCCCGACGACCGACTGCTGCTCGGTACCGATCTGGTCAAGGACCCGGCAGTCCTGCACGCTGCCTACAACGACGCGGCCGGTGTCACCGCGGCGTTCAACCTGAACGTCCTTGCCGTCCTCAACCGCGAACTCGCCGCCGACTTCGACTTGTCGGCGTTCGAGCACGTCGCATTTTTCGATACCGAGCGCGAGTGGATCGAGATGCGCCTGCGTTCTCGCTGCGAGCAGCGCGTAAGCATCGAAAGACTTGAGACCGTTGTGGCCTTCGGTGCGGGCGAGGAGCTGCGAACGGAGCTGAGCGCGAAGTTCACGCACAAGCGCATCTCCGCCGACGCGGCGGCGTCCGGCATGCGTGTCGAGCGCTTCTTCACCGACCCTGACGAGTCCTTCGCCCTTTCGCTTTGCGCGCCCGCAGATGGAAGCGCTCCGGCGACGCTTGAGTCGCTGAAAGCGCGCACCGCGACAGCTGGTTCACGCAGGCAGCGGTGCTTGGGAGGGCAGCTCGGGTAACGCTTCGGCCGGCGACGTTGGCGGCTCCTGAGTCGCCGCGGGTGAAACCTTGGGCTCCGGCCCGCCGATGTATCCGAGCCGCATGGCAATCGCGATCGCGTGCACGCGGGTGGTGGCTTGGAGCTTGGTCATCGCGTTGCGGATGTGCGTCTTGACCGTCTCGCTCGACAGCACCAGATCCACCGCGATCTGCTCGCCGGTCAAGCCGCGGCTCAGCAGCTCCACAACTTCACGCTCGCGCGGGGAAAGCAGGTTGGCTGTCGCCGCATCGCTGAGCCCTTGATGGGCGGCCAAGCGCTCGAGTAGAAGCAGGCCTTCGGACGCCGTAGACGCCGAGCCGATGACTTCCCAGCCGCCACGAATGAGCGATCCCATCGGTTGCTCGGCGCGGGAGCGGGGGTCTTCTATGAGGACAAGACGCAACGGCAAGGCGAGGAAAGCATCGGCCGCGGCGCTGAAACCTTGAGTCTTAGGCCTTGCCCGGGCCAAAAGTGCGCAAAGTCCGGCTCTTGGCGTCCCCTGGCATGAGCTGGGGGGCGGTGATGACTATCGTGGCCTCGTGGCCAAGGACACGGAAAAGCTCATCCGGCAGCTGTCGCTCATCGCCTATCTGATGGCGGAGCGCAGAACAGTGACCGCGACGGAGATCCGCCGGGACGTCGAGGGCTATTCGGACATGACCGAAGACGCTTTCGCGCGTCGCTTCTACGCCGACCGGGCGGAGCTCGAGTCGCTCGGCATCCACTTGTCGGTCGACAAGCCGATCGAGGGCTTTTCCGAGCAAGAGAACTATTCACTCGCGCCTGAGTCCTTCTTTTTGCCGTCGATTGCGTTCACCGACAAAGAGCTGGCGTCACTGCAAACCGCGCTGACGCTGCTCGACGGTGAGTTCGCCTACGCGGAGCCGTTGCGGCTCGCGCTGCAGCAAATCTCCTGGGGCCGTCCCAGTCCGTTGAACTCACCGGCGCAACGCTCGGTGGGGCTCGGTATCACGGCTTCGGCCGGCGGTGCGGAGCTTTCCGCCCGGCTGGCGAAGATCGATACCGCGATCTACCGGCGCAAGCGCATCGAGTTCGAGTACTTCACGATGCAGACCGGCAAGACGGAGCACCGCCTCGTGGACCCGTACCAGCTCGTCTTCGAAGCCGGGCAGTTCTATCTCGTGGGCTATTCCCACGAGCGCCGCGCCATCCGTATGTTCCGGTTGTCGCGCATCCAAGGCAAAGTCGGCTACGCGACCAAAGCCGAGCACGACTTCCAGCGCCCCGAAGACTTCGACCCGCGGGCTTACGCCAATCGGGTGCCGTGGCAGCTGGGCGAGAAGTTCGGCACGGCCGAGATCTTCATTTCCGAGCGCATCGCTTGGTGGGTGGAGCGCAACTTCGCTGCCCATGGAGAGCTGACGGACGGCGACGGCAACGGTCGCGTGTTGCACACGGATTACGCTCTGCCGCGCCATCTGCTCGGGTGGGTGTTCGGCTTGGGCGAGCACGCGCAAGTCGTGGGTCCGCCGGAGCTCGCCGCAGAAGCGGATCGGCGCCTGGAGCTGATAATCGAGCGCCACCGGACCTCGCCGGCTGCCCAAGCACGGCCGGTACAACGCCCCGCTCGTGAAGACGGTGTGGGCGAAGCCGAGCGTCCACGCCGTAGTCGCGCAGACGGCGCCATTCGCCCCGAGCGCTTCGCTCGCCTAGTCACGCTCGCTTCCGTGCTGATCAAGGCTGGCCGCGAGGGCCGGCGCCCGAAAGTCGCCGAAGTGCTCGGCCAGCTCCAGATGTCCGAATCGGAGCTGCGCGAAGACATCTCCGTGCTCAACGTCGTCAATTTCGGCGGCGGCGCCTACGTCCTCTACGCCGAAGTCCTGCCGTCAGGCGAGATCGAAGTCGACCCGGAGCCCTATTCCGACACATTCGACCGTCCCGCGCGCCTGCTGCCGATCGAAGCCAAGGCGCTGATCGCCGCAATCGACTTGCTCGGAGACCACATTCCCGCCGGCTCGCTGGCTCCCGCTCGCGAGAAGATCGTCGCCGCGCTCGGTCAGGACCCGACGCGCGAAGGACTTCACATCACGACGGCCGCCGGTGACGACGAGGGAATCGCAAGGGTGGTAGGCGGTGCCATCGCCGAACGGCGCCTGATCGAGATGGAGTACTACGCCTCCAACGAAGATCGCTTCACCAGTCGCGTGATCGAGCCCTACGCCCTGATCAATGGACAAGAGGGCTGGTACGTCGCGGCCTTCGATCCGGCCAAAGACGACGTCCGCCATTTCCGGCTGGACCGGATCAAGCGGGTGCACGCGTCCGACGAGGTCTACGAGCCCCGCCCGGACCTGGATCCAGTGGGCGACATCGAGGGCTGGCCGCGCACCGGCGAAGTCGGCGGGTCGCGCATTGCGCATGTCTGGATTTCGCCCGAGCAGGCACGCTGGGCCCGTGAAGAGCGAACCCTCGTCGCCGAGCTCGATGACGGGTCAGTGATCGTCGAATGGGCTTTCAAGGGACTGACCTACCTCGTGAAGGAAGTCCTCAAGGAAGCCGGTGAAGCCTCGGTACTAGAGCCTGCCGACGCGCGGCAAGCCGTGCTGACCGCCGCCGAGGGCCTGCGCAGCGAGCAGCGGGTGTTGGCGCCGAGCTAAGCAGCATCAGGCGGATAGGCTGCGGTCGTGGAGCAGCTCAAGGGACTGATTCTGTCCGGTGGCAAAGGCACGCGCCTGCGCCCGATCACGTATACGTCGGCGAAGCAGCTTGTGCCCGTGGCCAACAAGCCGGTCCTCTTCTACGGGATCGAAGCCATGGCAGCAGCCGGCGTCCGTGAGGTCGGAATCATCATCGCGCCGGAAACCGGGGACGAGATCCGTTCTTTGACCGGCGATGGGTCGCGCTTCGGTGTGCAGATCTCGTACATCGAGCAGGATGCGCCGCTCGGCCTCGCTCACGCGGTTTTGACCGCCGAGTCGTTTCTGGCTTCAAGTCCCTTCGTCATGTATCTCGGCGACAACCTGCTTCAGGGCGGCATCACCGAGCTGGTAGCGGAGTTCCGGGAGCACGAGCCCGAAGCGTTGATCCTGCTCACGCCCGTGCCGGATCCCGAGAACTATGGCGTCGCGGAGCTCGACGCCCAGGGTGCGGTAGCGCGGCTCGTCGAAAAGCCCAAGAAGCCCGCCACCGATCTGGCGCTCGTCGGCGTCTACATGTTCACGCCGCGAATCCATGACGCGGCGCGCGCTATCGCCCCGTCCGGGCGCGGTGAGCTTGAGATCACCGACGCGATTCAGTGGCTTGTCGACGAAACGCACCGCGTGGAATCACACGTGGTGCGCGGATGGTGGAAGGACACCGGCCGCTTGGACGACATGCTGGAAGCAAATCGCCTGATCCTCGAAACCGTGGAGCGCCGCGTCGACGGTGAGCTGGTCGACGCGCAGATCCACGGTCGCGTCATCGTCGAGGGGGGAGCGAGGCTGGAGCGTTCAACCGTACGCGGGCCGGCAATCATCGGTGCGGGCGCCGTTCTCAGGGATGCCTACGTCGGCCCCTACACCGCGGTCGGACCCGGTTGCGTCATCGAGCAAGCTGAAGTCGAACATTCAATCCTGCTCGAGGGGTCCTCCGTGCGAGGCCTTCAAGGCCGGATGGAATCTTCGCTGCTGGGAAAGAACGTGACGATTTCGCGCGATCAGCGCCAACCGCGCGCTTATCGCTTCATGGTCGGCGACAATTCAGAAATCGGCATCCTCTGACCGTCTCGTTCCCTGTTCGAAGACGCGTGTGGCTTCCGGTAGCGCTGCTGAAGCGCTTAGGCGTCGGCGTGGCGGTGGGCTGGGCGTCGGAGTCGCGTCCGGCCGATCCAGGTGGGCGTAGGAAGGAGCGCGACACTGCGCGGCGCCTTTCGCAATCCAAGCATCAGCCGCTTGGCGACGCCGCGAAGCGTCTGCTCGCTATAGGCGTGAGTCGGGCTGTCATTGGTCAAGATCGCGATCGAGACGCGCTGCTTTCCGCGGCGTAGCAAGGCCACTTGGTGGCTGACCGCTCCAGTCCCGGAGCTCCAGCCACCTTTGAAGTGCAACTTCCAGCCGCGCGGCGCGAACTGTCCGACGCCCCATCTCTGCTCGGGAACGATGTTGCCGAGCAGTCTGAGCGCGTAGCGCCGGTGGCGCTGCGGCGTCAGTTCGGGGAGACGCAGGAAGAACCGCGACTGGTCCCGGGCGTTGATTTGGCTCAAGCCCCAAGCCGGGGCGACTTGGAAGTCGCTCATCCGGGCGCGCTTGGCAAGCGCCATGACGAGCGCGTCCCCGACGTAGTTGTGCACTGCTGTGGCGGCGTCGTTGGAGGACCACCGGATCATGGGCGAAGCAGAGCCTGATCCTGCGCCGTGAGCTCACGGTCGCGCACACTCGGATGGTTCAGGTAGGTGACCATCAGCATGGCTTTGATGACACTGGCGGAATTCGCGCTCCGCCGGGCGTCTCGGCCCCAGAAGCGTCCCTTGGTCCGCACGGCGAAGGAAACCGTCCCCGCGCGGCCTCGCGCGTAAGCCGAAGCCGCCTTGACGTCTGGCGCCCATCCCGGCGGCACACTCGCATGGGTTACACCAGCCGCGCTCGCCATTTCCGGGAGCGTGCCGTTGAGAGCGATGAGCATGAGCACGAGATGACGCAAACTTGAAATCCTCTACAGTCGAAGCGGCGCGAAGCATCCCAGGCCCGTCGGACTGTCACTGACACGGCGAAGGCTGCCCCTTAGCGCCGCAACGCTTAAACAAGGTCCTCCTGAAGGCCGCAGGCTGGCCGCTGTCTGCTTGCCGCTGTAGTTTCACGATAAGTGGAATCCTCCCGCCAGCGCCCGGCCATTCCTCCCGAAGTCGCCGCCGTACTGCGGCCCGTGCTGCCTGAGCTCGCCGACGACACGATCGCCGCCATTGCGCGCGAAGTTCCCGGCTACCGCCACGCCATGGAGGGCAAGCTGGGTGAAGTCGTCCGCATCGGCGTGGAGCGGGCCCTGGGGCGCTTCGTCGACCTCATCGAGGATCCTGCCGGCGAAGACGTCGAAAAGCGTGGAACCTACGTGCGGCTTGGCAAGGGCGAAGTCCACTCCGGCCGCAGCCTCGAAACGCTCCTCGCGGCTTACCGCGTCGGTGCCCGCGTTGCCTGGCGGCGCTTCGTCGACGCGTGTGTGGCCGCCGATCAGCCGCCGGAAGTCGTCTTTCGGCTCGGCGAAGCCATTTTTGAGTACATCGACGAGCTGTCGGCGCTTTCAGCCGAGGGTTACGCCGCTGAGCAGATGGTCGAAGCGGGGGAACGGCGACGCCGCCGGCGCCGGCTGGTGTTGCTCTGCGCCCAAGATCCTCCCGCCCCCGAAGACGCCATCCGCGCCGCCGCAGAAGCCGCCGGCTGGGAACTGCCAAAGACCGTCGCGGCCGTCGTCGCGCAGCCGCCGACTGAGCGCGAAGAGGATCCCGAGCGCACGGAGGGATCGGCTGAGCGACTCGCGCGTGGTCTCGGCCACGGCGCCATAGGGGCGGCCGTCGGACCTTTGGCGTGTGCCCTGATGCCGGACCCGCTTGGGCCGGGGCGGCGCCGCTTGATCGAGGCAGCCGTGCAAGCGGAGAGCTTGGCGCCCACTGTCCTGGGGTCCGTCGAGCCGTGGGAGCGAGTCGGAGTCAGCGTGCGCCGTGCGGTCGCCCTGCATCGCTTGTTGGCCTCAGGGCGCGTCGAAGCCGAATCGTTGGTCGACGCCAGCCGGCACTTGCCCCAATTGCTGCTGGCGTCCGATCCGGTGCTTGCCGCCGACCTCGCCGTCACGTCGTTGGCACCGCTGCGCGCGTTGCCAGAAACCGCACAGCACAAGCTGGCCGAGACTTTGCGGGCGTGGCTTGACCGCCCCGGACAGATCCAGGCGATCGGCGAGGAGATCGGCGTGCATCCGCAGACCGTCCGTTACCGCGTGAAGCAGTTGCGTGACCTCTTCGGCGATCGCCTCGACGACGCCGAATCGCGTTTCGAGTTGGCTCTTGCCCTACGCGTGTAACCGGCTGTTGCCGGCTTCCAGAAGCGGACCCACGCCGCGCGGCCGTGGCGCTATTGGTGCGGCATCCGCTATGGATATGCCCTCATGCGGGTGCTGATCACAGGCGCGGAAGGCATGCTCGGGCACGACCTCTCCCGGGCGGTGCGCGGCGGCGAACACGAGGTCGTGGAGCTCGATCGGACGCAGTTGGATGTCACTGACGGCGCCCGGACGCGCGAGGTGATCGCCAAAGCGCGCGCC
Source organism: Actinomycetota bacterium (assembly GCA_016781085.1). GTDB lineage: Bacteria > Actinomycetota > Thermoleophilia > Solirubrobacterales > Solirubrobacteraceae > LC5-1. Next base: position 16,016 of record JADDQZ010000054.1, read on the forward strand.
GACGTGGTGATCAACTGCGCGGCGTGGACCGACGTTGACGGCGCCGAAGCGTCGGAAGCCGAAGCGACGGCCGTAAACGGCGACGGCGCCGGAAACGTGGCGGCGGCCGCGTACGGGGCTGGGGCGTTCGTCATCCAGGTATCGACTGACTATGTCTTCGACGGACGCGCGGACTCGCCTTATTCCGAGCGCGCTGAGACCAACCCGCTTTCAGCCTATGGGCGCTCCAAGCTGGCCGGCGAGCACGCGGTACGAAAAGCAGCCCCCGAGGCGCACGCGATCGTCCGGACGTCGTGGCTGTTTGGTGTTGCCGGCCCCAACTTCGTCGCGACCATGTTGCGGCTCGGCGCCGAGCGCCACGAGGTGACCGTGGTCTCAGACCAGATCGGCCGCCCCACGTACACCGGGCATCTGGCGGCAGCACTGGTGGCGATCGCCGAACAGCGCCCAATCGGCGTCTTGCACGTGGCTGGCGAAGGAAGCTGCTCTTGGTTCGATCTTGCGGTAGCCACCTTCGAGCGCGCCGGCGTCGATTGCGCCGTTCGGCCGGGCTCGACGGCCGAGCTCGGACGCCCGGCGCCGCGTCCTTTGTACTCGGTTCTGGGGCTCACGAGGCCCGAGACGCCGGCTCTCGCTCCATGGCAGGAGGGCTTGGATGAATATCTCGCCGCGCGTGTCGGGGCGGCGGAAGTAGAGCGCACATGAAGTTGCTCGTCTGTGGTGGCGCGGGATTCATCGGATCGAACTTCGTCCGACAGCGCGTGCGCGAGCACGGCGACGAAGTCGTGGTGCTCGACAAGCTGACCTACGCGGGGCGCCGCGAGAACCTTGCCGATCTCGAAGACGAAGTGGGGTTTTCCTTCTTCCACGGGGCGATCGAAGACGCCGATGCGGCCGCCGACGCCATGCAGGGCTGCGAGGCGGTCGTCAACTTCGCCGCCGAGACGCACGTGGACCGCTCGATCGCCGAGCCTGACGCCTTCGTCAAGACGCACGTCGTCGGGACTTTCGTGCTGCTCGAAGCCGCCCGAGAGCGCGGCATGCGGTACCTGCAGGTTTCCACGGACGAGGTCTACGGCTCGATCGACGAAGGCTCCTTCACCGAGACATCACCGCTCGCACCTTCTTCCCCGTATTCAGCGACGAAAGCCGGCGCTGACCTGCTGGTCGCGTCCTACCACCACACCTACGGGATGCAGACCTCGATCTGCCGGGGCTCGAATAACTATGGGCCTTACCAGTACCCGGAGAAACTTATCCCGCTGATGGTGCTCAATGCCATGCACGGCGATTCGCTGCCCGTGTACGGCGACGGCATGCAGGTCCGTAACTGGATCTTCGTCGAGGATTTCGCCCGGGGCATCGGCTTCACGCTCGACCATGGAGAGCCCGGCGAGGTCTACAACGTCGGCGGGCCCGACGAGTGCCCCAACATCGAAGTGATCGAGCGCATCCTCGAGTTCACGGGCGCCAGCCGCGACTTGATCGAGCACGTCACCGACCGCCCCGGTCACGACGTTCGCTACTCGCTTTCCTCAGACAAGATCCGCGCGCTGGGCTGGGAGCCGCGTGTGCGCTTCGCCGAGGGGCTCGAGCGCACGGTGTCCTGGTATCGCGACAACGAGGATTGGTGGAAGCCGACTCGCTCGGGCGACTACCGGGAGTACTACGAGCGCCAGTACGGCCGCAAGCTCGCCTGAGGTTCGACGGCTTCGACGGTTCGGCGGGCGGCTTAGCTGTCCGCGCCTTCCTTCGGCCGGTAATCCTCTATTCGCCAGGTTTCGCCGCGCTTGACGAGCTCGAAGACGCCGCTGGATCCTTCGCCCGCCGGCCCCTGCACCTGCGCGGTCGCGCTCGTGCCCTCCACCGCCACGTCGGTCACGCTGATCGACGCCGCGTCGATGTCGCGGATCGCCAATTCGATTTCGCGCTCGCAACTTGAGCCGTTTGCCAGTCGCTTGGCCAGTTCAGGCGTGAACATGCGCCGGCAGATCTCCGCCGTGTCGCGCCGCTGTGCCGCTTCCTGGAAGCTGCCGATGGCTTCGGCGACTTGCTGCTCTTGGTCGTCGAAGTCTTCTCCCGCGGTCGCGCCGGCGCCGCACCCGGCGAGGGCGCCGGCGGCGATCACCGCGGCCAAAGAGACGGTCAGGCGCATGGCTTGCAGGCTACAAGTAGGTCGATGGATACCGGGTCCGACCGCAGCAGGGAGAAAAGGAACGGTGAGAGTCCGCCAGCAGTTTCGATCGCTGGCATGGCTACCGCGGCCGTAAGCGGCGAGTGCCCGCCGGCGGCTGTAAACGGCGACATTGCGCCGGCGGCCGGCCTGGCTGAGTTACGCGCGGAGATACACGAATGCCGCCGTTGCCCGCGGCTGGTTGATTGGCGAGAGCTGGTGGCCACCGAAAAGCGTGCGGCGTTCGTTCATGAGTCGTATTGGGGCCGCCCGATCGGGGGCTTTGGCGATCCGGCCGCCCGAATCGTCCTTCTCGGTCTCGCCCCGGCGGCGCATGGGGCCAATCGCACCGGACGGATCTTCACCGGCGACCGCTCGGGAGACTTCCTCTTCGCTGCCTTGCACCGCACCGGGTTCGCCAACCAGTCCCACTCGGTGTCGTCCGACGACGGGCTGCGTCTGCACGATTGCTTCATCACCGCAGCGGTACGGTGCGCTCCTCCTGCCAACAAGCCCACGCCGGCCGAGCGAGGCGCCTGCTCGGATTGGCTCGAGCGCGAGATGGCGCTACTGCCCGATGTGCGCGTCGTCGTGTGTCTCGGCGCCTTCGCTTGGGAGGCCGCGCTGCGCCTGCTTGCACTCCTTGATGAGACCATTCCCAAGCCGCGGCCGCGGTTCGCCCACGGCGCGTTCTTTAAGACGGGGACGTGGACCATGCTCGGCTGTTTTCATCCGAGCCAGCAGAACACCTTCACGCGGCGCCTGACGCCCGAGATGATTGACGACGTGATGCGTCAGGCGCGGGATCTCGCCTGCGCTTGAACAAAAGGAAGTCTCAGACCGGTGACGAGGGCGCGGCTACTTGACCGAACCGGCCAGCAGGCGCTGGACGAAGTAGCGCTGAAAGGCGAAGAAGACGATCAACGGCACGACCAACGACAGAAACGACGCCGGAGCGATCAACTCGATGTTGGACCCGAACTGGGGGAGCTGCCCGAAGTCGCCACCGTGATCGTCTGCGTGTCCCGGCCGAAGGTCAGCGACACCAGCAGGTCGTTCCAAGTCCACAAGAACTGAAAAACCCCAGCGAAGCGATCGCCGGCCGTTGACCTTGAAGCGCCCGACGAGCTGCTCGAGTTGCTGCGCGGTGGAAGCGAGCTCCTGAGCTGACGCGTTGATCTCCTGCGCCGACGCGCTCGTCTGCTCCGTCGACGCCGACACTTCCTCGGCGCTGGCCGAAGCCGACTCGGCGACGCCGGCAACGCCGGTCATCTCGACGCCCACGCGCTCGGTGCTCGCGCCGATCTGCTGAGAAGCGGCCGCGATCGACTCGATCCGCTTCGCCATCTCTTTCACCGCTTCACCTAGTTGACCGAACACCGTGTGAGCCCGGTCGACGATCGTGGCGCTGATTTCTCTGCGATTCACGCTCTCGTCATCGACTCCGACGGTGCGCTTGGTTCCGGTTTGGATCTCGTTGACCAGTCCGGAAATCGTCGGCGCCGCGTCCTGGGACTCTTCGGCGAGCTTGCGCAGTTCTTCGGCGACGACGGCGAAGCCGCGGCCTTGCTCGCCGGCGCGAGCAGCTTCGATCGCGGCCCTGAGCGCCAGCAAGTTCGTCTGCTCAGCGATGCCGGTGATGGTGGTGATGAACTGGCCGATCTGCTGCGACTTCTTGGCAAGCTTGCTGATCGCGGTCGACGCCTCTTGTGAGGACTCGCGCACCGAGTGCATCGCTTCGGTCGCTTCACCAGCGGCTTGCATGCCTTCGCGGGCCAAGCCGCGCGCCTGCTCGGCGGACACGGCGCTCTCTTCCGCCGCCCGCGTGCTGTGGGGCGACTCCACGCTTCGTCTCCTCGACGGCTTCACGGACTTCGCCAACCCGCAGAACCGGGTTCGGATCCTTGGGCGACGTCTGTGATCGCCGAGGCGATCTCGTCGATCGCCCGCGACGTCTCGTCGGCGCTGCTGCTGAGCTGCTGTGACGCACTCGACACCGAGCCGGCCGACTGCGATAGCTCGCTGACCACGGCGCGAAGGTTCGATGCCATCTCGCTGATCGCCACCCGGAGCTCATCCTTGTCGGAATTGGGCTACACCGCGGCGGTCAGATCGCCCTCCCGATCCGGTGCGCAACTCCAGCGGTTTCGCGGAGATAGGCGATCATCTCGCCGCACGCACGGGCGGTGTCGCCCATCTCGTCCTGGATCTTCGCTTCGACGTTCTGATCGAGCTTGCCCCCTTGGGAATCCCCTGGGCGGCAGACAGCATCTGCTGCGCGCCGGCGCGGATCTGGCGCGCCAGCCAGCACGTAAGCGATGCCGAAACCGGCGAGCAGCGCGATGGCAGCGACAATCAGAAGGTTGCGCGACGCGGATTCGTACGCGTCGGCGGCTGCCTTGACGTCGGCGGCGACCAGCTTCTCGTTGAGCTCGAGATACTCCTCGAGGTACTTGGTCAGCGCGTCGAACTCCGTGCGCTTGTCGAGCAGGATGTCCGCCGCCTTCTGGTTTTCACCCGCACGGCTGGGAGCCAGGAAGCCAGCGGATGCGTCGGTGTACTCGTCCCAAAGGCGCTGCGTCTCCTCGAAGCCGCGGCGATCCTCGGCGTTGACAATCGTCGGTTCATAAGTCTTCATGGCATGCCCGAAGTGGGCGCCCTCGTCCTTCGTCTGCTCCTCCGCGTCCTCGATCACCTTCGGATCGCTGGAAGCACCGTGAAAGAACTGCGCCTGACGGTATGCCTGCGCGGACTCGCTGATCGTGCCGAGCGCCTCGACCGCCGGCACATCGGACTCTCCCAGCGTCTTGGCGGACTCGTTCACCGCCGACAAGCCGAGGATTGCGAAAATCACCGTCGCGGCCAGTAGCGCCAAGACGGCGCCGAAACCGGCAAACAGCTTCGTTCTAACGGAGCGCACCAAATGTTCCTTCCAGGGGGAGACGTATTCCTCCAACCAGTCGGCTCCTTGTTGCGCGCGCACGAACTTGGCACGCCCCAACAACGACCGGGCGCGAGCGGGCGGGCCCGACTTCGCCGGCTCGCCGCCCACTGGTCATCAGGTCACTGTGCGGTACTGAACGCCCTGATCGGCGGATGTACGGCCAAGCAGGGATGATGGCGCCATGAGCTACAAGGCTGCGTCAGACCGATAGCCGACAATTACGGGCCGCCGCGGAGATCAACCTCGGACGGCTCTTGCGCGGGGACCTGCTGCTTACCGAGATGAACTGGTCCTCTCCACCAAGGCCGGCTCCAAGCTGCTGGAACGAGTCGACCGCGCCTAGGCAGGAGGGCGGGCGAGAGCGCGCCTGACCGCGTCCTGGAAACCGTCCCGGGTGAACGGTTTCGGCAGCGAAAGCGCACTCAGACCCGCGGGCATGTCGTCGTCATCCGTGATGGTGGCGAAGAGCACCCGAGAATTCGTGGCGAGTGACTCGGAGCGGATCTTGCGCAACACCTCGTACCCGCTGATGCCGGGCAGCCTGACATCAAGGAGGATCAGGTCGAAGGTGGCCTCGCGCAACGCCTCGAGCGAGCCTTCACCCGTCATGACGGTCACGACGTCATGACCTTCCTCCATGAGCCAGTGGCCCATCAACCGTGCCGTATCCCGGTCGTCCTCGACGATGAGCACGGACGCCATCTACGGACGCTCTAGTGTCGGCAGCCATGGCACTCACCGAGGATAATGTCAGCCACGGCTTGAGAACGTCACAGTCGCTCCGCCAGATAATGCGCCGCGTCGCCGCCGTGCAGACGGCGGCGGGTCTCTGCGTCGCTCTGCTGACCATCGCGGCATTCCTTCTGTACCGCGATGCCTCCCGGGAGAGTTCCGATGCACGGGCCGATCTGGTCTTGACCACAGCCGTGCAAGCGGAAGTCCTGAGCGCGGAGACAGGGATCCGCGGGTTTGTTCTGGTTGGGAGACGGGACTTCCTCGATCCGTACCGGCGTGCGATTCCTCGCATCGAACGGGATTTGAAGGCGCTGAGCGAGACGGTGGAGCAAGAGGATCAGGCGCTCGTCCTGCAGATGGGCGAAGTCATGGTCGACTGGCGACAGTCGTTCGCGGAGCCGATCCTCGATCGACTTCGCGATCGTGACAGGGCGGGGGCGCTCGCCATCGTCCGTTCCGGCCGTGGCAAGCAGCGGACGGACCGGTTTCGCCGCATGGTGGCCGAGCTGGAGACGCGCGAAAGGGATCGCATCAGGGACGCGGACGCCCGCGCGGAGTCGACCGCGTTCGTTGCGCTCGCCGTGCTCGTCGGCGGGGCCATGGCCTACTTCCTCTCGACCGCTCTCCTGCGCAGACAGCTGCAGCGCCGCGTCATAGAGCCGCTGCGGGAGCTGACCGACACGGCACGGCGCCTGGGAGCCGGCGAGTTCGACGCCCGCGCTCGCCCGGGAGGCGTCGAGGAGATGGACCTACTGTCTGTGACGTTCAACGACATGGCCGCACGGATCGCCAACGTCGTCGAGGAGTTGCGCTCGCTCGACGAAATGAAGACGCGTTTCGTGTCGTCCGTATCGCACGAGTTGCGTACTCCGCTGACCGTCATCCGGGGCTATACCGAGATGCTGCTGACCGGAATCGCCGGTGACCTCAACGACGAGCAACGCGACTACGCCGACACGGCACTGCGCAATGCGTCCCGTCTTGAAGACCTGATCAACGACCTGCTGATGCTTTCGCGCCTGCAGTCCGGCCGCGTGAAGCTGACGATCGAGCGTCTTGACGTCGTCTCGTCGCTGCGCGAATTGGTCGCCGGGCTGGAACCCGTCGCGCGCGAAAGGCAACTCGCTATCAGGATCGACGCGCCGGAGACGCCGCTATGCGTTCAAGCCGATGGGCTCCGCATACAGCAGGTCTTCTCGAACCTGCTGAGCAACGCCATCAAGTTCAGCCGTCCTAACACGGTGGTCGTCGTCGCCGCGCAACCGCAAGGCGACGATGTGGTCGTTTCCGTCACCGACGCCGGCGTCGGCATTCCGCCGGACGAGCTGCCGCGGCTCACGGAGCGTTTCTTCCGCGCGTCGACCGCCGGGCATGTGGAGGGCACAGGACTTGGGCTCACCATCACGCGCGAGATCGTCGAGCGCCATGGCGGTGCCCTCGAGATCGATAGCGAGGTGGGCGTCGGCTCGACTTTCCGGGTCCGCCTTCCTGCTCGGTTCTCCGACGACGCGGCCGCCGCTGCCGGTGCCCAGGACTAGAGCCGACGGCCGAGATCTTCGGCGATCCGTCCTTCACGGCTCCCGGAAGTACCAAAAGGAGGCGTGGCAGTCGAGACGGCATTAGATGCGGCTGCCTCGATGCACACGACCCCTGGCCGCGATCGCCATGGCCGCCTTGTTTCTGGCCGTGCCCCCTGCGCGCGCCGAGGCCTGTCAAACCAGCCTGGTTCCGGCTTACTTCCAGCCGGGCGTCGAGTCGCCCTGGGAGTACGCCATGGCGCGCGCCGTTCCGGGAACGACCATGATCTTGAATCCCGCCAGCGGTCCCGGCAACGCGCCTGTCGCCGGCTACCAGAACACGGTACGCCGAGCCCGACTCGCCGGTATCGCGGTCATCGGATACGTGCACACCTCCTGGGGCAAGCGCAGCCTCCGCACGGTTCGCGCGGAAGTGGCGCGCTATCAGGCGTGGTACGGCGTCGACGGGATCTTCTTCGATGAGGCGGCGACGTCACCGCGAGCACTGCCGTACTACCGGTCGGCCCGCCGGCAGACGAAGAAGACGGGAAACGCACGGGTCGTCTTCAATCACGGCACCGTCCCGCACCAGCGATACATGCGACTCGCCGACGTGGCGGTGATATTCGAAGGAAACGCCGACGAGTATCAGCGATCGGCGATGCCACCGTGGGCGAGCGCCTATCCGGCGCACCGCTTCGCTGCCCTGGTGTACGCAACGCCGCAGCAAGCCCTCCAGGGTGTCCTTGGCGCCGCTCGCCAGCGCGGAGTCGGCTACGTGTACGTCACCGACGATGTTCTCTCCAACCCCTGGGACCGCCTGCCCAGCTATTACGACACCGAGCGCACAGCCCTCGCGCAGTGCCCCGCTGGGTGATACGCGGGGGGATCGCCTGCTCTTTTCGACAGCGTCACCCGCGCGGCCTTGACTCACGACTCGGCGCCGCACAATTGTTGGCGCTTTTATGGCGAAGTATTGTGCTGATGGTGACGAATTTCGACCATCCGTCCTTTGCGGAGTGACGCGCTCCCAAGCCGCTCCCAGCTCGCCGAGAACGATCCCGTGGGTTACCTCGGAACCTTGCGTGCAGTGCTCGTGCTCGCTGCTACGGCGGCGCTCATCGGCGTTCTCCCCGCCCGCGCGGACGCCTGCATCGCCAACGTGATCCCGGCGTATTTCGCTCCCGGTCCGAGTTCTCCCTGGGAGCAGGTCATAGCTTCGCCGGCGGCAGGAGTCACGATGATCCTCAACCCGGCCAGCGGTCCGGGCGCCGGTCCCGACCCGCTGTACCAGGACACCGTTCGCCGCGCCCAACAGGCCGGCATCTCGGTCGTCGGCTACGTGCATACGTCGTGGGGCGCTCGCAAGGCGAGCCTGGTTCGCGCCGAGATCGATCGTTACCGCTCCTGGTACGGCGCCGACGGCATCTTCTTCGATGAGGCGGCGACTTCGGCGGCTTCGCTCTCGTACTACCGAGGCCTATACCGCCACGTCAAGGCGGACCCCGATGCGACGGTGACGCTCAACCACGGGACCGTCCCGGATGAGCGCTATATGACGGTCACCGACGTCGCGGTCATCTTCGAGGGCGATCGCCATTCCTACCGGACCGCAATGATGCCGGCATGGGCAAGCTCCTATGCCCCCGGACGTTTCGCCGACCTTGTCTACGACGCCCCGGCGGACTCGTTTGAGGCGGTGCTCGAGCAAGCCAAAGCCCGCCGGGTCGGCCAGCTCTACGTCACAGACGACGTGCTCTCGAATCCCTGGGACGCGCTGCCCAGCTACTACGAAGCCGAGCGGATGACGCTCGAGGGCGGTTGCGCTGCCGCGTGACCGGGACCGGTGCCCCGCCGTAAGCTCGGATCGCGTGGCCGGCAGATCGCATAGATCGCTGTAGCGATCAGCGCGGCCATCGATGGGGCGGCCATGGCGACCACGGTGGCGTCCGCGAACAGGGAGCTGGTTCCCGGTCTGGCGCCCGCTGCCAGCGTGCCGGCCGCGAGACCGCCGACCGCCAGCAGCGACGGGCCGAAGTCGCCCTCACCGCGTCGGCGCGACATGACGGCCGCGATCAGCGCGATGCCCGCACAGGCGACCGCCGCCGCGATCAGGGCAGAACCACTCAGCGGCTGCGGGGCGCCGGACAGTATTCCGTCAGGAACCGTCCCGTCCACTCCCACCAGGGCAACGCCGACAGCCAGCGCCACGACCGGTACGCCCACCCACTCGAGAGCGGGACGCCGAAGAGCCGTCTGCGCCCGGCCGACAACGGTTGCCGCCAGACCGGCACAACACGCGATGGCTCCGGCGACCGGATGAAACCCCGCGGCCAGGCCCACCGCCGCGGGGGCGGCGAGGGGGATGCTCCGGCTCGCCCCGTTTCCCCCCATCAGGGCAGCGGCCAGTAGCGCCATGGCAGACGCGGCGTGCACGGCGACGCTGTCGAGGACGGCCGGCGATTCGCTGCTCGCCCCGGGCAGCCATTCGACGGCCACCGCGTGCAGAAGGCCGGCGCCCAGGGCGGGGACCCACCGCGCGGTGATCCTGCGAACCACGAAGATCGTCGTGGCGGTGGCGGCAGCGAGAGCCAGCGACGGAGAACTTGCGGCAAGGGCGGCGGTTTCCACGTCGAGCGTATTGCCGATTCCTGCGACGAAGGCGGATGCGACTTCCGACGGGTCGTCGGCAGGGATCGTCGGTAACGGATCGTCGCCGAGTTCATCGACCGCTGCCTCGTAGCCGTCGACCACCGGGCGCGCCGCGCTCGGGGTTGCCGGCACCCAGGCGTAGCGCGCCGCGACGACTACCGCGGCGGCGACCGGACCGGCGAGGGCGTGTCGGCTGATGCCGAGACGGGGTGGCAATCGAGAGCGTCGTTCCAAGACGTCAAAAAACCGCGAAGCGATTGCCCGCTGTCGTGCGAGCGTTCGCCGGCGCGGCCGGCCAGGCAGCCAGGACAGGAGTGTCGTGGCGAGAAGCAGAGAGACCATGAGGCTGATGGGATCCAGCAGCCCGGCGACGGCCAGGACGGTGGTCACCGCCACGAGCAGGGCTGCCATCACCACTGCGTCCTCGAGGCCGCGAGGACGCCCGGACTCTTCCGGTCCTGGTAGAAGCAGCCGAGCGACGATGGTCAGGAGAACGGTCGCAACGATGGCAACGCGAACGGCGTCCGCCGTGAGGGCGAACGTGGCGATCTGCGACACGGCTCAGTACGCCGAGTAGTAGTAATAGTCCAGTCGCCGCAGGACACGAAGGGCGTGTCTCGTGGTCAGCGCGGCGAAGACCGCCGCGCCGACCGCCAGGCCATAGACGCTCCACCAATACGGTCCTGTGCGGCTGGCCAGAAGGCCTACGAGCACTCCGACGGCAAGTCCTGCAGCCAGCGGACGGAGCGCGTAGGCCGGGCGCGAGAGCGAGAAGAAGAAGACACCGTTCATCAGGCCCCACACCAGCAGGCTGTAACCGATCGCGGCCCAGGGGAACACGGCTCGGGTCACGTCGTCGCTGACGAACACGTCGAGGTCGCCGAGACCAGCGATTCGCTGGAGGGCGATGACGCCGAAGAAGACGATCATCCCGCTGGCCACCGACAGCGCCGCCAGCATCGCCAGCTGCCGGGCGTAGAAGCGGCCGAAGTAGCCGTTGTGCTCGCGGATCTGTTCGGCGTCGAACCGCTCCTGGACCGGAATGATCGTTGCCGAGAATTCGTTGATCGTGTACTCCAGCATGGCGATGGTGAGGATGAGCGCCAGCAGCGCCCAGTCAAGGCCGAGCTCATATGGCGTGCGGAAGGTGATCACGAACGGCTGAGTGGCCGCGTCGGCCGACCAACCGATGATGCGGTCGGCGAACAGGAAGACGTAGTAGAGGACGCCGTAGACGAAGTAGGCGGCTACGGCGTGGGCGATGATCGACGCCCGCGGAAGGCGCGCCAGGCGGAGGTCGCCGCTCACGTGTCCGGCGGCCCGGTGCAGTAATCGCTGGCCCCATACCGCCGCCGCCCCGATCGCGGCGGTCAGCCCGATCCACTGGGCGACGTAGATCGGAAGCGGCGTCAGGGCGCCGAGGATGCCGATGACGGCTATGCCGATCGTGGTGCTGGCGATGATGGCCAGGCGCCGCTGCATGGCATAAAGGACTGCCAGCACGAGCCAGTAGGCGCCCAGCAGCAGGTAGTAGGCCAGGGCGACGAGGGCAAGGCCGAGAGGGAACCAGCCCATGACCAAGTTCGTCGCGAACCCGGTCAGGCCGATCGCGCACGTCACGATCGCTCCCACGGCGATCAAACGACGCAGCACCTTCTCGGCGAGCAGGTGGCTCCCCTGTTCGCGGTAGAACAAGCCGATTCGTCCAATGGCCTGGACGAAGCCGCCGGTGACGATCATGCTCATGAGCGTGGCGACGGACACCGCCGTGGCTTGCGTCACGGTGAAGCGGACATCGGCCCACAAGCCGAAGCCCAGAACCGTGATGCTGGCGATCTGGACCACCATGGGGATGGCGAAGAACGCCCCCTGACCGTAGAATCTGAGGAACCGGCGCAGGCGAGCCGTAAGCGAAACGGCGGGATCGTCGCTCGCCGTCAGGACCGGCTCCCCGGCTCTCTCCCCGCAGCGGGTATAGACCTCATCGGCGAGTTCGAAGATGTCGGCGTAGCCGTAACGCTCGACCGCGTCGATATCGCGCAGCCCGCGGCTCTCCAACGTGGCCGCTACCGCCCAGCGGTCCACGGGCGTCCCGGTCTGTGCAAGCACGAATGCGACCAATTCGTCGACGTCCGTCACGCCGCAACCTCCGCGGCCGCCTCGGCGACCACGCCACCAGGTGCCTCGCCATGGATCAGCGAGTCGTAGAGCCGGCGATACCCGTCAACCGAGGTTGCGGTCCTGAACCGCAGGAGGACCTGCTCGCGCGCCCGGCGGCCCAGCTCGGTGCGCATGTCGTCGTTTTCGAGCAGGGTCACCACCCCGTCTCCGAAGGCCTCCGGGTCGCGTGGCGGCACCACCACGCCGAAGCCCTCAAGCGCCTCACGGACGCCGCCCACGTCGGTTCCCACCACCGGCCTTGCGCAGGCCATCGATTCCAGGACCGTGAAGGGGAAGCCCTCGGAGATGCTCGAAAGCGCGCTGATGTCGCCCTCCGTGTAGACCTCCGAGGGCTTGGAATGAAAGCCCGGGAGTTCGAACGTCTTCTCCAAGCCGAGTTCGGCGATCAAGCCGCGACACCGCTCGACGTAGGGAATGTCAGCGTCGGTGTTGCCGTAGACGAGGAAGTGAACGGCCGGGATGCGCTCACGGGCGACGGCCGCGGCGCGGATCATGGTCTCGATGTCCTTGAGCGGGAAGATCCGCGCGGCCGCGACGACGGTTGGCCGCCCGGCGGTCTTCTGCGGCTTGGGGCGCGGGACGAAGACTTCGGGATCTATGCCGTTGTAGATCGTGCGGATCTTTTCCGGCTGCGCCCCGTAGGGGACCTCCCAGCGGCGGTTGAAGTCGGCGACAGGAGAGACGACGTCGGCGAGAACGTAGACGAGTTTGCTCACCAGGGCGGCGAGATTGATCAGGAAGCGCTTGCAAAAAAACGTGAACGGGGCGGACGAGACGGCGATGTAGCGCTCGCGGATGTAGACGCCGTGATCGGTTACCAGCAGCGGCGTGCCGTATTCCATCTTCGCCACCACGCCGGAAAGCGCGGTGAAGGCCGCGATGGTGGCGTGGACGACGTCGACCTTCGGGATCGGGGCGGTCAGCGGCATCAGAAAGCTGTACAGCCATCGCATCGACGTGGTGAGATCGAAGACCCGCGGTCGCGGCCGCCTGGCGAACTCCTCCGGTCGCTCTCGATAGGGCCGCATCACCTCGTCGACATAGGCCTCCCACGCCGCACGCGACTTCCATGTCGTGTTCCAGTCATAGGTGCGGAAGTAGCGCCACAGGCCGTGTACGACCGGCGCGCAGAACGCCACCTCGGGCCCCTTGACCTCCATGCCGCGCAGCAGTCCTCGCAGCAAAGGGACGAACTCGCGCTCGACGACGTCTTCCGTGGTCTGCTGTTTGCGGGCGTAGACGGCCGAGAACGGTAGATCGGGCAACACGAAATCGGCCGGCTCCTGCGTGCCCCACAGTGGCACGTGAATGATTCCCCGCACGTTGGCGGGAAGGTCATACTTGACCGCCACTTCCGGCGTTCCGGTTACCGCCAGAATCGTGTAGTCGACTTCGGAGAGCTCCTTGCAGAGAATGTCGCACCACGTGCTGACGCCGCCGCCGACGAACGGGTACGTACCCTCGGTGCAGAGCAGGACGGAGAGGCGATCAGCGGAGACGGCCGTGAAGGGGCTCACCGACGCTTTCGCTGAACCTGCTCGTAGATCCGGCGGTGGCTACGGGCCACCAGATCGGGGTGGTGCGACATCAGCGTGCGGGCGCGTCCCGCCTTCGCGAGGCGCGCCCGGAGTTCTCCGTCCGACGCCAAGCGCAGGACCGAATCGGCAGTGGCTCGGGCGTTTCCCGGAGCGGTCAGCAGGCCGGCAGGATGCCGGCCACCGACTAGAGCGCGACAACCGCCGACGTCGGTGGTGACCACGGGAATTCCTGCCGCCATGGCCTCCAGCAGGACCAGCGGCTGGCCCTCGCTGATGCTCGTCAGGACGACGATGTCAAGCCGCGCGGGCCAGCTGTCGCGTCCCTGTGGGCCGACGAAGCTGAGACGGTCCCCAAGCCTCAGCCGCTGTGCAAGGGCCATGCACTTCTCCGCGTAGACCGGGTCGTGATCGAGTGGCCCGACCACTTCGAAGCGGATGTCGTCGCGGACGTCACTCACCAGCCGGCACGCGCGGAGGAACGTCGCGATGTCCTTGACGGCGACCACGCGTCCGACGAGGCCGACGGTCAGCGTTCGACCGCTTCGCCGATCCTGCGGCCGAGGCGCGACCGCGTTCGGGATGACATGAACATTGCCGCGGCCGGCTCCCCAGGCAACCTGCCGCCGCGCGTTGGACATGCACACCGTGGTGATGGCGTCTGCGCTCGCGTACGCCTCTTCGAGTTGCCCGCGCAGGCGGCCGAAGACGTCTTGCCCCGGGCGCGGCCGGATCCGGAAGGGCTTGCATCCCACGATGCCGATCTGCGCCTCGTGCCAGGCAAGGCCGTGTTCGCTGAGGACGAAGGGGACGCCGCGATCGCGAGCCGCTGTGGCGGCCAGATGGCTGGCTTCGCCAACCGATACGGCGTGGTAGATGTCGGCGTCGGGGGCAAGGCCGGTAACTCCGGCGCCGATTGCGGCGGTCACCACGCGATCGACGTTGACGGGCAGCGAGTAGGCCAAGCCGGCAGGCCGGTCGGCGGGGTCGTGCAGGTGGACGATGGAGAAACGGACGTCGGGCAGCGACCGCACGAGATCGTGCAGGGCTTCGGAGACGCCACCCGCGCGATGCGGATAGCCGTGCTCAACCGTCAGACAGACGCGGGTCATCGCCGCCTCCCTCGTTAGTCCTGCGTTTGACCAGCGTGATTATCGTTTCGCCGCAGCCCCGCTCGCGGATCACCTCGTCCATCACTTCTTCGATCAGGTAGACGCCGTAGCCCGACTCGCGTGGCTGGTCGAGCTCCGGGCTGCGATAGGCATTTTGGTCGAACGGCTCACCGCGGTCGCGGATCGTGATGCGCACCATCTCGTCGTCGATGGTCAGCGACACGGGCACCAGCTGATTCGGGTCTTCCCGGAAGGAGTGGCGCACGATGTTGGCCAGCGCTTCTGCAAGCGCGAGCTCGACCGCGAAGACGCATTCCTCATCGCCGCCGGCGTCACGGACCTGAGCTACCGCCCATTCCCGCACGTCGTCGATGCACCGCAGGGTTGTCGGCATCTCATAACTGGCATGTAGAGCGTCACTCACCGGCGCCTGAAGACCGCTTTGAAAGGGCGTCAACGCCTTCTTCGACGGACTGGAAGGTCTGTACGAGCCGATCAGCCCGCGTCATCTGCAGCACGCGGGCGACCGCCCCGTTGACGCCGGCGAGCGCCAGCGTCGCGCCCAGCTGCTCGGCGCGCCGGCGCGCCGACACGAGAACGCCGATACCGGCGCTGTCGATGAAGCGCAATCCCGTCATGTCGAGCAGGACGCGGCTGTCTCCGCCGGCGAGGTGACTGCCGAGCACATCGCGCAGTGCGAGCGCGTCGGCCACCGCGGCACTTCCGCGCAGTTCGACGACGGTGACGCCGTCGTGGTGGCGGGTTTCGTGTTCCATCATGTGCCCTCGTCCTCTCGGAGATGTTGGGACAAGCCGGCAGGCAGCGTTGAAGAGGCGATCATCTCAACGGCCGCGTCGGTGGCCTCAGGATCCAGCTGAGATCCCCGCCGCAGCTGGAGCTCTGAAACGAGACGCGCAGCGTCGCCGACGCCCAGGGGCGCCGGCGCCTCGATCCTCTCCACGACGAACTCCGCAACGGCGAGGATCCTCCCATGACGGCCTATCTCCGCGCCTCGGAGACCTCTGGGAAAGCCCCAGCCGTCGTACCACTCGTGGTGCGTGGCGATGGCTTCGCCGATGGCAGGATCAAGCGGGAGGTGCTCGACCATGCCGGCACCGATCAGCGGGTGCTCCTGGTCTGCGGCGAAGGCCTCGGTCTCGGTGATCGCCAGCAACCCGATGTCGTGTATCGCAGCCGCGAGGCCGACGGACTCGATCTCCGGTGACTCTGCTCCCAGACGCTCGGCGAGGGAGGTGGCCACTTCTCCGACGTGCATGTGATGCCGGACGGTATGCGGCCGGCGGGCGTCGAGCGAAGTCGCCAGCCCACGCAGGCTGTCCAGGTATCGGCGACGGAATTCGGCGAACAGACGGGAGTTGTCGAGCATCAGGCGGATCTGCTCGGAGTAGGTCTCCAGGAGTGCGAGGTTGGCTTCGCTGAAGGTCTCGGTGTTGGTGAAGCTCACGAGGGCGAACACCCCGAGTGGCCGCTCGTTCTCGATCAGCGGGACGGCGAGGATCGAGTCGATGCCGTTGCTGGATGCCCACTCGATGTCTCGCAGGCCGAGTGTCCCGAGCTCGCCGGCCAGATCCCAGTCGAAGGCGCCGTGGCCGGCGGAGAAGTCCGGATCGAGGAAGTCGTCCGGCAAGCCCGTGCGCGCGCGTATCGACAAGTCGGCGTGCTGCGCGTCGATGACCGCGACGAAGCCGCCGTCGCTGCGCGTCGATCGGACGGCGAGGTCCAGCAGAACGGTCACCAGGCGATCGACCTCCAGCGTGGAACCGGCCAGCCGCCGGGCGACCTCCTCGCGGGAAGTGAGGGCGGCTATCTCGTCGCGGAGTGTCTGCTCGCGATGAGCCTGTCGGGCGAGCGCCGCCAGGGCCGGCATCAACGCGCTCAGGCGCCGGCGTTGTCGGCCTCCGAGTTGACCGCCGTCCTTGAGCGGTCCGAGCAGGACTAAGCCGACCAACTCGTCCCCCAGTTCGAGGGGAAGCGCGTGCATCAACCCGGCGGCAGTCGGCATTGAGCGCTGTTCCCGCGCTTGATCGATAGCCATCTCGATCGGCGGCATCGCCGCAGTCGCCTCCGAGGCGCCCTCGCCGGTGGTCGACGACGTGACCGATCCCGGCTGCGCCCACGAAGGTGAATGCTGATCGATCGCCACGGGACCGCTGCGCGCCCGCGCCATATGCAGGCGGCGACCGTCCGCGGCGGTGAGGTAGATGAAGCGGGCCGGCAGCTCGGAGGCGTCGGCGGCCGCGTCGAGAACCGCGTCAAGCCGAGGATCGAGCTCCTCCGCCAGCGTCAGCGCCGTTAAGACCCCGGTGACCGCGCCCTCGTCCCGGTCGACGCCTAGCATCAGGCGCGTCCGGCCTGTATCTCGGCGAGCCGCGCTGCGAACTGGACCGGGCTGAACGGCTTGGTCATGAACTCGTCGACGCCCGCAGTGGCCGCCTTCTCGGCGTCTTTGGCCTGACCACCGGCCGTCAGCATGAGGACGTAAGGCTGAGGCGACAACGACTCGTCGTCGCGGATCCGCCGGCACAGCTCGTAACCATCGAAGACGGGCATGTTGGCGTCGAGTACCACGATGTCGGGACGGTCGGCACGCACGCGCTGCAAGCCGTCGCCTCCATCTATCGCGACAGTGACGTCATAGCCGTGCTTGGAGAGCAGGACCTTGAGCATGCGCAGGATGTGCGGCTCGTCGTCGACGACCAGGATGCGCGTGAGCCGGCTCAAATCGGGTCTCCCCAGCGCGCGGCGAGCAGCGTCACATCGTCGGCCTGGTGGCCGCCGTGCTGGTCCAAGCCCTCGAAGATCGCTCCGACGACGGAGCTGGCAGGGGCATCACCGGATTTCTCGACCACATTGCGCAGACGGTCTTCTCCGAACAACGTCCCGTCTGTTCCCTCGGCTTCGACGACCCCGTCGGTGTAAAGAACCACCAGATCTCCTGCCGACAGCCGCAGCTTCTTCTCCTCATATTGGATGGTCGGCAGAAAGCCGGCGGGCATGCCGTCGGCATCGAGTTCGACCAACTCGCCGCTGGCCCGGCGAAGCAAGGGCGGGTTCTGCCCGCCGCTTGCGTAGGTGAAGTCTCCGGTCGCGAGATCGAGGCGCCCGCAGAAGACGGTGATGAACAGGCCGGAGGCGTCGAGATCGGCGTACAGCGTCTCGTTGGTGGCAGCCAGTACCTCGGTCGGCGAGCGTCCGTCCGCGATCTCGCGACGAAGAACCGTGCGGGCCATCGCCATGATCAGCGCAGAGCCGATGCTGTGTCCCGCTACATCGGCGATAAGCAGCCAGAGCCCGCCGCTTCGATCGAGCACGTGGTCGTAAAGGTCTCCGCCGACGTTCGTGGCGGGCACGCAGCGGCCAGACAGTTCGAGCCCCGCCAATGTCGGCGGGGAGCCTGGTAGTAGAGCGCGCTGTACGTCGGCCGCTATCTCGATCTCGTGCTGGACGCGCTCGGCCTCGCGAAGGGATGCGATCAGGCGCGACGAGCGGATCGCGCTGGCGACTTGCATGGCGATCGACGTGGCCAGCTTGGCGTCGCCGGCGGTGAAGCGGCCGGCTCCAGGCGGTCGGCCCACGACGAGCGCTCCAAGCGGGGCGTCCACTTCGCCACCGGTCATGGGGACCAGTGGAACGGCCAGCAACGGGCCGCCGGCGGCAACCTCCGACTCGGCTCCTGTCTCGGGAGATTCGCCCTCGTGCAACAGCACCTGCCGGCGGGTCCGGACGGCGCAGCGGGCTGCCGCAACCGCTGCGGCGTCCTCAGCGCCGGCCTCGGTGGACAGAACGTCGGTTTCCGAGAGCGCCACCAAGCCGCTTTGGGCCCCGGTCGCAAGCTGTGCTCGCTGCAGCGATATGCGACAGATCTCCTTCGGCTCGAATACCGCTCCTAGCGCTTCGCCCAGCTGCGAGAGCGTCGTGATCTCCTCGTACCGTGCAAGCAGCTCGTCCGCCATGGCGTCGAGTTCAGCGGCCATGGCGTGCTGCTCGCGCTCGGCTTGCGCCCGGCCCTCGACGAAGGAGGCCGCCAACCGCGCAACCGACTCGGCCTGAATGACGGCGTCGCGGTCCCCGCCGTGGGCTCGGACCCGGACCCGCCCGACGTCAAGGCCCGAAACGACAATCGGGACTTCCACGGTCTCGGCGTTCCATTGCCCTGAATCAGCCACGGGAGGGACTCCGGCGATCTCCCGGCCGTCCTCGTCGAACACTGCAACCGCCATGCCGGTGATCGCCCCCAGGTCTGCGAGCACTCGATCAAGCGTGGCGTCGGCGCCTTTGCGGGGGGACGAGGTGGCGGCGCCGGCGGTCATGGTCATGTTCGATCTGCTCTTTCCCGCATGGCACCAGAAACGGTCACACGGTCATGTATCCGTATGACGGGGCGATCGAGGAAATCCTTGCCCACTCCACATTCTTACCGCTTTCGTCAGAACGCCGCGATAGGTCGCACAGCCCGCCCGCCTGAGTGGGCTTTTCAGTCGTCGACTGGTTGCGCGGCATGGCCGCCTGCGGGGATCCGTTCAGCGAGCGCGGTGCAACGCCTCCGGAAGTCGCGGATTTTTGAGGCCCATGTGCTCGCCCGTCACCGATTCATCGGAATCGATCCTTTTGATGGTCCTTCAACGTTTCGAGCATCGGGCGACGAGCGGCATGGGAATCCGGCCCTCTACGAGAACCTGCTGCGATCGAGCCAGTTCGCCGGACGCAACCATGGCCAGCGGCTCTTCCAGCGGGATTTCTCGCGCAGATAGGCGAACGAGACACCATGGCCCCGCAGTCCCGCCTCATCTTCGTCAACATCCCGGTCAAGGACCTGCCGGCGTCCAAGGGCTTCTTCGGCAGCCTCGGCTTTGAGGCCGATCCGAAGTTCACCGACGCTCATGCGCCTGCATCGTCATCAGCGATAAGGCGTGGGTCATGCTCCTCGGCCAGTCACGCTTCGCCGACTTCACCCAGAAGCCAATCGCAGACGCCAGCCAGACAACCGAAGCAATCCTCGCCGTCTCGGCGGACGACCGAGAAGCGGTGGACGCGTTCGCCGATGCCGCTCTGAAAGCCGGCGGATCCGTCGCCAACGACGCGATGGACTTCGGCTTCATGTACGGACGCTCGTTCCACGACCTCGACGGGCACCTGTGGGAAGTCATGTGGATGAGCCAGGAAGCCGTGGAGCAGGGGCCGGCGGACATGGCGCAGACCGCGTGAACCGAGCATCCGCCGCGCGCGTGCAGGGTTCGTAGGGCTCCGCCGTGCGCGGCCGATATCCGCTTGCTGGCGTTCTAAACATTTTCACAAAGATGCCTTGGCGCCGGGATACTCGTCGCTCCACCTAATTAGGAGTGCGTTCCTTGCGTTTCCGGTTCCTTCTTGCGCCGCTGCTGGTAGCTGGCGCGGCGTGCGCCACCCCCGCGGCAGCCGCCACCCCAATCGCCACCGCCAGCGTGGATGAGAAACTCGACGCACAAGCACTCGTCGTGCTCAACGCGGCGACGAGCAGGTGCTGCGCAGCAACCCGAAGTGCCGGCCGCAGCGGGCACCGCGCCAGCGGACGGTCTTGTCCAACGACGATCCCGAT
Organism: Actinomycetota bacterium; assembly: GCA_016781085.1. Taxonomy (GTDB): domain Bacteria; phylum Actinomycetota; class Thermoleophilia; order Solirubrobacterales; family Solirubrobacteraceae; genus LC5-1. The sequence continues at coordinate 36,461 of JADDQZ010000054.1, forward strand.
CGGGCGCTCACACGGCTGCTGGGCGTGATGCGTCGGCCGCCGACTGCCGAGGAGCTGGAAGCGGCCGAGGACTTCCGCCGCGATCACGGTTTTGAGTCCGGCAAGATCTACCGGCGCTACGTCCGCTTCGTCTACATCGGCGACTACCGCGTACGTCTGAGCGTCAGGGGACCGATGCCCGGCCCGCGCTTCGACGCGGCCACCTTCAACGCTTGTGAAGACAAGATCCGTGCTCAGATCCCGAAGGCCCGTGAGGATGCCGACACCGCCGTGGTTGCTCGTGCGCGCGAACTTCAAGCGGAGTTTCGGCGCGAGGAACTGCGCAAGCCCCGCCCTCCGCACAGGTTCGAGAAGTGGATTGGTTGACGACGCTCGAAACATCTCGCCGGGACGGCTTCGGCAACGAATTTCGCGGGCGGCGAGCCGTTCCGGCCGAAGTACTTCCGTAGCCATGGTCTGTACTCGCTGAGCGAGATCGAACGCCGGAGTGTGCAGGCGTTCGTGCTCGTCCCGGACGGTGTAGCGTCGGTTGAAGCCCGTTACGGGCGAGTCAACAAGGGGCCTTACTTTGGCCCCGGGCCGCAGACATTCGACAAGCGGGTGATCAAGACCTCGTCCGTCACCGACAACATCGCGACCTTCGAGGTGCCACGCCGGCCGGACGTGTACCAACCCCTCCTGCAAGTCACCTGGTACGCCGCCGACGGCAGCAAGATCCGCGTCATCAAGCCTACTTAGCCCTTGTTCTAGGGCACCTTGACGGGGGTGACGGCGCGGGCTCGCCCCGTCACCCCCCTCTCAGCTGGCGGTAAGCAAAAGTCGCAGGGGACGGGGGCGGCGTAACGGTAAGCAAAAGTCGCAGGGGACGGGGGCGGCGTAAGAGCAAGAGGCCGGCCGTTCTCTTGTCACCAACGCCGCACGTGGGCGCCCGCGGCGCTCAGTAGGAGCGCCACTCGGCCAGATCCCGGTTCGTGAGCGACCGCAGCCGGGCGACATCCTCGGCAACGCGGACGATCATCGCCTTTTCGAGGCAACCGTCGAGTTCGGGCGGCGCGCCGCCGACGTGCACCAGCGCGTCGAGCTCGGACGCCCAGAACTCGTCGTCCACACCGGCGAAGCGGTACAGCGACGCGAGCGTTTCATGCCGCCGGTCGAGGAGGTCTTCCTGTAGGACGATCGCGATGCGCTCGCCGGGGAACCGGTCGAGATAGGGCTGGAGGCGGGCGTGATAGGCGCTGCGTTGCAAGTACTGGCTGCCGGCGTCGAGCAGCGCTTCTTCGAGGCCTCGCTGCTCGGTGCCCATGCGACGGTGGTGCTCATATTGCGACAGCGCCCGGTCGATCGGATCGCGAACGAGGTAGATCAAGCGAGCGTCGGGGACCACTGCGGCCATTCGAGCGGCAGCCTCCGGGAACGAGGGTGATGTGTAGCTCGGCGACGCCTCACCCCGTACAGGGGCGTCCGCGAAGTGCTCCGCGTACCAGTCGACTCCGCGATGCCAGTTGCCGCGGTGCCAGGCCTGCTCAGCGTTTCCTTCAGCGACGCTTGGTCCGACGAAGAAGTTCATTTCCTTCTGCGCCGCCATCACGATCTGCGGATGGAGGTCGAGGTAGCGGTGCAGCGCCGTCGTGGCGCACTTCATGGCTCCAATGACAATGAGGTTGGGTAGCGACTCAGGCACCGCCATCGGGGCCGCGTCTTCCCCTGCCGAGAATCTTTGAACCATTGACGCCGGCGCCATCGGCGTTTCGTCGCTCGTGGGCGGCTCAGCTTTGCGTTGGCTTCGAGCGGTACGGGCTTCTGGTGCCACGGGAGCCGGGACGCCAGTGAGCGTGGCGCCGACCGCGTCAGCTGCGCGGCTACGCTCGCCGGCATGGCTCATCCTGCGCTTGCCGGCTTCACTCCGCAAGTCCGGGACTGGTTCACGCGCGCGTTCGCCGAGCCGACGGCCGCTCAAGCGCAGGCGTGGCCCGCGATTTCCAGCGGGCGTCACGTACTGATCTCCGCTCCGACGGGTTCGGGCAAGACGCTGGCCGCCTTCCTGTGGGCCCTTGACCGGCTGGTCGCCGAGCCGCGCGCCGAAGGAGACGAACGCAGCACGCGCCTCGTCTACGTTTCGCCGCTCAAGGCTCTCTCCTACGACGTGGAAAAGAACCTGCGCGCCCCCTTGCGAGGGATTGGCGGCGACATCTCGGTCGCCATCCGCACGGGTGACACGCCGCAAAAGGAACGCCGGGACATGATCCGCCACCCGGCGGACGTGCTGATCACCACGCCGGAATCTCTCTACCTCATGCTCACGAGTCAGGCGCGTGAGGTGTTCAACCACACGCAGTGGGTGATCATCGACGAGATCCACGCGGTTGCCCAGAGCAAGCGCGGCGCTCATCTTGCGGTCACCCTCGAGCGGCTGGCGGCACAGGCTGGAAGCGACGTCCAACGCGTCGGCTTGTCGGCGACGCAGAACCCGCTGAAAGAAGTGGCCCGGTTCATGGTTGGCCCGGGGCGTCAGTGCGAAATCGTCGACACCGGCATGCGCAAGCCGCTGGATCTGAAGATTCACGTTCCAGTCGAGTCGATGGCCGAACCTGACGACGCCGATGTCCCCGCCGCCGACCTCGACCCCTTCGCCGGCGGGGAAGCGACGCGAAAGTCGATCTGGCCGGCGATGTATCCGGAGTTGCTCAAGCTGGTCAAGCAGCACCGCTCGACGCTGGTGTTCGTCAACAACCGCCGGGGTGCCGAGCGTCTCGCGCTGCGGCTCAACGAGTTGGCCGTACAGGAAGAAGAGACCGGCGATCAGGGCGGGCCAGCCGCCGGACCGATCGCCCGCGCCCACCACGGCTCCCTCGCGCGCGAGGAGCGGCTACTGATCGAAGATCAACTCAAAGCCGGCGACCTTCCTTGCCTGGTCGCCACCTCGTCGCTTGAGCTCGGAATCGACATGGGCGCCGTCGACCTCGTCCTGCAAGTCGAATCGCCGAAGTCTGTCACGCGCGGATTGCAGCGCATCGGTCGCGCCGGCCACAACGTCGGCGATGTCTCGAAGGGGCGGATCTTCCCGAAGTTCCGCGCCGACCTGCTCGAATGCGCGGTCGTCGCCAAGCGGATGCGCGAAGGCCTGATCGAGCGCACGGTCGTCCCGCGCAACCCGCTCGACGTGCTCGCTCAGCAGATCGTCGCCATGGCGGCTTCGGCTCCCGACGAGATCCTGGCCGTCGACGAGCTCTACGGCCTGGTGCGGCGCACCTACTCGTATTCCGAGCTCGAACGCCGGCAGCTCGAAAACGTCCTCGACATGCTCGACGGGCGTTATCCATCCGAAGAATTCGGCGACCTGCGCCCGCGCATCGTTTGGGACCGGGTAGCGGGCACGATTCGCGCGCGCAAGGGTGCGCGTCAGCTCGCGATCACCAACGCGGGAACCATCCCCGACCGCGGTCTGTTCACGGTGAACCTGCCCGACGGCCGGCGCGTGGGCGAGCTCGACGAGGAGATGGTCTACGAGGCCCGCCCCGGCCAGACGTTCCTACTCGGCGCGAGCTCGTGGCGGATCGAGGACATCACGCGCGACCGTGTCGTCGTCACACCTGCGCCCGGTGCTCCGGGCGCCGTTCCGTTCTGGCGCGGCGACAGCGTTGGCCGCCCGAGCGAGCTTGGCGAGGCGATCGGCGCCTTCTCGCGCTGGGCCGTTGAACAAGACGCCGCCACACTGCAAGACCAGTACGACCTCGACCGTCGCGCCGCCAAGAACCTCCTCGACTTCCTGCGCGAGCAGCAGGAGGCCACGCGCGTCGTCCCCAGCGACCGGACGCTCGTGGTGGAGCGCTTCCGCGACGAGATCGGCGACTGGCGCCTGTGCATCCTGTCGCCCTACGGCGGTCGCATTCATTCGGCGTGGGCGCTCGCGCTGTCGGCGCGCATCCGCGACCAATACGGTTTGGAAGCCGACGCCATCTGGTCTGACGACGGCATCATCGTCCACCTGCCTGACGCGGACGACGCCCCGTCGTCGGAGCTGGTGCTCGTCGACCCCGACGAGGTAGAAGACTTGATCGTCGGCGAACTCGGGGGATCGGCCCTCTTCGGCGCGCGCTTCCGGGAAAACGCCGGACGCTCGCTGCTGATTCCGCGCGCCTACCCCGGCCGTCGCACGCCGCTGTGGCAGCAGCGCCTGAAGTCGCAGTCCTTGCTCGAAGTCGCCCGTCGCTACGCGCAGTTTCCGATCGTGCTCGAGACCTATCGCGAGTGCCTGCGCGACGTCCTCGACGTTCCGGGCCTCACCGATCTGCTCCGGCGCCTGCACTCGCGCGAGTTGTCACTGGTTGACGTCGAGACGCCGACGGCGTCGCCGTTCGCGTCGTCGTTGTTGTTCGACTACGTCGCGAACTTCATGTACGAGGGCGACACGCCGACCGCCGAGCGCCGTGCGTCCGCGCTGGCGCTCGACCGCGAGCTCCTGCGCGAGCTGCTCGGCCAAGAGGAACTGCGCCAGCTCATCGACCCGAGCGCGCTCGAGCAAGTCGAAGCCGACTTGCAGCGGCTGTCAGAGCGAGCACGAGCCGACAGCGTCGACGCACTGCACGACGTCTTGCGCCGCGTCGGCGACTTGACCCTCGACGAGGCCCGTGCGCGCACCGGCGCCCCAGCGCGAACGCACGGCTGGCTTGACCAACTGCAAGCCGAGCGCCGCGCCGTCGAGTTGCGCATCGGCAGTGAGCCGCGCTGGATCGCCGCCGAAGACGCCGGGCTTTTCCGTGACGCACTTGGCGTCGTCGTCCCGTCAGGATTGCCGGAAGCCTTCCTCGCCGACGTCCCGGACGCCATGGAGCGCCTCGTGCGCCGCTACGCGATGACTCGCGGCCCATTCGAGAGCAGCTCTTTGCCAGCGCGCTACGGCGTCGACTGCACGCCGGCACTCAAGACCCTGGAAAGTGCCGGAGAGCTGGTGCACGGCGAGATGCGTCCCGGCGGGACCGGGCTGGAATGGTGTGACACGGAGGTGCTGCGGCGATTGCGCCGCGCCTCGCTTGCCGCGCTGCGCCAGGAAATCGAGCCCGCCGACCAACGTGCCTTGGCTCGCTTCGCTCCCAGCTGGCAAGGCGTCGACCGCCACAAGGGCGGGGCGGGCGTCGACCGTCTGCGCGAGATCCTGATTCCGCTGCAAGGCTTGCCCCTGGCGACTGAGGTCTGGGAGAAAGACGTCCTGCCGCGCCGGGTCGGCGCGTATTCACCCGCTTGGCTTGACCAGCTCTGCTCCGCCGGCGAAGTGGTGTGGGTGGGGGCCGGGGCGCTCGGCCGGCGCTCCGGGAAAGTGGCGCTCTACTTCCGCGAAGACGCCGCTCTGCTTGGCCCGCCGCCAGGCGCGCGCGGGGAAGGCCCCGCCGAACCGCCCCATACCGCGATCCGCGACCGCCTGCGCCTGGGCGCGTGCTTTTTCACCGACTTGCTCGTCGACTGTGGCGGCTTCACGTCAGAAGAACTGCAAGAAGCGCTGTGGGACCTGGTGTGGGCGGGAGAAGCCACCAACGACGCCTTCGCTCCGCTGCGCTCGCCGCGCCTCGTGGCGCCGGGTTGGTCGCAGCGGGCGCGCGCCGAACGGCGGCGGTTCAGCAGCCGCCGCAACGCTTCGATGCCGCAAGTTCAAGGTCGTTGGTCGTTGACGGGCGCGCTGTTCGCGGCGGGGCCCGATCCGACCGCTCGCCGTCGCGCCCAAGCCGAACTGCTGCTCGAGCGTTACGGCATCGTCACGCGCGAGCAAGTCCTGGCGGAAGGCATTCCTGGCGGCTTCTCGTCGCTTTACGACCAGTTCGCAGCGCTGGAAACCGTTGGCGTCGCGCGCCGCGGCTACTTCATCGAAGGGCTCGGCGGGGCACAATTTGCGCTGCCGGGTGCGGTGGAGCGATTGCGCGCGCAGCGTGACGACGACGCGGCACCGCCAATCGTGCTGGCCGCCACCGATCCGGCGCAGCCCTACGGGGCGGTCTTGAAGTGGCCGCGCACCGAAGGCGGGCGCTCACCGGCGCGGCAGGCCGGCGCTTACGTCGTGCTGTCGGGCGCGGAGCCGGTGCTTTACGTCGAGCGCGGTGGTCGTGGTCTGCTGCTGTTGACTGAGCCCGGCGACGAGCGCGTGCCCGGTGCGCTGCAAGCGCTGGTGAGCGCCGTCCGCGACCGCCGCCTGCCCAAGCTGGGAATCGAGCGCGTCGACGGCGAGCCCGTAGTGGGCTCGCCGTTGGAAGAAACGCTGATCGACCTTGGCTTCCGAGCCGGCCCGCGCAAGCTCACGCTGACCGCCTGAGGCGGGGGCAGCGGTGACTCGCCGCCCCGCCGAGAAGGGGTTAGTTCAGCTGCCGACCGATCGGCTGCCGAACATCAGCACGCGCCGGTCCATGTCGTAGTAGACGTCGTCGCTCGCGACCAGCCAGTCGAAGAGGTTGTCGGCGTCGTCGGCGTTGACGCGCAGGATCGCCTCGTCGGCGCCGTGGTCAAGGATGAGTTGGAAGGTGTAGACACCCTCTTCGGCCGGGCTCTGCGCCGTAAACGACGGCTGCCAGTGGGTGACCTTGCGGACCTGGATCTGCTGCTCGGTGATGGGGTTCGCCATGCCGGCTCCTTGTTAGTCGCGTAGTGCTGCTCGCGTGAGCCGTTCCCTGAGTACCGCATCCGAAAACCGCAACACGCTGATCGCGCCATGTGCGGCGACCGTACTCTCGGAGCAAGCAGATGCCTGAAGGGGACACGATCCACTACGCCGCCAACCGGATCCGACCGGTCTTGGAAGGCCATGTTCCCGACGAGATCCTCACGCCGCACCCGCGCTTCGGCAAGGATCGCTGGCCCGAGAAACTCGGCGGGCGCGCGGTGGAAAGAGTTCACGCCCACGGCAAGCACCTCTTCCTGCGCTTCGAGGGTGGCTTGACCCTGCACTCGCATCTGCGCATGACGGGCTCATGGCGGGTGCTTGACGCCGGGTGCAAGTGGCCGCGCTCACCACGTTCGGCGTGGCTAGTGATGCGCCGTGCTGGCCGCGAAGTGGTGCAATTCAACGGGCCGGTGCTCGAGCTCACGACCGACGGCCGCACGCGCTGTGATCGGCGCATTGCCTTGCTCGGCCCGGACATCCTCGCCGAGGAGTTCGACGCCGCGCGCTTCCTCCGCCGGCTCCGCGAAGACGACCCGACGCGCCCGATCGGCGACGCGCTGCTCGACCAGCGCACGATCGCCGGGATCGGCAACTTGTGGAAAGTCGAGGGTTGCTTTGAAGCCGCCATCGATCCATGGCGGCCTACGAGCACGGTTTCCGACGAAGAAGCCCTGACGATCGTGGAAGCGTGCCGCCCGCGCATGCAGCGCTCCGCGCGCGACGGTAACCAATCGCGCTTCAAGCGCATCTACGGCAAGTCGGGATTGCCGTGCCCGCGCTGCGGCCCGCAATC
>JADDQZ010000054.1:44045-45570 GCA_016781085.1 Actinomycetota bacterium
GCTGCCTCGCCACCGCTTCCGTGGCGATCCTCGCGGCTCCGCTGCCGTCCGCTTTCGCTGCCACGCAGACGCTGGAAGCCGAGACTTTCACCCTGCCCAGCACCGCGGGCAAGGTCTATGACGATTCGGCGGCGAGCGCGGGACGGGGCCTTTTTATGTGGAGTAACGCCACCGCGAGCCGGTCGTTCGTGACCGCGACGAGCGGTCGGCTGGCGATCCGCGCGCGTGGCGATCAGTGCAGCGGAGCGCCGAGGATGGTCGTTCGCGTCGACGGCACTCAGATCCTGGCGACATCGGTCTCGAGCAGGTCGTTCACCAGCTACTACCCCAGCAAGGTGATCCCCGCTGGCACGCACAAGCTCACGGTCAGCTACGGCAACGACTACCGCTCGAGCTACTGCGACCGCAATCTCCGCCTCGACGCCGCGGTCGTCACGACCACGGATCCAGCGCCGACTCCGACGCCGACTCCGACACCTACGCCAACCCCGACGCCGACGCCGACGCCGACGCCGACGCCAACGCCAACGCCGGAGCCGACGCTCTCGGGCACCAGCGCCGACGCGCAGCCCGCGAACCCGCTCGCCGGCGTCAAGCTCTTCGTCGACCCCTACAGCCCCGCCAAGAAGCAGGCTGATGCCTGGCGCGCCACTCGTCCCGCTGACGCCGCCCAGCTCGACAAGATCGCCACCCAGCCGCAGGGCGACTGGTTCGGCGAGTGGAGCGGTGACATCGAGACCGCGGTGAGCAACCGGGTCGGGGCAGCCGCTGCCGTCGGAGCGGTTCCGGTCCTCGTCGCCTACAACATCCCGCAGCGCGACTGCGGCAGCTACTCCGCCGGCGGTCTGAGCACCGCCGACGCCTACCGGACCTGGATTCGCTCCTTCGCGAAGGGCATCGGGAGCCGCAGCGCCGTGGTCATCCTCGAGCCGGACGCGCTCGCGATGCTCGGATGCCTGTCGTCAACTGATCAGGCGACGCGTGTCGCCCTGATCAAGGACGCCGTCGGCGTGCTCGAGGGCCAGCCCGCCGTCAGCGTCTACCTGGACGCCGGTCACTCGTACTGGATCGGGGCCGCCACGATGGCTTCGCGCCTGACCAGCGCGGGGGTCGCCAATGCCCAGGGCTTCGCCCTCAACGTGTCGAACTACCGCTTGACGAGCGAGCTCGTCACCTTTGGCAAGGACCTCTCGGCGCGCGTCGGCGGCAAGCACTTCGTGATCGACACCAGCCGCAACGGGCTCGGGCCGAGTGCCGATGGGCAGTGGTGCAACCCGTCGGGCCGCGCGCTGGGCGCCGCGCCGAGCGCCTCCACGACCGACGGCGCCTTGGACGGGTATCTGTGGATCAAGAAGCCGGGCGAGTCGGACGGGACCTGCAACGGCGGTCCGTCAGCCGGGACCTTCTGGGCCGATTACGCCCTCGGCCTCGCGCAGCGCGCGCTCTGACAGCGAGTGAGCCGGCCGACGCTGAAGCGCCGGCCGGCTCAGTGCTCATCGATCAGGCGCTTTTACCGGCGGCGCAC
>JADDQZ010000059.1:0-35912 GCA_016781085.1 Actinomycetota bacterium
AGCCGCGATCTGGTGAAGAGCTGGCAGAGCTCGAAGCGCGGCAGGAGCCCCGGCTTGTCAAGGCGCTTGAAATGGTCGCGCCGGGCACTTCGCTGAGGGCCGGCATCGACAACATCGTCCATGCCCGCACGGGTGCGCTGATCGTCATGGGTGATCCGGACGAGCTCGCGTTCCTCTTTTCGGGCGGGATCAAGCTCGACATCGACTACTCGCCTGCAATCCTCTATCAGCTCGCGAAGATGGACGGCGCCATCGCGATCAACGCGAACGGCACCAAAGTGGCTTCGGCAAACGTGCAGTTGATGCCTGATCCGACCATTCTCTCGTCGGAGACAGGAACCCGGCATCGCACCGCCGAGCGCGTGTCCAAGCAGACCGACGCGCTGGTGATTGCGATCTCGCAGCGGCGCGAAGTCGTCTCGCTCTACGTCGATGGTGCCAAGTACGTCCTCGAAGAAATCCCGACGGCGCTGGCCAAGGCCAACCAGGCGCTGCAAACCCTGGACAAGTACCGCTCGCGCCTCGATCAGGTTTCCACCCGGTTGACCGCGCTGGAGTTCGAGGGCGGCGTCACCCTGCATGACGTCCTCACGGTGATCCAGCGCGCCGAAATGGTTACGCGCATGGCCGTCGAGATCGAGCGCTACATCGTCGAGCTCGGCACCGAGGGCCGCTTGATCGAGATGCAGCTCGAAGAGACGATGGTCGGCGTGGCGGCAGAGAAGTCCGCGCTGCTGCTCGACTACGTCGCCGAGACCTCTGACGACGCCTTCGTCGCCACCCTCGACGCGATCGCTCGTCTGCCGCATCCCGACTTGCTCGACTTCGGCCGCCTAGCCGAGTTGCTCGGCTACGACCGCAAGGTCAACACGCTTGACTTTCCGGTTTCTCCGCGCGGCCATCGCATCCTGGGCCGGATACCGCGGCTGCCGCGACTGGTAGTGCAGAACATCGTTCGGCAATTCAACGGCTTGGACGAAATCCTGGCTGCCGCCGACGGCGAGCTCGAAGCCGTCGAGGGCGTCGGCGAGATCCGGGCGAAGGACATCCGCGAGGGCCTTCGTCGCTTGCAGGAGATCAATCTCGTGGACCGCTACTTGCAGACTTGAACCGCGCAGGCTGCCCCCGGGGCGGCCCGCTATCGAAGGGGGAACCATCATCCGCGAAACAGTTACCGAGCAGATCGACGACGTCGACATCACGCGCGAAATCGAGTGCATCGACTTCCAAGTTGGCGACAACGTCGTTTATCCGCATCATGGCGCCGGCCAGGTCATCAAGAAGGAGCAAAAGCAGGTGCTTGGCGAAGTCCGCGAGTACCTCACGATCAAGATCCTTCACAACGACATGACGGTCATGGTCCCTTGCGCAAACGCTGGCAAGGCGGGGCTGCGCCGGGTGATCGACGAGGACACCGTCAAGAAAGTCCTCAGCGTGCTTTCCGCCGAAGTGTCGGAGATGCCCAAGAACTGGAACCGTCGCTTCAAGCACAACCGCGACAAGATCAAGACCGGCGACATCTACGAGCTCGCCGAGGTGGTCCGTAACCTGGCGCTGCGCGAGCAGGACAAGGGCTTGTCGACGGGCGAGAAGCAGATGTACACGCGCGCCAAGAAGATCCTTGCGTCCGAGCTGATGTATGCGCTCGAAAAGACCGAAGACGAAGCCGAAGTGCACCTCGACGGCATTCTCACCGGCGAGCGTGTCGCGACGATCGGGGATGGCCTGGTGGGCGAACGCATCGTCAGCATCGACGGCGCCCTCGCCGACGAAGACGTCGCGGACTTCGAAGACGAGGTCTCGGCGGCGAGCTGATTCGCTGTCGGCGATGACGGCGGCCGCCGTGTTGGTGGCCGCCGGTAGCGGTCAGCGGCTGGGAGCAGGACAGCCGAAGGCGTTCGTACGGCTCGCCGGCCGGCCGCTGCTCGAGTGGTCGCTCGACGCTTTACGCACGGCCGGATTTGATGACATCGTCGTCGCGCTCCCTCCGGGGTTCGTGGCGCCGTCGGGCTGTCGCGGCGTAACAGGAGGGGCGACGCGCTCAGAATCGGTTCGCCTGGCGCTCGCGGCTTGCCCGGCCGGCGATGCGGTCGTCGTCCATGACGCCGCTCGAGCGCTCGTGCCGCCGGCGTTGTTCGAGCAGACGCTCGCCGCACTGGCCGACGCAGATGCCGCCATCGCCGCCGCTCCGATGACCGACACCGTCAAGGAAGCCGACTCATCCCGACTGGTGGCGGCAACCCTTGACCGCTCCCGGCTGTGGTTGGTGCAGACGCCTCAGGCCTTCCGGCGCGACGTCCTCGAGCGCGCGCTGGATGTGCCCGCTGCAGTTCTCGCCGAAGCGACCGACGACGCTTCCCTGGTGGAGCGCGCCGGGGGGCGCGTACGCGTCGTAGAGTCCAGCGCCGAGAACTTCAAGGTGACCACGCCGTACGACTTCAAGGTGGCCGAGCTCCTGCTACGCGAGCGTCAACCATGCTGACCGATTACCACGTTCACCTGCGACCGGATGAAGAGTCCGCCACCGCCGCTCAATACCTCACCGCGTCCAACGCTGAGCGCTACCGCGAGGCCGCTTCCGAGCGGGGCATCGAAGAGCTCGGGGTCGCTGAGCACATCCACCGCTTCACGCAGTGCCTGGAGGTGTGGCAGCATCCGTGGTACCGGCGCTGGGCGGCCGACGATATGGAGTCATACGTTGGCTTCGTGCGCGAGGAGACAGATCTTCGCGTGGGGCTGGAAGCCGACTTCCTGCCGGGCCGCGAAGACAAGCTACAAACGCTGCTGGAGCGCCACGACTTCGACTACGTCGTCGGCTCAGTGCACTTTCTCGGTGACTTCTCCGTCGACGTCAATGAGGAACCCCTCGATGTCTGGAGGCGCGCTTCGACTCCACATCAGGTATGGGAGCGCTACTTCCGCACACTCGCCGAGGCGGCGCGCTGCGGGCTGTTCGACATCCTTGCGCACCCGGATCTCGTCAAGGTGTGGGGCAAGGGACGTCCGACTCCCGACCGCGACCCTCGCTTCTACTACGAGCCTGCCGTGGAAGCGATGGCCGAAGGAGGCGTGGCGGTGGAAGTCTCCACAGCCGGGCTCCGCAAGCCGGTGGGGGAGATGTACCCGAGTCGCCCTCTTCTGGAGATGATCGTGGACGCCGGTTGCCCAATCGCGCTTTCCAGCGACGCGCACATGCCCGAGCAACTCGGATACGAGTACGAGCAGGCGGTGGGACTGCTTGGAGAGCTGGGGGTCTCGGAGATCTCGGTCTTCGATCGCCGTTCACGCCGCAGCGCTCCGCTCGGCTGAGAACGGTGAGCAGCATCTTTCAGAGTGGGATCGGCCTTGACTCGCACGCCTTCGTACCGGGCCGGCGCCTGGTGCTGGGAGGTGTGGAGATTCCTTACGAGCGAGGACTAGCCGGTCACTCAGACGCCGACGTGCTCACGCATGCGGTCATCGACGCCATCCTGGGAGCGGCCGGGATGGGTGACATCGGCATCCACTTCCCGGACACCGACCCCCGTTTCAAGGACGCCGACTCCATGGGTCTGCTCGCCGAAGTCCTTCATCGCGTTCGTGCCGCTGGGTGGGAAGTGACCCATGTCGACACGACCGTGATGCTTGAACGCCCCAAGCTCGTCGCACACCGCGAGGACCTCGTCGCGTCGTTGACTGCTGCGGTCGGCTGCAGTGTCAACTTGAAGGCTACGACAGGCGAAGGCATGGGATTCGTCGGCCGCGGCGAGGGAGCGGCGGCGATGGCAGTGGCAACGCTCAAACGCCGCGGGTGAAGCGCCCGGCGTCGGCACAGGGCCCGGTCGCCCGGAGCGACCGCACCCTCAGCGGGCGCGCGAGGATCGCATCGCTGCAAGTTGCTGAAGCCCAGAGTCGCCGGCCAGGCGGGCATAATTGTCGCTTTCCCGTGGGTATAGGCCGATCCTTCCCTGTGCGTCCTAGTGCGCACCGTACCCGTAGCGCTTGGTGAGCGAAGACGCACGCAGGCACGCTTGCGGCTTGGCGTAAAGCTCGGCGCGCAGCTCGTCGTAGCTGGCGCCGATTGCCTGCTCATCGAATCCTTTCCGCAGCCCGTGCACCCGGACGTGGAGTTGCTCCTCGGTGAGCTCGTATGGCCGGCTCGACAGCAGCCTATGTTGCAGCTCGGCCACAGTCGGTTGCGCGCGGGCCGGAGGTACCTCGGCCGTCACGACGCGGCAATCCTCTGCCGTGCGGATGAAGGCCTCGGTGCAGGACATGAGCCGAGGCTACAGTGCAGGACTCGCTGCGTGTGCGACCGCTTATCCCCGAGCTATGTGCCCTCCACGGCGCTGTCGGCTGGTCACCGCGCAACGCCGCTGCTTCTCGTATCGTGGCGGACGTGCGCTTCATAAGCATTCACGACACGCGCACCGGATCTGCGCTGCCGCTCCAGACTGGCGTCGAGGGTCGCGTCGGGATCTACGCCTGCGGTCCGACCGTTTATTCGCGCGTCCATGTCGGCAACGCTCGCCCGTTCGTGGTCTTCTCAGTTCTGAAGCGCTTCCTCGAGCGCGAGGGCTACCACGTGACCCTTGTCGTCAACGTCACCGACGTCAACGACAAGATCTACGACGCTGCCCGAGTCGCCGGCCGAAGCTCCGACGAGTTGGCCCGCGAGATGACCGCCCACTACATCGCAGACACCGACCGGCTGCGGCTGGGGCGTCCGGACTTCGAGCCGCGGGCAACAGAAACGATTCAGCCGATCATCGGCCTGATCGACGATCTGGTCAGCCGCGGGCACGCCTATGCCGAACAAGGCGACGTCTACTTCCGCGTCCGGTCTCTGCCGAGCTACGGCGATCTGTCACATCGCGATGTCGACCAGATGGATCAGGGAGAGGGCGTCGAGGGGGCGGCGCTCAAAGAAGACCCGCTCGACTTTGCGCTGTGGAAAGCAGCCAAACCGGGAGAAGACGTCTTCTGGGACTCGCCGTGGGGAACTGGCCGTCCCGGATGGCACATCGAGTGCTCCGCGATGGCCGAAGAGCTCCTTGGCGTGGGCTTTGAAATCCACGGTGGAGGGATCGACCTCGCTTTTCCCCACCACGAGAACGAGGCCGCCCAAACGCTCGCGGCCCGCGGCGAGCAGCTCGCTCGCATCTGGATGCATAACGGCATGGTGGAGCTCGGCGGCCACGAGAAGATGAGCAAGTCGCTCGGCAACATCCGCGGACTCGCCGACGTGATTGACGAGTTCGGCCGTGACGCCGTCTTGTACTGGCTGCTTTCGGGTCACTACCGCCAGCCACTGGCCTTTGCCCCAGAAACGCTGGAGGCCGCGGCGGCCTCTCTTCAGCGAATCGTGGAAGCCGGGCGGCGGCTGGGCGGGGCAGAGCCAAACGCCGAGTGCAGCGACTCGCATGACGCGTTCTTCGCCGCTCTGGCCGACGACTTCAACACTCCACGCGCCCTTGCCGCGCTGTTCGGCTGGATCAACGCCGCCAACCGATGCGATCCGGCTCCGGCGCGTGGGCAACTCGAAGGCATGCTCGGGATCCTCGGTCTGGCCAATTTGCTGGAAGGAGAGGAGCAGGCGCCGGCGGAAGTGGTCGCGCTGGCTCAGCGCCGTGACGAGGCCAGGGCGGCCAAGGATTGGGCAACGGCTGACGCCTTGCGCGACGAGCTGGCCGCTCTGGGATGGGAGGTGCGTGATGGCACGTCGGGACCAGAACTCATCAAGACGTTCTGACAAGACCGCGAGCTCTCGAGACAAGCCGTCCGAGCGCCCGGGCAAGCCGGGAAGTTCGCGGGACAAGCCAGCCGGACGCCCGGGCAAGCCGGGAAGTTCGCGGGAGAAGCCGGCTGGACGCCCGGATAGGGCCGCGGGCGGCCGCGACGACCGGGTTCCGGGAAGGCCGAAGAAGTTTTCCGCCGGCGAGACAACACGAGCTCATAGGGGATCGACAGGTTCCGAAGAACTGCCACGCTCGGGCTCCGGCGGTCGATCGCCAGCTGGCCGTCCGGGTCAACGCGCAACAGCGCAAGAAGGCACTCCCGTCGCTTACGGAATGGTGGTGTACGGGCGCAACCCGGTCCGCGAGGCACTGAAGGGACGCCGGCACGTGCGCCGGATCTGGGCGACGCGCGCTGCAAATGAGGATTGGAGTGGTCCAAAGCCGGAGCTCGTCGACGCCGATACCCTCACCAGCCTCTGTGGGTCAGACGCCCACCAGGGGATCTGCGCCGATGTCTCGGCATACGAATACGTCGACGCGGTCGGCCTTCTGTCGCAAGCCAATCCAGTGATCGTGGCGCTCGACGAAGTCACGGACCCTCAGAACCTTGGGGCGGTCTGTCGCAGTGCCGAATGCGCGGGCGCAACCGGCGTGGTCCTGCCTGAACGCCGCTCGGCTGAAGTCACCGGCGCAGTCTGCAAGGCGTCCGCCGGTGCGGTCGAGCACTTGAAGATCGCGCGTGTGCGCAACCTCGCCGACTTCCTTGCCGACGCCAAGGCAGCCGGTTGCTGGTGTTACGGTGCCGCCGCCGACGCCGCGAACCCTTATGACTCCCCGGACTTCACCGGTGGCGTCGTGCTGGTCCTGGGTGCCGAAGGGCGGGGCCTGCGCCCGCGTGTCGCCGCGTCGTGTGACGAGCTGGTGTCGCTGCCGACTCACGGTCGAATCGAGTCGCTCAACGTCAGCGCTACCGCCGCGGTACTGCTGTACGAGATCTTGCAAAAGCGATCTGGGCCTTGACATGTCCACATAACCGTGCACAATGCAGCCAAGTAAACGTGAGCTTGAGGGTTACGAAGTGGCCCGGGTTCGCGATCAGATCGGCGCCAGGGGAGGAGTGCGCCACGAGATCACGGTCCCGCAAGGGCCGTGGGAAGGATTGTCGTGGCTCGTACCTCCCCGAAGTCTCAAGTACAGGTCCAGGTTGCAGACGAGTACTTGATAGCGCTAGCCAAGCAGGGAAGCGAGGACGCCCACCATCGTCTCGTGCGCCGCTACCACTCGTTCGTGCGGCTCAAGGCGTCGTCTTACTTCCTCATCGGAGGCGATTCCGACGACCTGATCCAGGAGGGGCTGGTCGGGCTCTACAAGGCGATCCGAGACTTCCGCTCCGACCGCGAGTCTTCGTTTCGCAACTTCGCCGAGCTTTGCATAACGCGGCAGATCATCACTGCGGTCAAGACCGCCACGCGCAACAAGCACACCCCGCTGAACGGCTACGTCTCGTTTTCGGCGACCGTGGCGGGAGCCAGCGAAGGCGACACCACTCTTGATGAGATGCTGCCCGGCTCCACCGTTTGGGATCCGGTCAATCAGGTGATCTCCTCGGAAGAGCTGTCGTCGCTTGTCGACTGCCTTTCCACCGTGCTGTCCGAACTCGAATCCCGGGTCCTCGGGCTGTACCTCGACGGGCGCGCCTACACGGAGATCGGCGAGATGCTGGACTGCGACGCCAAGACTGTCGACAATGCGTTGCAGCGCGTCAAGCGCAAGATCGGCGCGCACCTGACATCCCGGCAAGTGCTGGCCTGAGCGTCCGGTAAGACTCGGCCACCGCTCAAAAAACGCGGTGGCCGTTGGAGGAAGTCTCAAGTCAGTAGCTTCAGGTCCTTCGGGTCGCCGGGGCATGGCGGCTTGCACCCCTCCCTAGCGGTGCTGCCGACGGATATCCGGCCGCTTACCGCGTCATCGCTGGCGTCGCGACGCCGGGCGGCTGGGCGGCTAAGCCCTCATTCGCCACTTCGCGGGCGACGATGCTCGGCCGCTTCGACGATCAACAAGACTTCGCGCAAATCATCGGTGACGTGCAGGAGGTCCATGTCGCCCGGCGAGATTTTCTGCTCAGTCGTCATCGTGTCTTTCAGCCAGTCGGTCAGCCCGCGCCAATACTCCGTCCCGACTAAGACGATCGGAAAGTGGCGAATTTTTTCGGTCTGCACGAGCGTGGCCGCTTCAAAGAGCTCGTCCATCGTGCCGAAGCCTCCGGGGAATACGACAAAGGCGCTGGCGTAACGTACGAACATGACCTTGCGGACGAAGAAGTAGTGGAACTCGAGCCCGAGGTCGACGTAGGGATTGAGCGATTGCTCGAACGGCAACTCGATGCCCAAGCCGATCGAAGGCACACCCACGTCCTTGGCGCCCCGGTTGGCCGCTTCCATGGCTCCCGGGCCGCCGCCCGTGATGATCGAAAACCCGTGCCGCCCGAGCCGGCGCGCGAGCTCACGCGCTTGGTCATATTCGGGGTGATCGACCGGAGTACGCGCTGAGCCGAAAATCGACACGGCCTTGCCGACATGCGCCATGGCCTTGAAGCCCATTTGCAGTTCGTCCTGGATGCGCAGTACCCGGGCGGCATCGTCAAGCTCGGAAAAAATCGCCGGGCTGTCTGCGTCGAGGAGCTCCTCGTCCAAGTTGCTCGGCGGGCGGGGTGTTTGGTCCATGACCTCTGCTTTCCCCGAGAACGCCCGGAGGACGCCTAGCAGTCGATCACGAGCCGGGCGAATCCACGGAGAAGACGACGATCGCGGTGTCGTCGCGCATCTGCTCGCCGGCCGACGTCGGGATGACGTCGAGGCGACGTGCCACTGCTTCGGCACCGGCTGCCGCCGACGTCCTCAGCAAGGTGATCAAGTTCTCTGGAGTGAGGATCCGAGGCGCTGCGGCTTCGTTCAAGCCGTCCGTATAAACGATGCAGGCATCGCCCGGCCGCAGCAGCACCTCGTCGACCGGCAGGTCGGCGTCTGGGATCACGCCAAGCATCGTGCCCGGTCGGCCGAACTCGCCGCCGCTTCCGTCTGGGCGCAGCAGCAGCGGCAGCGGGTGTCCAGCGCTTGCCACCTGCAGGATATGCCCGGACGCTGCCGGTTTGACGTGCATCACCAGGGCGGTGCAGAAGTCGCCGGACTCGCTTTGGCGCAGCAACGCTTCGTTGAGGCGGGTGAGGATCTTGTCCGGCCGACTTTCGAACATGGCGACGGCGCGGATGGTGTAGCGCGCAAGCGCTGTGACGGCGGCCGCGCCAGGCCCCTTCCCGCATACGTCGCCGATGACGAGCGCGTATCCGCCGGCCGTTTCGAAGGCGTCGTAGAAGTCGCCGCCGACTTCCACGCCGCGTCCGGCTGCGTGGAAGCGGACCGCGACTTGCGCGCCCGGAATCCTGGCCAGTGTGGGGGGCAGCAGGCTTTGCTGAAGCGTGTGTGCGACTTTCGTCCGCTCCACGTGCAACAAGGCATTTCCAGCGCGACTGCCGCTCGCCGGGCGAGTTCCACGCCGAAGAAGAGATCGTCCTCGTCGAAAGCCGCGTGAGCGCGAGTACGAGCGAGGATCAGCGTTCCAAGGCCACCGCGGTGCCCCGGTAGCGGTAGGGCGATGGCCGAGTCGGCACCCAGGTCTCGCAGGAGCTTCCGGCAGCCAGAATAGGGGTCGTCGGTAAGAACGGTTCCCGGGGCGTCGCTGAGCTTGCGAAGCAGTTGCGGTCGGTGGGCGCTTAGTACGTCATTACAAACAGGTTCCGGCCCCCGTGCGGGGCGAGCGTAGAAACCAGCTGGTCGAGCTTGTCCGGATCGGCGTGCGCAATTACGGCCGCCGCAGCGCGACCACTTGGCTCGAGCAAGGAGACGATGCAGAAATCCGCGATGTCGGGCACGGCGAGATCCGCCACGCCGCGCACCGCCGCCTCAGGGTCCAGTGAGGACAGGACTTCTCCGGCACGGTTGAGCAGGAGCGCGTACTCCTCGTCGCGTTTTCGCCCGGTGATGTCGCGCGCGGTGCCGACGACCCCCGCTACAGCGCCGGTGTGGTCGTAGTAGGGAGATTTGGTGGCGAGGAACACGCGCACGTTGTCGAGCATTTCCTCAAAGGAGTGCGCTTGCGCCGTCTGCATCACCGGCTAGATCGTCTTGGCGGATCCGAGCAGCAACGTCCACGGGCAGTAGATCGGCGTCGGTCCGGCCTACCACTTCTTCAGCATGCAGGCCCATCGCGGCCGCTCCTGCGTTGTTGATGAGCAGATAACGCCCGTTGCGGTCCTTGACGAACGCCGCATCCGCCGTGCCGCCCACGACGGCTTCGAGCAGGCGCCGGCTGCTTTGCAGCTCTTGTTCGAGGGCGCGGTGACGCCGCTCGGCTACGACGCGGGGGGTGACGTCCTGCAGCAACACGATGACCTCGTCGCCAGCGCCTTCCTCGTCAACTGCGGAGCTGACCTCGACCCAGCGGCTCGTGCGGTCAGAAATGAGCAGCTCGAACACGTCCGCGTTCTGGGGCTCGTCGGTGAGCGTTCCCGTTTTGAGATGCTCGGCCACGCGCTCTTGGTCGGCTGGAGCAAACAACTCTCGCAACGGCGTCCCGATCGAGCGCTCCTGCCTGTCGAGCAGGTCCTGCGCCCGGCGGTTCCAGCCGCGGATGTTGCCGTCGGCGTCGAGCGTTACGACGCCGATCGGGGCGCGGTCGAGCTTAGGCGCGAAGTGACGAGCGGCGAGCGGACGCGGCGCTGTCGACGAGTCGGCGTGCTGGCTGACTACTTCGATTGTGGCCTGGTGCCGGCGACGCTCCCTGGTCCGCGCCGCCGCATCACTGAGCTCGGCGCCCAGCATGGCCGCTTCTTCGATCGACCGGCACGTCACGTCGGGACCGAGAAAGGGCGTGAACAACCGCAAGCGGTCGAGCTCGTCGCGCTGGTCGGGCTCGGCGAGGATGATCGCGGTGAGGTCGCGGTCTTCCCGGTGCACGTGCTGTACGAGACTCAGCGGATCCGGCCACGCCGGACCGACACAAAGTGCTTCGACTCCTCCCATGCCCACACGTGAAAGCAGGTCGTCTTGAGACGCGGCTTCCATCAAGCGGACTTCGCCCGCCAGCTTGAGCCCGGCGCAGATCAACGACGCCAGCTGGGAATCGGCGCCGACCAGGAGCACCGTGCCGGGCACGACGTCGGTCACTCGCCCAACAGCGGCAAGCCCAGCAGCGAGCGGCCGGCCCAGTTACGAAGGATGTCCGTGGTCGGGGACATGACGTGCGCCGCCCGGGCGTCGCGCAGGGCGCGTTGCAGCAAGGAGTTCTCTCGATAGGCGACACCTCCGCACAGCGTCATGGCCTCGTTGGTCATGTGGACCGCGCAGTCGGCGACTTCGGCCTTACAGGAGAGGATCCCGGTGAGGGCATTGGGATCCCCAGCGTCGCCGGCGGCTGCTGCGTCGTAGACAAGCCGCCGCGTCCGCTCGAGCTCCGCCCACAGGACTCCGAGCGGTGCTGGACGATCGGCTGCTGACCCAACGAGCTCCCGTGGGGGTACGCGCGCTTGGCAACATGCTCGCGCGTGAAGGCGAACGCCGCGTTGGCCACTCCGAAGTAAGAGCCCGACATGGCCATGAGGAAGTACGGCGCAATGACGTTGAAGAGGTACCACAGCTCGTCGCCTTCGCTGCCGAGCAGATCAACGCTCGCGCTGATCAGCAGTCGCCTTGCCTGCGATGACAGCTGAGCCCACGCAAATGCATGCCGAAGCACAGCGCGGTCGACGGGCAGTGGGCCCCCAGTTCTTCGCACACGCGCGCGAGCGCCAGCAAGCCATGTCCGTGTCCGCCGGCTTCCGCTGGTACGACCAGGCCGCCGAGGCCGGCGGACAACAATGCCCGCACGCCCTCTTCAGGCCACTTCGCCTCGAGATCCACTTCTTCGGCCATGGGTCCGAGTACATCGACGCCGATGCTCCGGTGCGCGTGCGTCTCATCCTGGCCCGTCGGGGCAGCATGTCACCGTGGACGGGCTCTACACCTGCCCGTCATGCGCGATTACGGCATGCGGCGGCAGCGTGAGCTCATGCGGAGCAGCGCCGAAAAGGCGCTCGAGGGGAGCTCGCGGACCAGGGCGCGTCGAGCGATCACCGGGCCTATGCGAGGCGGAAACCTACGCCGCCCTCGGGCCGCTTCTCCTTGACCAAAGCTCCGTCAGCGGCGTACTTCTGCAAAGACGAAGTGATGGACGCCTTGGAGCCGCCGACGACTGTGGCGATCTCGGCAGCAGACGAACCTGGACGGTCGCTCACGGCGGCGAAGATGGCTTCGCGCACCTGGCCGCGAGGTCGTCGCGATCCGCCCGATCCGCCATCACTGCCGCTTGCTCGTCCCTTTGGGCGTTCGCCGGTCAGGCGTGCCCGTGCGTCTTGGAGTTGACCCAATTCATCTTCAAGTGGCTGGACGGCTTTGCGGTACTGCTCGCGCTGCTGATCGAGCTCTTCGGTGACTGCGGTCAAACGCTCGTCGAGCGTCTTGAGAGCGTCCGCAAAGACGTTTTCAATAATCGTATTGGCCATAACTTCAAACTAGCAAAGCAAGACCGCTGTGCCGCGCCTATTGACCATGTGGTCGTTCGTGTACGATTTGCCCCTGCTTGCTCCCGGCTTCAATACACCTTGAAGGCGGCTGAAGTCGCTTAGCGCCGCTGGCAATGCCGAGCTGGACCCCACGTCACTGTTAGCCTCCAAGTAGTTTCCTCGGGGCTGACTGCGCCAATGCGGCCCCGGTGAATAGTTGAAGGAGTACCCGTGTCGGGCAATATCCGCTTGGCGTCAATCGCCGTGGCCCTGTTGATTGCAGCCGGCGCGTTCGTC
The DNA here is from genome assembly GCA_016781085.1 of Actinomycetota bacterium. Taxonomy (GTDB): domain Bacteria; phylum Actinomycetota; class Thermoleophilia; order Solirubrobacterales; family Solirubrobacteraceae; genus LC5-1. Next base: position 12,610 of record JADDQZ010000059.1, read on the forward strand.
GCGTTGCCTCCGGACGACACAGAATCCGTTGCGCGTCCTCAGTTCGATGCCCAACCGCCGACCAACACGCGTGGCGGTGACGAGGCTGAGCGCGATGCGGCGACTCCACGACACCCACAACGCCCAATGCTGCAAGTAGCAAAGCAACGTACGCTCGCGTTCAAGAAAGGCCAGCCCGCCGTTTCGGCGTCCGGCACTCAGAAAGCGACGTGGTGCACGTGACGGCTATGACGTCACGAAGGTCATTCCGGCGAACAAGACCGTGACGATCAAGTTTCAAGCCAGCATCGAAGGATCTTCGAAGTCGAGCTCGAACATAGTCATGTGCCGCTAGGGCGGATCCGGGTGGAGCCGTAGAGGAGTGGCACCAGCGCTGGTTATTGGCTATCAGCCACCAGCTGGAGTGTCGGCGCTGGCGTTGCATCCGGCCCGCGATCTCTCTCACCTAAGAGCCGGAGACGGGATTCGAACCCGTGACCCACGCTTTACAAGAGCGTTGCTCTGGCCAGCTGAGCTACTCCGGCGGGCCTTTCAGTCTACGAGGAAGCCACTCACGTGCGCGCGGTGACGGCTGCCTGGCGCGGCGCGTCAGTGCGACAACCCGACGCCGAAGGCGACGATGGCCACAGAGCTGACGAGTAGGGCGATGTTGAGTCCTCGCGAGCCCGGCCGGCGCATGTGGGCGGCGATCAGCACTCCGACGAGCACCAGCAATCCCAGCTTGGCGTGAAGGAAAGGATCGTTCCAGCGCCCGAGCTGGGAGGCCATCGAGAAGCCGGTCACCACCGCGACCGCAATCGCGCCGACCGTGGCCATGCCGAAGTTGCGCGCGATGGTGCGCATCCGCTGATCACCTCGCATCACCGGAGCCACCACGGCGGCCATCATGAGTTGACCGCCGACGAACATCGCCATGGCGAGCAAGTGGACCCAGCGCAGTACTTCCGTGAAAGCCATGGCTGCAAGGATGGCATTCACGCCGCGAGTTCGCGCCGCCAGCCGTCAAGGGCGTCCCGCAACGTCTGTTCGAGCTCGAGTTCCGGCTGCCAACCCGTTTCTTGTGACAACTTCTGGCACGAGCCGCGGATCTCGAGCACTTCGTTGGGCCGGATGAGAGCGGGGTCCGCGACGTGCTCGGCGCGTGCTCGGGCGGCCTGCGCCAAGGCCGACACAAGGTCGGCGGTCGAAGCGGAGCTCCCGGAACAGACGTTGTAGATCCCGCTACAGCCGCGCTGCACCAACAGTCGATACGCGCGCACGACGTCTCGCACATCGGTGTAGTCGCGTCGGGTAGCGGGATTGCCCGTGACGATGCGGACAGGATCGTTTCCGGCTTGTAGTGACGTCGCGAACTGGTGCGCGAGATTTGAGACGGCGTAAGACGGCGGCTGTCCTGGACCCGCATGGTTGAAGGCGCGTGCCCGCACGACATTCAAGCCGTGCCCGTCGGCGTAGAAGCCCGCCAGCAGGTCCGCCGAGGCCTTGGAAACGGCGTACGGGTTCTGCGGTCGCAAGGGCGCGTCTTCAGCGACCGGCAGCGCGTCTGGTGCACCGTAGACCTCGCCGCTGCTTGCGACCAACACGGCGGCCTCGGGCGTCTGGAGCCGGACTGCTTCGAGCAAGTTAAGTGTGGACGTCGAGTTGACAGCGAGGGTGTACGCGGGATCGCGCCACGACTCGCCGACATGCGCCTGTGCCGCCAGGTGGTAGACGACATCGGGTGCGGCGCGGGAGATGGCGTCGCGCGTAGCGCGCGCATCGAGCAGGTCTGTTCCCGGCGTGCCCGAGCGGGCGAGCTCGATCACGTCGTCGCCGGCATCGCGGCAGTGCGCCGCGAGGTGGCGCCCGGCGAACCCCGTCGCACCCGTGATCAACGCGCGGACGGCCACCGGCTTGAGTCAGTCGCCGCGGTAGAGGCGGCCCAGCGGGCCTTCGAAGGCCTGCGCGTCTTCGAGATCTTGGCCGCCCGCGGGCGCGAACACCGGTTGATCTTCGACGAAAGCGTCTTGAGTCGCTTGCAGTCGCCGGTGTAGCTCGCCCAGGATCGTGCCGAAAAGCAGATGTCGCCAGGTGGCTTGGGCGAACGCTCGATGATCGCCCCACAGCCTGGGGAAGTCATCGGCGGCGGGATGAACCCGGTCCAGTAGCCGTGTGCCCGGCCACGTCAGCAGGTGCTCGGTCAGCGCGAAGACGGGTCCACGAGCAGCGGGACGAAGCGGTAAACGCGTGTCGATGTTGGCGTAAACGGCGCCGAGGGCTCCACCGGTTGCGAGGTGCGCGGCGATTCCGACCGGCCGCCAACCACGGCCACGAGTGAAGAACTTCCCGAGTAGCTCCGTGTCGTCGTAGCGCACGCCGAACAGCCGCTTGTCCGCGCTCTGCTGTGCGGCCCAGACGGCCGCCGCCGTTGCTCCCGCTATGACGCCGCGTGCCGTTCGATGCCGGTCGACGACCATCTGTGGCCACTGTAACGGCGCCACCGCCGGCGGGTACGAGTTGCCGGATGGCCATGGATCTCAAGACGCCGGCAAGCGTGGCGCGACGCGAGGCGCCCAAGTCCACAGTCAGGCGCGTAAACGCGTCCCCGACGCCGCGGATAGTCTCCGCTGACATGGCCGTTCCAGCCGACCTCCCTCCTGACGGAATCCCGGCTCGGGCCTCGAGTTCGGCTGCGGGTGCGCCGGCGGGCGCCGGGTCTTGCGACCAGGCGGTTACGCAGCTCCCCTCGGCCGACCGCCAACCGGAGGCCGCGTCCCGCCGCAAAGACAAAGCGTGGCTGGACGGGAAGTTCACACAGCTGTATCGCGCGCATCTGCGTGACGTGTACTCGTATTCGTACTACCGCGTGGGCAACCACCACGACGCCGAAGATCTCACCACGCAGACGTTCATCCAGGCCTACCGGCACTTCGATCGAGCGCTGCGCGAGTCCGAAGGTCGCCCCTTGCGACCCTGGCTGATCCGTATCGCTCACAACCTCGCCGCCAACTACTACCGCGACCGCGCGCGGCGCCCGCAGACGCCGATCGACGACGCCGGTCCGCTGGCGATCTTGCACACGACGGAATCCTTGGTCGAGCAGCGCGACGATCTGGCACGCATCCTGCGCTGCGTGCAGCAACTCCCCGAAGACCGGCGAGAGGCCGTGATCATGCGGTTTGCTCTTGGCATGGACAACCGTGAGATCGCTCGCGCGCTAGCGCGCAGCGATGGTGCCACGAAGGTGCTGCTCCACCGCGCGGTCCGTCAACTCGAAGGGCTCGTAGCCGCGGAGGAAAGCGTGTGAGCATGCCTGAGGAAGTCAACGGGTTCGAGACTCTGCTGCGCCAGGCGCTCGTGCCCGTTGACCCGCCGCAAGAACTCGAGCAGCAACTGGAAGACGCGTTCGGCTCGCTGGTGCAAGCCGCTGCCGAGGAGCTCGAAACCTGGGAGCTGACGGCGATGCGCGATCCGCGCAACTGGGTGCGTCCGGCCGGCGCGGTGCTCGTCGGATCGGGTGCCGCGTTTGGACTCGTCCTCGTGCGCACCCGGCGCAGGCGGCACAACCGGCGGGCGCAATCGCGCAACGTGTTCGACCTCGCCGGGCGGACGGTTCGCGACTTGGGTTCCGAAGTCGGGCGGCTTGCGCAAGAGGCGGCGAGTCGCCGCTGATGCGCATCGGCGGCTCGCGCCTGATCCAGTTGACTCCGGGGCGCGTAGCAAGGGGGCAATGTTCCCGATGACTTCACCCCCGGATAGGCACCGGCTGGCCGACGAGGAACTGATGCACCTCGTCCGCGGTGGCGACGCGCGGGCCTTCGAAGTCATCTACGAACGTCACTCCGGCGCCGCCTTTTCTCTCGCCTACCGCATCATGGGAACCCGCCCTGGTGCAGAGGAAGCGCTGCAAGAGGCTTTCGTGTCGATCTGGCGCTCTGGCGGCCGCTATGACGCCAGCCGCGGGTCGGTCCGCACTTGGGTGCTCGGCGTCGTTCACAACCGCGCGATCGACGGCATCCGGCGCGCCACCGTGCACGACCGTCGGCGTGCCAGCGACGAGGGGATCGCCGAGCGCTTGGAATCCGATGAGCGTGTCGACGTCGAAGTCGGCCGTCGCCAGGAGTCCGAGCAGATCCGCGAAGCGCTCGACGCGCTGCCGGCCGAGCAAGTCAAGGTCATCGAGCTCGCGTACTACGGCGGCTTCACACATACAGAGATCGCCGACATGCTGCAAACCCCTGTCGGAACCATCAAGGGGCGAATGCGGCTAGGCCTCGAAAAGCTTCGCTATCAGCTTGATCAGCAGGGGATGGTTCGATGAGCGCCGCCGGACCCGGCCACTCCAACTGGCAGGACTTCGTCGCCCCGTACGTGCTCGGAGCCGTCGAGCCCGGCGAGAAGATCTCGTTCGAGCAGCACATGGCTGGTTGTCCGGCGTGTCGAGACGAGGCTGACGCGCTGCGTCGCCCGCTCGAAGCGCTGGCGCTCGCCGCTCCCCCATTGGCGCCGCCACGTGAACTCGGCAGGGTGATCATGGACACCGTCGAACGGGAAGCCGAAATCCTGCGCGCTGCCGGGCCGGCAGCCGACCGCCCGCAGCCGGCGCGCGTTAAACGCGTTTCGTGGCGTGAGCGCTTCGGCCTGCAGGAACTCTCACCGGCGTTTGCTTTGGCAGCGACCCTCTTGATCCTGGCGCTCGGCGCGGTCTCGGGGGCGGTGTTCAGCACGAATCGCTCTCCAGATGAACCACCGCAGTCGCGCATAGTGGCCGGGAAGGTCATGGATGTCGCTCGTGCGCCCAATGCCGATGTTCGCCTGCAGCTGAGCAGCGACGGCGCGATGCTCGTAGCCGAGCGTCTACCTCAGCCACCCAAAGGCCGCGTCTATCAGGTGTGGCTCAAGCGGCCGAACTCAAAACCGCGGCCGACGGATGCCCTGTTCATGCCGCGCAAAAACGGGTCAGCCACGGCCGCGATCCGCGGAGGCGTAGGGGGAGTCGAGGCGGTGCTTGTCTCAGATGAGCCCCCGGGCGGCTCTCCTAATCCCACCAGCAAGCCGCTTCTGCTGGTTCCAACCTCGGCGTAGCAGCGCTGTGAAGCGCTGCTAGCGTCGCTTTTCCCATGGCTACGTGCTACCGCCACCCCGCGCATGAGACCGGCGTCTCGTGCTCGAACTGCGCGAATCCCATCTGCACGGATTGCATGACGGCCACGTCGGTCGGGATGCGCTGCCCGGAGTGCGCGAAGCAAAAGACGAAAATCCACACGCTGGCGTCGTTGCAGGCCGAGCCGAGGGTGACTTATGTCTTGATTGCACTCTGCGTGATGGCGTTCATCGCGGACTCGGTGTTGAGCGCCTCACTCGGCGGCGGTGGCGTTGTTCAGCGCCAAGGGGCGTTGATCGGTATCGGGGTCGACGCCCAGGGTCCCTACGGCGTCGCTGAAGGCGAATACTGGCGTCTGATCACCGGCGGCTTCCTGCACGGGGGCCTGCTGCACATCGGCTTCAACATGTACATCCTGTACTGGCTCGGAACCATGCTCGAGCCGTCCCTGGGGCATGTCCGCTTCCTTTCGCTTTACCTCGCCTCTCTGCTGGCGGGCTCGTTCGGAGCCCTGCTGCTCAACCCGACCGATCATACGGTCGGTGCGTCCGGAGCGGTATTCGGACTTATGGGCGCGGCGTTCGTGATGCAGCGCGCCCGGGGTATCGATCCGATGCAAACCGGCATCGGAATGGTGCTCCTGCTCAACCTGGGCTTATCGTTTCTGTTGCCAGGCATATCGATCGGTGGGCATCTTGGGGGCTTGGTCGGCGGCGGACTGGCCGCTCTCGCCATCGAGCGCATCGCGCGAGTCCGCTCGCCATGGCCGACGGCAGCTGTCTGCGCGGCCGTTGGTGCGGTGTCGGTGGCCGGAAGCGTCTGGGCGTCTCTTGCGGAGCGCGCAGAGCTGACGGCTGCGATCGCCGTCTTCTTAGGATCCTGAGACGGCCCCAGCCGGGATACCGAGCTCGGGGCCGGACGGGCAGACCGTCAGACGCCACTCAGCCGGTGAGCCGGGAACGCAACGCGTCCAGCGACGAGCGGACGGCTTGTTCGGCGAGTGCCTTCTTGACGGAACCCGGCACAAACCCACCGACGTCGAATGACACGCGATAGGTGCAGCGCGTCGACTGGTTGCCGAGATCTTCGAACAGCCATTGGCCGTCGACGTCTTTGGCGTCGCCCTCGACGTAATCCCAGCTGATCCGGTGCGAGCGTTCGAGCTTGTGGCGCAGCACGTAGCGAACTTCGCGGAGCTTGGCGTCGACACGGAACTCGACGGTGACCGTGTCTCCGGCCCGCTCGAGGACAGTGACGTCTTTGAACGCCTGCATCCACGTGGGGTAGCTCTCAAAAGCGGTGACCGTGTCAAAGCAGACGTCGGCGGCGACGGGCATGACTTCGGAATGCTCGGCCATGATGCTCACAGAAGTACCTCCAAAACCGGCGCCGCGGCGTCGGGAAAGCGATCGGGATGCAATACGTGGGCGACGAGCTCGAGCCCCGACACCAAGCGTGCCCCAGGTCGCGAGAACAAGGCCGCGGAATCCACCGCCACCACGCGGCGAGCGCCGGTCGCGGCGAGCTCATCGGCGAACGCCTCGGCTTCGTCGAGTCCTTGCTCGGCGTCGCTGTCGCGCAGCATGACGACTACGACTTCGGGCTGCATCGCGGTGAGCTCCTCCCAAGAAGTTGGTTCGGACTGCTCGCCGGCGAAGCCGAGGACGTCATCGCCGCCGGCGTATTCGATCAGCTGAGGAGTCCACAAGCCGGCTGCGCGAATCGGGTCAAGCCACTCCAGCGCCGCCACGCGCACGCGCCGTGCGCCGCGGGCGGTGACGCGGACGCGGTCGATGCGATCGGCGGCGTCACGGATCAAGTCCACCGCGGCGTCTTTGGAGTCCGTAGCCGACGCCAGTGTGCGGACATCGCCGAGGACTTCTCCGATCGTCGTGGGGTCAAGGATGATCACTTCCGGCCGGGGATCCATGCGGGTCAACAGCGCCTGGAGCTCCTCCTCGCTCACCCCGGCGGCCGTCATCGACCCGCGCGTGACGATCAACTCCGGTGCCAGCGCGCGCAGGCGGTCACCGTCGAGACCGTACAACCCGCGCCCGGCCTCGGTCAACGCCCGGACGGCGTCATCGATCTCCGCCGCTTCGAGACCCTCAGGCAGCACCGGGTAGGTGACTCGCGGGAGATCCTGGGCGGACACGGGGAAGTCACAGGCGTGCGAAACGGCGACGATGTCGTCGCCGTGGCCTAGGGCGAACAACATCTCCGTGGAAGCCGGTGACAACGAAGCGATGCGCATACGGCCCACAGGATGGCAGCGCAATAGAAGGTCGCGGCGTCGGGGGCGACCGTCGTGTAAAGACGTCGCCGACCGGAAACTGTGGCTGGGCGCATTGCAGGTAGGACCTTGGTGCTACTGTGCGCCGCAGTCGCCTTGATGAACGACGACGACTCCTCACGAAGTAACGGCGCGCTTTCGGCGCGCCCCCGGAGCCTTTCATGACGGCGCTGTTGCTGGTGGCCGTCATCGTTCTGGTGCTGCTCAACGGCTACTTCGTGGCCGCGGAGTTCGCGCTCGTGCGCGTGCGCCGTGCGCACCTCGAAAAAGAGGCCGCCGAAGGGCGCCGCGGGGCGCAAACCGCGATGCGGCTGCTCGACGACATGTCGCGCTACCTCTCGGCTTGTCAGCTCGGCATCACGCTGACTTCGCTGGGAATCGGCTTTCTCGGTGAGCCGGCCATTGCGACCTTGATCGAGCGTTCCATCGGCGAGCGCTTGGACCACGGCGTAACGCTGGCGATCTCCATAGCCACTGCGTTCCTGATCACCACCTCGCTGCACATAACGCTCGGGGAGCAGATCCCGAAGATCTGGGCGATCCAGCATTCGGAGCGCGCCGCGCGCATCATCGCGCGGCCATTGTTCATCTTCACGCGCATCTTCCACCCGTTCATCGCGGTCCTCAATGCCGTGTCCAACGCCGCTTTGCGTCTGATGGGGGTCAAGACGGCCGGGGATTTAGACGACGGTGAGACGCCCGAAGAGCTCAAAGTCCTCATCCAGCAGTCGCTGAGCGGCGGCAAGCTCGATCCCGGTGAAGCGACGATGTTGACCGGCGTCTTTCACCTTCATGAGCAGGAGGCGCGCCAAGTCATGACTCCGGCGCCGGCGGTGGTGATGGTGGATCTGACCGAAAACGTCGAAACCGCGCTGCGGCGATGCGTAGCTTCAGGCCACACGCGGCTTGTCGTGACCGAGGATCACTCCAACGACCACGTGCGCGGAATGGTGCATTCCAATGCGCTGGTGGAGCAGATGATGCGCGAAGGGCCGGACGCGTCGGTTGAGTCGCTCGTGCGCGAAGTCCCGATCGTCCCCGAAACCAAGCCGCTGGACGACTTGCTGACAGATCTACAGCGCCAGCGGGCATCGATGGCCATCGTCGTGGACGAGTACGGCCGCACCGCCGGCATCGTGACCGTCGAAGACATCGTCGAGGAAGTCGTCGGCGAGATCGTCGACGAGACAGACCCACTCGGCGGCGCCGTCCGCCGGCTGCCCAACGGCGACTGGTTCGTGCGCGGTCACGTCGCGATTTCTGACCTCGTCGACTACGGGTTGGGCCTGCCGATCGATTCAGATGCCTACAACTCGGTCGGCGGCTTCGTCTTCGGCGAGCTCGGCCGGCTGCCCAAGCGCGGAGACACTGTCAACTGCGACGGATTCTCGATCCGCGTGGAGTCCGTGCGCGAGAACCGGATTGAGGCGATCCGGGTGCGGGAGCGCGGTCCGGCGCTGGACGCCGGCGCAGTCGTCGCGCGGCCGCAGCAATAGGCAGCGGCAAAGCTTCCGGTGCGTCCTGCACCCTGAGGCGGCTCGGCGCCCGCGGGGGCGGCTCCGCGCCGCCCCCCTCGCTCAGGCAGCGGCGTCGCCCGCGTCGGCCAAGGCGAAAGCACAGACGATCAGCGCGATGTGCGTGAACGCCTGAGGGTAGTTGCCGAGTTGTTGGCCGTCGGGAGTCAGCTCTTCGGCAAGCAACCCGAGATCGTTGGCACAGCCCCAGACCCGGTCGAAGACTTCCTGCGCTCCCGCGCGGTCACCGATCGCGATTAGTGCACTTGCCAGCCACAGCGAGCAGATGCTGAAAGTGCCTTCCTCCTGACCGGAAAAGCCGTCATCGGTGTCTTGCACGTGATACCGGTCGACGAGTCCGCCGCGAGTCAAGTGCTGTTGCGTGGCGCGAACGGTGCCTACGAAGCGCGGGTCGTCAGCGGCAATGAAGCCGACTGACGCGAGCGTGAGGTTCGAAGCGTCCAGCGATCCAGAGCCGTAGTACTGGGTGAAGGCGCCAAGCTCGTGGTCATAGCCGCGGTCGAGCACCTGGGCGTGGATCTCGTCTCGGTCCCGGTCCCATCCCTCTAGCGCGGGATCGGTGAAGCCGTCGAGCTCGGCCAGCCGTACCGCGCGGTCGAGCGCAACCCAGCACATGACTTTGGAGTAAACGAAGTGCTGCGGATCTCCGCGCACCTCCCAGATTCCTTCATCCGGCTCGCGCCACTCGCGCTGCGCGCGGTTGGCGAGCGCGCGGATCAGTCGCCAGCGGTGCTGGTTGAGTCGGTCCCCGCTGTTGCGGCGGACGGTCCAGATGGCGTCGGCGAGCTCGCCGTAGGTGTCGATCTGGCGCTGCGCGGCGGCGTCGTTTCCAACGCGGACGGGACGCGAGCCCTTGTGGCCGTCGAGGTGGTCGAGTTGCGATTCGGGCAGCTCGGACTCGCCGCCGATCCCGTACATGATCTGGAGATCCTCGACGCCCGTCGAGAGCGTGATCATCTTCAACCAGTCGAGCCACGATTCAGCCTCGTGGTGCTTGCCGACTTCCGATAGAGCGCCGAGCGTCAGCGTGGCGTCACGCAGCCAGGAGTAGCGATAGTCCCAGTTTCGGGTGCCGCCGAGGCACTCTGGCAGCGACGTCGTTGGGGCGGCGACGATGGCGCCCGTCGGCTCGTATTGCAGGCCTTTGAGCACTAGCGCTGAGCGCTCCACGAGTTGCGCGTGCTCGGCGGGAAGTCTGAGATCCGTCGTCCAGCGCTGCCAGCGCCGCACCGTGCGGACCAACGATGCGGGCAGATCGGAGGGACCGGGCCGGTTGAGGCCGAGCGAGAAGTCGTGGGCTTCACCGGCCCAAACCGTGCGATGCTCGATTCCGGCGACTACGCCGTCGGCCACAAGCCGGTCGCCGTCGGGCAGATCGATGACGAGCCAGCCCAACCGCTGCTGCCAGTCCAGCGGCCCGTGGAGATTGAAGTTCGGTCGCGGATCGCAGAGCAGCTCGAGCTCGACGCTGCCTTGAAGGCCTTCCAAGCGGCGGCACAGCGCCTGCCGAGAACCCGCGTGCATCCAGTCGGTTAGGCGAACGGTGCCGGTTTGCGTGTGGAAGGTCGTCTCAACGACATTGGTGTGCGGTAGATACCGGCGCGTCGATTCAAAAGTGCCGACCGGCCGGATACACCAGCTTCCGCCTTGCCGCGAGTCGAGAATCGAAGCGAAGAGGGCCGGTGAATCAAAGCGCGGCCAGCAGAGCCACTCGACCACGCCGTCGGAAGAGACAAGCGCCGAAGAACGGCAGTCAGACAGAAATGCGTAGTCGGAGATGGCGGCGTAACCCGCGGCATCGCGCTCGGGACGCCGCGGCAGGCGCGTCGGTTCGGCGACAGGCGTGTACGGGTCGATCAGGCGCATGGGGAAGATTTCCGCGAGCGGTGACTCAGGCAACCGAAGAAGCATTCGTCGCGTGCCGGCGCGACGGCGGTCGCGTCGCCCTGTTCATGGCGGCCACAGACGACACGGTTGTCCGCAGCGGCGCTCTTGCTTGCGCTGGCAACGATATGAGTCGTCATGCCCCATAGATCGGCCGCAAACCACCATTGTCAAGAGCGAGTCGACATTAGACCGTCGCGGTCGGCGCGCCCGTCCACTGCAAAACATTGGCGGCGGGATTGCAAGCGTCTGCGTTCCGCGGTACGTTTGCCGTCTCATCGGCCATCGCAGGCCGGGGGAGGGAGATCCTGGGGAGGATCTACCGCTGAACACGACGCGGCCGGCTCAGGGGAGCGAGCCGGCCGCGAAGTGTCTAGCTGAGGGGAAGGACCCGCAGGAGGGGGAACTCCTTGCGGGTCTTAAGGCGATGAGGGGAAGTCGTCGCTAGTTCTAGGCTTCCCCGCGTTCCTGAACAAGAGCTAAAGATTTGCGCTCGCCGGAGTGTTGGCGCGTTGCCTCAGCTCGCCAGCTGATTCGCCATGGCGCTCATCAACAGCATGCCGCCGTCGATGACGAAGGACTGCCCGTTGGCGTAGCGCGCTTCTGGCTCGGCGAGCCAAGTGATCGCGGACGCTATCTCGCTGGCGCGGCCCGGACGCCCGGCTGGCACGCCGGCGCGCTCTGTGCCCGCAGGATCCTCGTCTTCCTGGCCCGTCATCTTCGTGGCGATCTCACCCGGGGCGACCGCGTTGACGGTGATCCCCCGGCCGGCCAGCTCGAGCGCCATGCTCTTGACCACGCCGCCAAGGCCGTGCTTGGCGGTCACGTATGCAGTGGATCCTTCCAGCGGCACGTGCTCGTGGACGGACGTAACCGCGATCACTCGTCCGCCGCGTCCCTGGTCGGCCATGCGCCGCGCCGCCTTCTGCATGCACAGGAAGGCACCGACGAGGTCTAGGTTGAGAACGCGCAGGAAGCGGGGGAGGTCGAGTTCGAGTACGGGGTCGTCGTGTCCGGCGCCGGCATTGTTGACGAACACGTCGACGCCGCCGAGCCGGTCGATCAGCTCGTCCAGGACGGCGACACGTTCGGGGAGCTCGTGCGGGTCTTCGGTATCGAGGTCCATATGAACCGCTTGCGCCGTCACTCCGTGGCCGCGGCACTCCTCGATGGTGTCGTCGAGACCCTGCTGGTCGGAATGCCAGGTCAAGCCGACGTCGTAGCCGCGCGCCGCGAAGGCGACGGCCGTGGCTTTACCGATCCCGGCGTTGGCGCCGGTGATGATTGCGGTGGGCATGGCGGTCGCCTTGCCCACTGCTAGGGAAGTGAAAACCGCGCGGTCAGGCCAACAGTCAGAAGGGGCTCGGCGCGCCTAGGACATACGCGAGTCGCGGCAACCGCGTGAGGTCTCCGTCGACTTCGATGGCCGGCGATTCCGCCAGCGTCACCGGATTCAGCTCTCCGCTCGCAACCCTGGCGAGCAGGACGGCCGGGACGCTGATCGCCATCGTCGGTTCCGCGCGAGTCCCCGGATGCAGCTCGGCTCGCCCGTCGCGGATGCACAGCGTCCAGTCGCGATGTGCTCCGTCGCTGAGCGTGAGTCTCCACTTGACTCGGGCGTCGAAGTCACGGGCGCGCTCTGGGCGCAGCTTCTGCGTTAGGAGCGAAAGCAGCGCCCGCTGGGCACCAGGTCGGGCAACGAGACCCTCGAGTTGCCGATCCGATAGGTGCCTCGTCAGCTCAGACGGCAAGCCGCGCGCGAGCCGGGAAGTCCGGCGCGACGCCCTTGTGGCGAGGTGCGCCCCCAGTTTGGGGCGGGCGCCCGGTTCGGTCGGGTCCAGAGTGGCGATCTCCGCCCGCTCGTCGATCCGGTAGCCGCCGACCGGGCAACGAGGAGGCGAGCGGCGAGCGAGCGCGGCTGTCACCGCGGGCGCTAGCCGCTGCGCCTTGGCAGCTTCGTGCCGCGCTCGGTCAGTGGCGAACGCCGGCATCACTTCGGCCGCGAACAGCTCCATCGACTCGCAGATGTGCTCGTGGCGAGTGGCGCCCGCCTGCATGACGAAGATCACCTGGTCGACGCCCGCATCGGCGTAGCCGTGCAGCAGCTCGCGGACTTGGCCAGGCGTGCCGATCGCTCCACGCATAGACCCGGTGCCGGCTTCGATGATCCTGCGAGACAGCGCTCGAGTGGAGTTGTCTTGAGTGGTGCCTGAGTGTTGCCGGCGCTCCCGTTGCTCGGCGAACCGAGCGCCGATATCGGTGCGTCCGGGCGCGTGTGGGTTCAAGCCGTAGTAATGGCTTAGAGCATGCGCGAAGAATGCCGCTCCGGGCGCGCCGCGCTCGATCGCCGTTCGCTCGTCGCGATGACACATCATCGGCAGTACGACCGCGACGTTGGCGTTGACGGCAAAGCCCGCCGGCTGGCACTCCTCTGATGCGATCAGCTCGTAGTACTCGCGGACCCAGCGGGCGGCTTGCTCCGGTTCGGCGAAGGAGAACGACAGCGCCCCGAGCCCATTGCGCGCTGCCAGGTGAATGGTGTCTCGTTGCGAGCACGCTACCCAGAGCGGCGGGTGCGGCTTCTGCAAGGGCTTGGGCACGACGTTGCGCGGGGGCATTCGCAGCCACGGCGAGTCCCATCCCGCAAACGGCTCTTCGACGAACATGCGCGTGATGGCGTCGAGCGCATCCAACCACTGTTCGCGCTTGGCGCTTCGCCGCACGCCGAAACCCCCGAGCTCCGCCGCGGACGAAGATTCGCCCGTGCCAAAGTCAACCCGCCCTTTCGCGAGCAGGTCGAGTGTGGCTACGCGTTCGGCTACCCGGGCGGGATGGTTGACCTGCTGCGGCAGCGCCACGATGCCGTGACCAAGCCGGATCCGTTGCGTGCGCTGGCTCGCCGCTCCGAGGAACACTTCCGGAGCCGAAGAGTGAGAGTACTCCTCGAGGAAGTGGTGCTCGACCGCCCACGCGTAGTCGAATCCCAGCCGGTCGGCCAAGGCGACCTGTGCAAGGGCGTCGTGAAGAAGGTCGTGCTCGGATTCCGCCTTCCAAGGGCGGGGAAGTTGATGCTCGTAGAACAGGCCGAAGCGCACCGGAAACGACCGCGTCAGGGCGCGGGGCGAGCGCCGTCGAGGCGGCTGACCAGCTCGTCCAAGCGCAATTCCTCCAGGCCCTTGCCCACCGCGTCGAGTTCGCCCGCGCAGAATTCCACGAGCTGTTTGGCTTCCTGACAGAGCTCGAGCGTTTCCCGCAGTCCAGCTTCGCCCGAGTCGAGCCGCCGCACTATCGCGTCCAGCCGGCCGCTGGCTGATTCGTACGTCGTGTCGCCCAAGCTGCGAGACAGCGGCTCGGCGCTCATCGTGACTCCAGCCGCCGCACGTCGATCGATCCGTCGTGCAGGCGCACCCTCATGCCTTCCAGCGTACGAGCCGCGGCGGCGGAGATAACCGGCTCGCCCTGAGGGTCCTCGACCAGTGCGTAGCCGCGTTCAAGCGTACGTTGTGGGTCGTGGGCGTCGACGGCGAGCCCCGCGGCCACAATTGCCTCGTGCCGCCGGGAGATGAGCAAGTGCGAGGTCCGCTCGAGTCCCGCCGTCCGCCGCGCCAACCCCGCGCGATCTTCGGCAAGCCAGGCGCGAGTGAACAGACCCGCCCTGGCCACGGCTTGCGCACGATGCACGTGTTCACGCCGGGCACCGGCAGCCGCGAATTGCGCGCCTCCTTGGAGCTGTGCGAGTTGCCGACGGAGTCGATCGCGGTGACGCTGCGCGTGCTCGGCGGGTGCCCTCGCCGCGCCGGCCAGGCTGCGCGCGCGATCGAGGACGGCGCGGCGACCCTGGCGCTCGAGGCGGCCGGCTTGATCGTGCAGTTGCGCCCGTGCCGCCGCGCAATCCACGGACACCGCCGCTTCGGCGGCGTGTGTCGGAGTGGAGCAAGAGATCGCTGCGACATCGTCGATGAGCGTTCGGTCGGTGTGGTGTCCGACCGAAGCAATCACCGGGATGCGCAGGAGCGCGACCGTCCGGCACAGCGTCTCGTCGCAGAAGGCGAGTAGATCCGCGAGCGAGCCGCCACCGCGCGCGACGATGACCACGTCGGCTTCGGCACAGGCGGCAAGGTCTTGCAATGCGCGGCCGATGGCCGGAGCGGCATGGCGGTCCTGCACCGGAGCGAACGCCCACACCAGGCGCCCCGCCCAGCCGCGTCGCTTCAATCCGGCAACGACGTCGTCGCGCGCTTTGCCGTGCTCTCCGCAGACAACACCGATTGTCTTGGGCAGCCCTGGGCGTGGCAACGCGGCTTGTAGCTCGCACAAGCCCTCCGCGACCAAACGGCGCCGCAGCCGCTCGATCTGGGCCAACAACTCGCCTTCGCCCGCCAGCCGGACTTCCGACACGGCGAACGTGAAGGAAGGCGAAGAAGTGCTCGACCCGGGATAGAAGTCGCACCCGCCGGCCACGACGACCATCGCGCCGTCAGTCATGGTCGCGGCCTCGCTGGCTTCCCACTCACGCCGCCACATCGAGCATGGCAGCGCCCCGGCGCCATCGCGCAGCTCGAACCACACCTTGGCTTGCCCCAGCTTGAAGTTGACCAGCTCGCCGAAGAGCTGGACGCGCGCGAAGCCGCGCAGTCGCTCGCGCATGGCGGCGGCGTACTGACCGACGGGCCAGGGCCCGGTCAGTACGGATCCCGGGATACCCGCCGGGCGTGCAGCGGAATTGCTCATCGACCGGCCACCATCGCGTCTCAGCATAAGTACGGGTCCGGCGCGACCCGTCTGCGATGGGCCTAGTGGTGCGGAGTCGCGTCTTCGAGCAGTGGCGCCGCGGCCGGGTCGACGCTCGGAAGCGAGCGCTGTCCTGGCTGAGGACCCTCGCCGCGCGCTTCGCCGGTCATCGCGAGGGCGTCGAGCCGTACGATCTCCTGCTCGGCGAGAACGCGCGCCGGGTGCTCGGCCGGCAGGCCCCGGATGAGCTTGCGCATCCGGTTGCGGATATGCAAGGCGAAATGGGGAGTCGAAGCACCCATCAGCTGGCGGACGTCTTCGACTGAGACCTGATGGTCGGGGCGCAGACGGCGTGGTTGTTCGGCTTCGGCCATAAGAGTCAGGAGGAGGTGTCGACGGGTTCGATCTCGAGCAGGGCGTCGATGCGCGATTGCACGTCGACGGTGATTGCCGTCTCGTCACCGATCAGCCAGCCGTGATTGTAAACGCCGCGCACTGGATCGGTTTCGTAGCCGGGCTGGATGTCGAGGAGGTAGTCCTGCACGACTTGCGGCAGCGCTGTGGGGATGTCGAGCAGGAGCAGCGGCCCGTAGGTGCCCGTGCTCGACAGCGGCGCGGCGGCGGCCGCGTCGGCCGGGCGGCGCAGCGAGGCGAAAACCAGCCCGTGTCCGGGGTCGACCACGTTCCAACCGAAGTCCCCGTCGGAGAAGCGCGCGAAGGCGATAGCCGTGCGGATGGCGTTCTCGCCTTCGATGCGGGTGACGTCGCCGAGCTTTTCCAGCCGGGTCACGGCGGCCTTGGAAACCACGCGCTCAGGTCCGAGCACGTAGATGCGCGGCTTCTTGCGCGAACGGATCGCTTCCACGGTTTCTTTTGGAACCGTCTCGCGGCCGGTCCACAAGACGGGGTCGCCCGTCTTCGCCGCCCAGCCGGCTGCCGGCATGGCGTATTTGGGATCTTCGGAAGAGGCGACGATCACCGTGCGGCTGGCTCCGCCGGCGGCGCTGGTGTGCAAGCGGTCGATGGCCAGCGCGATGGCGGCGGGAGTGCTTCCCTCGATGTTGGCCGCCCGCAACCGCTCGGGTTGCGCTGGTGTGGCGATGCGGAAGACCCGGGCGTTACGCGCGGTCGGCGCCCCCGCGGGTTGAAGTTCGCGCAGGGCGCTCTGAGTTGCCGGCGGGATCTGATCCCCAGCGGAGAACAGGACGGGTGCGCCGATCGGGTCGGCGGCGAGCTGGGCCGCGGAGATGGCGGCCTGCCAGTTGTCGATGTCCACCAGTGCCACCGCGGCAGGCCGCGTCTGCGGCGAGCGGGAAGGGTGGACGGCGAGCGCCACACCAGCGGCGTCGGCGATCGGGTCGGCGCCGCCGATGCGCGTGGTGTTCTTGGTGGCGAAACTCGGAAAGCCCAGCGTGGTGGGCGCGTTCTCGTCGTCGGCGCGCTGCCCCAGGACAGGCTGGCGGGGTGCCGTAGCCTGGCCGGGAGGCTGCTCTTCTTGCGCGCCGCAACCCGCGAGCACGCAGGCAGCCATGAACAGCGAGGCCAAGAAGGTTCTTGATTGCGACACGCGCCTACAACGTAGCCGGGATGCGGAAATCCGCGTCGGTCGGCTCGTGCGCGGGTAGATTCCCTGATTCCCACCCAACTTCCAAGGAGACGAACCCCGTGGCCGGCATGAGCGGGCGAATGTCGACGGTGATCAAGTCGAAGATCAGCAAGATGCTCGACAAGGCGGAAGATCCGTCTGAGACGCTGGAGTACTCCTACCAGCGTCAAACCGAGCTCTTGCAGAACGTCAAAAAGGGCATCGCCGACGTCGTCACCTCGAAAAAGCGGCTGCAACTGCAGCAGCAGAAGCTGGAGCAGCAGGTAGTCAAGCTCGACACCCAAGCCCGTCAGGCGCTGGCAGCGGGTCGTGAGGATCTCGCTCGCCTGGCGCTCGAGCGCAAGCAATTCGCTCAAGACGAGCTGCGGTCGCTGGACTCCCAAGTCGCCGAACTCGAGCACCAGCAGCAGATGCTCGTCGACCGCGAGCAGAAGATGCGCGGAAAGATCGAGTCCTTCCGCACCAAGAAGGAAGTCATCAAGGCGCAGTACTCGGCTGCGGAGGCGCAAGTCAAGATCTCTGAAGCGGCGACCGGCGTCGGCGAGGAGATGGCGGATGTCGGCCTCGCGATGCAGCGGGCGATGGACAAGACCGAGGGCATGCGGGCGCGCGCGGGAGCGATGGAAGAACTCGAAGCCTCGGGCGCTTTCGACGACAACCTCACGCTCACGGGCGGCGGCGACGACATCGATCGTCAGCTGCACGAGCTGACGTCTCAAAGCGGCGTCGACGACGATCTGGCCCGGCTGAAGGCCGAGATCGGTCAAGGCTCTTCAGCGCCCGCCGGCGAGCTAGGTGCCGGCGATCCGGCTGGCGGGCAGGAGCGGTCGGCGTGATCGTTCGCATCGCGACGGAAGATCAGTACAAGCTGCCCGACGACGATGCCGCCCGGCTCAACGATCTCGACAATCAGGTCGTGGCGGCGGTGGAGGCCGGCGACGAGGAGCGTTTCCGCGAACTATTCGGCCAGATGATCGAGCTGGTGCAGAGCGACGGCGAGCTGGTTGGGGAGGACGCGCTCGTGGAGTCCGACGTGATCCTGCCGCCATCAGACGTGACGTTTGAAGAAGCGTCGCACGGCTTCTCGGGCGAAGGCTTGATTCCGGAGTAGGACAAGATGCGTTGGGAGCGCGCCAGTCGCTCCCAGCCCATCGCCTTCGCGGTCGTTCTTCGCGCGTGAGATGGCCCGCGAGCGTCGCAAGTGAGGATGGCGCCGTGTCACCGAAGCCCGTTCGGCGCCGCTTATAGGCGACGCGACGGGGGCCGCCGTTTGACCGTGTACATGGCGGGGTCGGCAGAGCTGATCAGCGATTCCGCGGTGGCTACTTCTCCGGTGGTGACGTGGATGCCTACGCTGCCGGACAGGACGTAGGAATCGGGATCGATGTGGAGCGGCAGGAGAACGCCGAAGCCACCGCCGCGCCACGGTGTCCCCGGGCCGCACGCATCGTTCGAGCCGCCTGGCGACGGTGATTTAGGACGTCGTTCCCGGATGCATGGCCGTAGGTGTCGTTGACGAACTTGAAGGGGTCAAGGTCGACGGACGAACAGGACTGCGAGCTTTCCTCGTCCACGTGAGGTCTCGGCGATGGCGACCCGGATGCGTTCCACGAAAGAGCGCCGGTTCGCGAGTTCGGTGGATCGTCGGTAGCGGCTTGCGCCGCGAGATGCGCTTGCAATCGCTCTCGGTCTGTGACGTCATGAAACAGGATCAGTCGACCGGAACCCGAGAGCTCGACTGCTTGCGCTTCATAGGCCCGGGAGCGCCGCCATGCGCGAGCGCAAGGGGCGTACTGCGTCCGCGCCGGGACCCACGGCCTTCCAGACAAGACCGTGTGTCTCGTTGGTCCAGCGAAGGAGCAAGGTGGCAAGCGGTATGACCGACAGCGCACCCCCAATCGAGCATGAGTCAGCCAATGCCAGCCAGCGCCCGCTGCAGACGGCGGAGAACGCGAGAACCGCCAAGGGCGCGGTCTCAAGATCCCGATGTACTGCGCCTTGGCCCAGAACAGCTTCGCCTCCAAGCCGGCCACGGCTATCTCTATGACGTAGGTCACGTTCCACTCGGCGACCGCTATTGAGCAGCACCAGCAGGGCAACCGCGCCGCGACCGCCGCCGTGTCATGCCACGATCGCCGCCGTAACGAGGCAGAGCGCGGCGATGACGATCAGAACCGGCGTCACCACCGAACCACCCGGTCAACGCGGCGACTGCCGCAATCGTCACGCCGTGAGCAAGAGCGTCGTGTAGCGCTCGTCCGGTGTAGGTCGACGTCGGTTGGCGCGCATCTGTCTGGAGTGATCGACCGGGATCCCGGTCACTTCAAAGCGCAAGTGACGAGCGTGCTATGCCCGAGCGCGGCGCCGCGAAACCCGCATGCGCCAGGCGGTTCTAGATCGGCGTATCCCAGAGCGGGAACCAGCGATCCAGCTCTGCTTCGAGTGGCAGTTCGCTGCCGATCTGCGCCTTGACGCGCAATTCTCGCTCGGTATCGCGCTGCTGTCCGGATCCCATGGGGCAGAAGGGGTAGAACGCGCCACGCTTGTAGTTGTAGATCCAGTAGACAGGGCGCCCGCTGGAGTCGCGGAAGGAGAACACCGCGCACAAGACGCGGTCGCCGTAGCCCCCGCCGATCAAGGCGCTGGAAACGCCGTTGATGCCGACGACGAGATCCTCGAAGTCGGGGTCGACGAGAATCATCCAACGGTAGCCGAACGTATCGTCGGACTTCTCGACTTCGGTCCCGACGTCGGCGCCGGTGCCCTTGACGACTTCCTCCATCTCCGACACCACTTCGTCGAAGTCCGACGTAGCAAGCGGCTGAAAGACGATCGCGGATCGACCGGCGCTCTGCAGCCCCATCTGGGTTTGCATCGTCACCGCAGCGGTGGCCATGGCGAACAGGCGATCGGGCGCTGGTTGCTTGAGCTTGCGGCTGCCGCCGGTGAGGATGTCGAAGAGTCCCATGACCGGCGGCAGCGTGTCCTAGACCGTTGCCTGTAGCTGGCTTTCAAGCCGCTGCAGCGCCTCGATCCGCTTTTCCATCGGCGGGTGCGTGGCAAAGATATTGCCGAGCGCCCTGCCGGCACCCGGAGGGAAGATGAAGAACGCCGACATCTCACCCGCGGCACGCAGGTCGCGCTGCGGGATCCGCTCCATGCCCGAAGAGATCTTGTAGAGCGCCGATGCGAGCGCGCTTGGCCGGCCGGTGATGATCGCCGCGCCCCGGTCGGCTGAGAACTCGCGGTAGCGCGACAGCAGTTGCATCAGAAAGAACGACACCGCGTAGACGACCAGCGACACCAGGAAGACGACGAAAAAGGCCGGATTATCGTCGTCGTCGTCACCGCCGCCGAAGAAGAACCCGAACTGCACGATGTACGAGGCGATCGTCGCAAAAAAGCCCGCGAGCGTCATCACGGCCACGTCGCGGTTCTTGACGTGCGTGAGCTCGTGCGCCATCACGCCCTCGAGCTCAGCCGGCGAAAGCAGCTCCATGATCCCGGTCGTGGCGCACACGGTCGCGCTCTTGGGCGAGCGCCCGAGCGCGAAGGCGTTCGGCATGCGTGTGTCGGCGATCGCGATGTTGGGCTTCGGGAGATCGGCTTGGATGCAGAGGCGCTCGATCATGGCGTGCAGTTCAGGGGCCTCAGCAGGCGAGACCTCGTGTGCGCCCATCATGCGCAACGCCAGCTTGTCCGACCCGAAGAGTTGGAACATTGCCATTACGGCAGCGAACATCAGCACGGTCACCGCGTGCGCGCCGCTGCTGATCAGCACCGCGATCAAGGCGCTGTAGAGGAGTCCGAGAAGCAGCATGGTGGCCACCATCCGGACCTGCAGGCCCGTGTCGCGGCCGAATGAAGTAGCTCTATTCATGGCTCCTTCATTGTGGCAGCTGGCTCGCCTTTTCGGGTGAAAAACTAACCTTGCGTAATCAGTCTGTTCGAACATGGCGCGGGAGGGTCAATAGCCGTGGCTGCCAGGCGCTGAAGCGGTGCCATCGCTGAACGCGTCGAGGAACTGCGCGTCCGGCGACGGTCTCGCGCTGGAAACCTTCACGTCCTGGACGGCTGCTTGATTGCACAGCGCCTTGCAAGTGACATAAACGGAGGCGTTTTCGGGCAAGAACGGGTCTTGGCGCCCTAGCATCCGCGGCCGCATGATCGTTCGCGTGCCCTTCCGCATGCTCGCGCTCGCGTCGACCCTGTTCGCGGTTGCCTTGTTCGCGGCACTCTCTTACTCAGGTGATGCTTCCGCCGAGAGCTTGCAAAGCAAGATCTCCAAGAAGCGCAGCCAGGTGAAGGCCAAGAAGCAGCGCGAGCAGGTCCTGTCTTCAGACGTCGCGAAGTGGTCGCGCAAGATCAACGTTCTGCAAGGCGACATCACCACGCTTCAGCGACGCCAGTTCCGCTTGGAAGCCGATTTGAGCGCCAAGCGCACCGAGCTGACCAGCATCCAAGCGCGCCTGCGTGCCGAACGCCTGCGGCTCGTGCGGCTGCGGGCCCGCCTCGCCAAGGGCCGCGAAGCACTCGCGGTTCGGCTCGTCGAGCTCTACAAGGCGGACAAGCCCGATTACGTCTCGGTGATGCTCGAAGCCGATGGCTATGCCGACCTGCTCGAGCGCACCGAGTTCATGAAACGCGTGTCCGACCAGGACCGGCGGATCATCACTTACGTGGTGGCCGCCAAGGAAGACGCCAAGCGCACCGCCGAGCGTTTGGACAAGCTGGAAGAGCGTCAGCGCTACGTCACCGAAGTCGTCGAGCAGCGCCGCGACGAAGTCGCCGCGATCAAGGGCAAGCTCGTGCAACGCCGGGGTACCTACGAAGCCGCCCGCTCGGACAAGGCGCAGTTGCTGGCTTCCACACGTGAAGATCGGCACGATCTTGAAGGGGACTTGAGCGAGCTCGAGGCGGCGTCCGCGCGCGTCACCGCCCAGCTCGCCTCGGCGGCGTCGGCACCGGCTCCGGCCGGTCCGGTGAAGCCGGGGTCCAGCGGCTTGATCTGGCCGGTCAACGGTCCGATCGTCTCGCCCTTCGGCCCGCGCTGGGGACGCTTGCACGCCGGTGTCGACATCGCTGTGCCGTCCGGAACCCCGCTGCGCGCGGCCGCTTCCGGCCGCGTCGTCCTGCTGGGGTGGACCGGCGGCTACGGCAACTACACCTGCATCGCGCACAGCGGTGCGCTTTCCACTTGCTACGCGCATCAGTCCCGTTACGCCACTTCTATGGGCGCGACCGTCGAGCAGGGCCAGGTCATCGGTTACGTCGGCTGCACGGGCCGCTGCTTCGGCGACCACGTGCACTTCGAGACCCGCATCAGCGGCTCGCCGGTCAATCCGGGCGGCTACCTCTAAGGCGCACTGATCGGCCGGGTTTCAGCTACGCAACCTAACGGGCGCGTAGGCTTGTTGGGCTTTGTTGCCCGAGATCTCCATCTTCGGCTTGTCGCTGTACACGTTCGGCCTGATGGTCGGAATCGCCTTCGTCGTCGCCGGCTGCGTTGTCGCGCGGCGGCTGGTCGAACTCGGACGGCGCGAGGATCTTGCGTACGAGATGGTGATGGCCGGCTTGGTCGGCGGGGTGCTGGGCGCGAAGCTCTGGTGGCTGGTAGAGAACTGGCGGTCGCTGGAAGGCGACGTCCTCGGCAACCTCTTCTCCGGGACGGGGCTCGTGTGGTACGGCGGGCTCGCGGGCGGCACGCTCGCCGTCCTGTCGTGGAGCCGCTGGCGCGGCCTTCCCGCGCTGTTCACGGCTGACGTTGTGGCGCCGGCGTTGGCGCTGGGCTACGCGGTCGGGCGCATCGGCTGTCAGCTGGCGGGAGACGGCGACTATGGCGTTCCGTCTGATTTGCCGTGGGCGATGGCTTATCCCAACGGCACGGTGCCGACCACGGATCAAGTGCACCCGACGCCGGTGTACGAGTTCCTGGCCATGAGCGCCGTCGCCTGGATTCTATGGCGCCGGCGTGACGCACTTCCCGCCGGAGGGCTGTTTGCCCTCTACCTCGTACTCGCCGGCACCGAGCGCCTCTTGATCGAGTTCATCCGGCGCAACGAGGACGTCCTGCTCGGGTTGAGTCTTGCCCAGTTCGTTTCTGCGGCGATGATCCTCGGTGGCGCGGCGTGGCTCTATCGCCTGCGGGGCCTCGGTGCGGCAGCGGTTGTG
>JADDQZ010000059.1:36025-74246 GCA_016781085.1 Actinomycetota bacterium
CCAAGGATTTCGAGCGGACCCAGGCATAATGCCCCCGCCCATGGCTTCCGCCACGCTTTCCGTCTACCCCGACGCATCCTCCATTGAGGACGGCCGCTTGCTGGTGGGCGGATGTGATGCGGTCGCGCTCGCGCGCGAGTTCGGCACGCCGGCCTACGTCGTGGCCGAGGACTCGCTCCGTGCTCGCGCCCGCGAATACGTCGCCGCGCTCGCCGAGCATCACGACGGCCCCGGCGAGATCCTCTTCGCGGCCAAGAGCTTCGCGTGTACTGCGGTCCTTCGCGTGTTCAGCGAGGAAGGCCTCGGCTGCCTGGTTTCCACCGGTGGTGAGCTGCACCTTGCGCTCAAAGCCGGTTTTGATCCGGCACGTATCCAGATGCACGGCAACGCCAAATCCGTTTCCGAGCTGCGAGCGGCCATCGAGGCCGGCGTGGGAACCATCGTCGTGGACTCCTTCGACGACATCGAGCGGTTGAACCAGATGGTGCCGGTCGGCCACCGCCAGCGCGTGCTGGTGCGCGTGATGCCGGGCGTCAAGACCGATACCCACGCGAAGATCGCCACCGGTCACGACGACGTGAAGTTCGGCTTGAGCTTGACCGACTCTGCCGCGGCCTTCGAGCGCATCCGCGCTAGCGATCGCCTGCATGCCGGCGGAGTCCACGTCCATCTGGGCTCGCAACTCTTCGACACCGGATCGTGGCGGGCAGGAGCCGAAGCGCTCGCCCCGCTGGGCGAGATGGAGGACTACGACCTCGGTGGAGGGCTCGGCGTCCCCTACACCCGCGAAGACCCGAGCGTCAGCGTCGATGCGTACGTCGGCGCGAAGGCAGAAGCTCTGCGCCAGCTCGCCGGCCCGGGTAAGAAGATGCTGATCGAGCCTGGCCGCTCGCTTGTGGCCAGTGCTGCCGTGACTCTCTACACCGTTGAAACCGTCAAGCGCGGGGAGTGGCGTAAGTGGGTCGCGGTCGACGGCGGGATGAGCGACAACCTGCGTCCGATGCTCTACGGCGCTCGGTATGAGGCCGCTATCGCCGACCGCATGCAAGCCGGGGGAGAGCTGTGCACGGTCGTCGGCAAGCACTGCGAATCAGGCGACGAGTTGCTTCGCGACGTGCCGCTGGCCGACCCGCGCCCCGGCGACATCCTCGTCACGCCGGTAACCGGGGCTTACTGCTTCTCGCTGGCCAGCAACTACAACGCCGTCCCGCGCCCTCCGGTGATCTTCTGCTCCGCCGGTCAGGCGCGTGTCGTCGTGCGGCGCGAGACCTACGACGACCTGACGGGACGCGATGTCTGACATCACTTTGGACGTACCGGAGTCGCGTGCCGGCCAGCCGCAACCGTTTCGCATCGGTCTTCTGGGTCGCGGAACGGTCGGCGGCGCCTTTGCCGAGCTGCTGGGCGAGCGAGCCGACACGGTTGCCGCGCTCACCGGGATGCGCCCGGAGATCTCCGGCGTCCTCACGCGCGAGGGCGGCGACTTCGATGAGGTGATCGAGAAGGCCGACCTCGTCGTCGAGCTGATGGGCGGGATCAATCCTGCACGCGAGTACGTGTTGAAGTCGATGCGGGCCGGCAAGCACGTCGTCAGCGCCAACAAGCAGCTGCTTTCCCAGCACGGTGAGGAGTTGTGGGCGCAAGCGCGTGAGAGCGGGGTCCAGCTGCGCTTCGAGGGGGCGGTGGCGGGCGTCGTGCCGGTCGTCCGTGTGCTGCAAGAGACGCTGGCCGCCGCTTACATCGAGCGCATCCACGGCATCGTCAACGGCACGACGAACTTCATCCTCACGGAGATGCGAAAGTCCGGCGCGTCCTACGCCGAGGCGCTGAAGCAGGCGCAGCAGCTCGGCTTCGCCGAAGCCGACCCGACCGACGACGTCACGGGTAAGGATGCGGCCGCGAAGATGGCGATCCTCGCGCGGCTGGCCTTTTCGTCGCCGGTCAACCTCGACCAAGTGCGCTACGAGGGCATCGAGGACATCACGGCCGACGACATGGCCTACGCCGAAGAGCTGGGACTGGGCTTGAAGCTGATCGGCACCGCCGAGCGGGTCGACGGCGGATTGTCGGTTCGCGTTCATCCCGCCTTTCTCTACGGCGGTCATCCGCTGGCTTCCGTGGACGGCCCGTTCAACGCCGTGACGATCGAATCGCCGGCGATCACCGAGATCACGCTTTCGGGTCCGGGTGCGGGCGGCCCGCAGACCGCCAGCGCGGTGCTGGGCGACGTCATCTCGGCGATGATCCCCCCGGCCTCGACGCCCGAGACGATCGAGACTTTGCCGATCGTCGCCGACGTGGTGTCGGCCTTCTACTTGCACCTTGAAGTCGAGGACCGGCCCGGAGTGCTGGCCCAGATCGCCGACGTGCTCGGACAGCACGGCGCATCGGTTCGCTCGGTAGTGCAGCACGGCCTGGGCGAGAACGCCCGGCTGATCATGGTGCTCCACCCCATCGGCGAGCGAAGCTTCTACGCCGGCTTGGAGCGCATCGCGCAGCTTCCCTTCATGCGATCGCGGCCGCGGGCGATTCGAGTCATTGATGAGGAGTTCATGTGAGTGGGTTGATCGAGCGCTACCGGGACCGGCTGCCCTTTGGGCCGGGAGACCCCGTGGTCTCGCTGGAAGAGGGCTCAACGCCGCTTGTCGCCGCTGAGCGGCTGTCTGAGCGCGTCGGGGCCGAAGTGTGGTTGAAGATCGAAGGAGCAAATCCGACCGGCTCCTTCAAAGACCGCGGGATGACCTGTGCCGTGTCGGCTGCGGTCCGCGAGGGCGCCGAAGCGGTGATCTGCGCTTCCACCGGCAACACGGCGGCGAGCGCTGCCGCCTACGCCGCCCGTGCCGGGCTGACCGGCGCGGTGATCGTGCCCGACGGCAAGATCGCCACCGGCAAGCTTGCGCAGGCGCTGATGCACGGAGCGCGCGTGGTGGCCCTGGCCGGCAACTTCGACCAAGCCCTCACGCTGGTCCGCGAGCTCACGCAGCGGCACCCCATCGCGCTGGTGAACTCCGTCAACGCCTTCCGGCTGGAAGGTCAGAAGACGGCCGCGTTCGAGATCGTCGAAGAGGTCGGAGAGATCGACGCCCTGTGCATTCCGGTTGGAAACGCCGGCAACATCACTGCTTACTGGAAGGGCTTCACCGAAGTCGGGGTCAAGCCCCGGATGCTCGGTTTGCAGGCCGTCGGGGCCGCGCCACTGGTCGACGGCGCGCCGGTCGCCAATCCCGAGACGGTGGCGAGCGCAATCCGCATCGGCAATCCCGCGCGCTGGGAGGAAGCGATCGACGCCATGCGCGCCTCGCACGGCAGTATTCGCGCGGTTTCCGACGACGAGATCCTCGATGCATACCGCTTTCTTGCTTCTCACGAGGGCGTGTTCTGCGAGCCGGCGTCCGCTTCAGGCGTGGCCGGACTGCTCAAGTACGGGGCCGACGGAGCCGAGCGCGTGGTTTGCGTGTTGACTGGCCACGGATTGAAGGACCCGCAGACGGCGCTGTCGCAGGCCGGCTCCGTGGTCCCGTGTCCTGCAGACATCGAGGCGGTCGAGCGGGCCGTCCTCGGGTGAGCTTCCCGGAATCGCTCGTTCGGGCGGCGGCCGTGGGATGACCGTGTTGCCGGGAGCAGTCCGCGTGCGGGTACCGGCGTCTTCGGCGAACTTAGGTCCGGGCTTCGACGTCCTGGCCGCCGCCCTTTCCCTGGAGTTCCAAGTCCTTGTCGAACCGGCCGGCAGCTTCGAGTTGCGCACGGACTTGAGGGTTCCGCGCGACCGGTCGAACCTGTTGGTCCGCGCCTTCGAGGTGATCCGAAGCGCCGCGACGTACCGCTTCACGGTCTCGTCGACGATTCCGTTGTCCGGCGGGCTGGGATCGAGCGCCGCTGCCGTCGTCGCCGGATTGCTTGCCGCCGATGCGCTGACCGGAGGCGATGGGGACGTCTTCGACGCGGCGGTGGAAATGGAGGGTCACCCCGACAACGTGGCGGCGGCTCTGTATGGCGGATTCGTGATCTGTGGCGATGGACCGCCGGCGAAGATCCCGGCTCCTTCTGGGCTGGCGGCGTTGCTGGTCGTTCCGGAAGAACCCGTTCCCACCAGCCGCGCCCGTGCGGCGCTGCCCAAGGAGGTCCGGCTTCCCGACGCGGTGTTCAACATTTCCCGCGCCTGCCTGCTGACAGTTGGCGTTGCCTCCAGTGATCAGAAGCTGATCGCACGAGGACTTCAGGACCGGCTGCATCAGCCCTACCGTTCCCCGCTCTATCCGCGGTCTGCCGAAATGGTGGCGAACGCGCGTAGCTTCGGGGCACTGGGGGCCACAATCTCCGGAGCAGGGCCGACGGTGCTGGTGTGGTGCGCTTCTGCGCACCTGGAGGAAGCAAGGGCACGCATCGAGCGAGAAACGGCGGGCTGGGCGTCGGTGCTCAGTGTCTCGTTCGCCGACGAGGGCGCTCAAGTGGAGCGTGGGCCGGTGTAATCGGCCGGATGAGGCCGCGTGTGTCCGTTTGACTCCGGATAGCGGGGTCGGATGGACATACCCCCGGTCGGTGATCGCTTCGCCGGCATCAGGCCGACTGCGGGGAGTCGTCCTGGATCCGCCCCCACCAGCGCCGTCCGAGCACCACTCCGACCGCCGCAGCGCCTCCTGAGGCCAGTGCGATCGCAGCGACGAACCACAAATCCGCTCCTACCAAACCGTTACAGCACCAGCCCTGCGTCGAACCGAAATAGGCAAGTGGCCATCCCGCTACGGGCAGCGCCACGAGGCCCCACCGGCGAAGGACCAGGCCGACGGTGAAGAAAGCCGCAGCGGCAAAGGCGATGGCAGCCATGCGGGCTCAGGGTGGCAGAGCGGCAGACCGCTCGCAGCCCGAGGCCAGGTCCTCAAGGCGTCGGCGTGGATCGTTGCGGCCGTCAGGCCCGGATGAACACCGGCGAGCCCACCGGCACCAGCTTCATCAACTTGCGCATCGACGACGTATGAGCGCGCAGGCAGCCGAGCGAAGCAGCTTGGCCGATGCTCGAAGTCTGCGGCGTGGCATGGATGGCGAGGCGGTCGCCGCCCGGCCAGCCCGGGACGAGCTTGGTCTGGTGGCCGGTCAAGGCGAGGATGCAGCACCCGTACGGCGACGCGGGGCGGTTCGGGCTCAGCTTGTCGGTGACGGCAAAACGGCCCAGCGGGGTGGGATTCGCCGGGCGGCCTACGGCCACAGTGATGCTCCACCGCCGGCGGCCGGCGCGCTTGACGACCAGCCGCCGAGCGGAGCGGTCCACGTGCAGCGACCACCGCGTTGAGCCAAGCGCCACCGCGTCGGCACGCACCCAGCCGCGCCGACCGTTGTCAAGTTCCGCGACGAGCACTTTCAACCAATTCCCCCGTCGCCGCACGACCGAAAGCACGCGGGGCGACCCGAACTCCGTACGCCGCGCCAGTCGCCGCACGACTCGTCCGCGTGGCTTGACTCGCAACTCGGTCTGATCGCGCAGCCGCGCAGTCATGAACACTCCGGCGGGAAGTCGCTTCGCGGCATCCGTCCAACGCTCTGCGGGCTCCGTTCCCGCGGAAGGCCAGAACGCCGGTTCAGCCGCCGCACGCGAAGTGCCTGGGTCCGTCCCGCAGCCGGCGACACCCAAGGCGGCCAATATCACCGCAATCCGGCAAGCCAGCGCCGCCGGAGCCGCGCGCTTACGGCTTTCCCGCGGCGGCCTGACGCTCGGCTGCGCCGGCGACGGCAGGTGCCGCGTCCTGAGGCTGCGCCGCAGTGGTCTAATGCCCAGCCGAATCGGCAACGGCAGGGAGTGCTTCCTGAGGCCGCCCAACGAGGGCGTTGTCGAGGAACCAAAGGAAGTGCCGCCCGATTCCGATGCAATCCCCGTCGCGCAGAACAGCTGTTTGCACGCGTTCCTGGTTGACGTAGACGCCATTGAGGGAGCGGTCGTCGAGGATCTTGACGCCCGTTTCGTCGGTCGCGATGACGGCGTGCCGGCGCGACACGCTCGAGTCGTCGAAGCGGACCTGCGCGCCTACGGAGCGGCCGATCCGGCTGCGTCCGGAGCGCAGCGGCACGACGATGCGCCTGCCGGACTCCTCGAAGGCCAAGAACTTGCCGCGCGAGGACATATCCGCGCGCGAGTCTTCCACCCAAGCTGGGACGGGGGCGGCCGATTCGTCTGCCGAAAGCCCAAGGTCCTCAGTAGCGAGAGGAACGGTCGCGAACACGCTCGTGGTGTCCGCCGGTGCGGAAGCTGGGAGTTCCATTTCGACGCTTCTCCTCGGGCGGGCGCCACCGTGGCGACTATGGGGACGGCTCATCGTATACCGCGCGAAGGCGATCGGGAAGGGTCTGCTGGCGCTGCGTCGAAGCACGCTGCCATGCCCGTCCTTGCTCGACCCGTGACCGTTCTCGAGACAGCGCTGCTGCGTCGCAGTCTTGGCGCGTCTTCTGCCCAGCGCGAGCGCTGCGACCACTGCCATCGCACACCGTTGATCGGCGAGCGAATCCACTTCTACGGCGCACGCGACGCCGAGCAACTCGTCTGCGAGCTGTGTCGGCCGCGGCGCGACAGCGCTCCGATCCGGTCGGCTTTGATGCATTCTCCTGAGCACGAACGCGCGGTTCGCGTTCTGCGCGACGCCGCGTAACTGCCCTCGAGCCGGCTCGGCGGTAGGGTTTCTGGGTCGTGGAACCCGTCAGTGTTTCTGTAACCATCGAGGCGCCCCGCGAGCGAATCTTCGAATACCTCGCGGACATCGCCAATCATCCCGAGTTCACGGACCATTTCCTTACGGAATGGCACTTGACCCGGATCGAGTCCTACGGCGCCGGCGCGGGCGCGCGCTTTCGCTTGAAGGCACCGTTTCAGCGCTTCGACTGGGCGGACCTCTCGTTCGCCGCCGTCCAACCGCCTCATCGCCTGCTCGCCGTCGGCCGCGGCGGCAAGTTCAACCGCGACAAGCTCTGGTGGGAGTGGCGCCTCGATCCCGTTCATGACGGCACGAAGGTGTCGCTCACGGCTGACATGGATGTTCCCTTCGTCTCGGATCGCTTCATCCGCTCCTTCGGCTATCGCGGCTCGCTCAAGCGCAACCTCAGGAAGTCGCTCAAGCGGCTTGCCGGCATCATTGAGGAAGGCAAGGGCCGCGGCGAGCGCGCGACGATTGGCGGCTTGTCAGGCCCGGCCTGGTCTGGAGATCATTAGAATCCCTCCTCGATGACCCCGCTTCTTCGCACCTTCCTGCTCGTCGCACTCATCGCCACTTCGCTCGTCACCGCCGGCTGCGCGGGATCGAACAGGATCGAAGTCCGTACGGTGGGGGAGACCGAAGGCCTTTACATCGACATCGGCGAGCTCAAGTACCAGGTCCAGATCTCGCGCGAGCTCAATCCGGGAGATCGCGAAGACTCGGCTTATCTGGTCGGGCTGCCTGCCGGAGAGAAGCTGAAAAACAATGAGTCTTGGTTCGGGGTCTTCGTTAGGGCCCAGAACACGACGGAGGAGAAGACTCTGCCCATGGCTGAGGACTTCGAGATCGTCGATTCCGAAGGCCACCACTACGAGCCCGTCGATATCAATCTCGAGCTCAATCCGTGGGCCTACAAGCCAGGGGACCTGGAGCCCGGCGGATTGTTCCCGCCGCCGAACTCCGTGCAAGCGCAAGGTCCGATCAAGGGTGGCCTGCTGCTCTTCAAGATCCCGGTCGAGGCCTACCAGAACCGGCCGTTCGAATTCGAGATCCACGGCCCCGGAGAGGCCAAGGACACCGGGATGGTCAGCCTCGACGTGTAGATAGCCGGGCCGCCCGGACTCAACGACGCGGGGACGTTCCAGTCCCCACGTCGCCGGTGGAGCCTCTCCCTCCTCGGGACACGTAAACCCGATCCCGTCCAGCCGCTTTGGCGTTGTAGAGGGCGAGATCAGCCCTGCCGGCCCGTCCTTGCCCGGCACCAGGTCGGCGATGCCTCCAGAGAGGCGGGTCGGGCGAACTCGTCGACCGGCTGTCGGCAGTCATGAGGACCTTGTCGGCACATCAGCCTCCGGGCACGACGAGTCAGCAGAGCAGTGCCGTTACTGATGACAGAGGACACCGCGCGCTCCCTGGACTAAGCGCCGTTACGCCGCGATGGCCCTGAGAGCGCGGCCTCCAGTAGGACGCGCGCTGCCGGCGCGGCGGTCTCGCCGCCCGTTCCGTGCGCGACCAGGAGAACCGCCACCGCGACGCGCGGCTTGCGCTGGGGTGCGAAGGCCACAAACCACGCATCCGTATCGGTCAAGTCGTTGACTTCGGGGCCGTCGAGTGTGTCCGGCGACGGTTGCGAAACCGTTGTCCGCAGTTCCGCCGTGCCTGTCTTTCCCGCCACCCTGAGCCCGGGCAGCCCGGCCGCCTGCCCGGTTCCCGTCGTCACCACGGCGCGCATGGCGGAGCTCACCACCCGCGCTGCGCGGGGAGAGATGACGCGCACCGGCCGCTGGCGATCTCCCTGCCGCGCCGTCGGCGAGCGGCGCACTCCGCGTGAAGCGATGGTGGCCGAGACGGCGGCCATGTCGAGTGTGGTGGCCAGCACGCGCCCCTGCCCGATAGCGGTGGATCCGACGTCGAGATCGCCGAGGATCTCTTGTGGTGAGGGAATCGTCGAGCGTGCCGCACCTGCCAGCGAAGGTGCGGAGTTGAAGCCGAAGCGCTCCGCCGCGGCGACGAGCCGCTCGGCGCCGAGCTTCGCTCCCAGCGGTGCGAACACCGAATTGCAGGAGTGCGCGAAGGAGTTCTGCAATGAGCCGCCGCAGTATTCGCCGTTGGCGTTCTGGAGCTTCACTCCGTCGAGGACCGCGTGCGTGGTGACCGGAAACCGACGTGAGGGCCCCACGACGCCATGCTCGAGCGCCGCGGCCAGAGTCACGATCTTGAACACTGAGCCAGGCGGCTGAGACGCGCCCGAGGCGATTCCCGCCAGTCCGAGTATCTCGCCGTTACGCGGATCAAGCGCGACAGCTCCGCCGTAGCGACCCGCCAGCGCGTCGACCGCGCCACGCTGCACGGCGGGATCGATGCTCGAGCGAACAGGCGGGCCCGCCACGGCGGGGGCGCGGGCGATGACGCGATCGCCGGCCAAGAGCTGTCCGCCTGGGCGTCCGGCGAGCTCTGCGTCGAACTCGCGCTCGAGGCCGGAGATTCCGACGATTGCCGTCGAAGGCACGCCGCGGCGCGCCGAGTCGGCGCGCCGATCCGCGGGAATGGGACCGATCGAGCCAACCACGGTGGACGCCACCGAGCCGAGCGGCGAGCTGCGGTCGGGTCCGGACGCGAGCACGGTGCCGTCGCGGGCGAGAATCGCCGCCCGTGGCGCAAGCCAGGTCTGCCTGCGAAGTCGCTCGCCCGCCCGCACTCCTGGAAAGACGAGGTGGGGCTTCCAGTCGACTGCCGCCGTGCCGTCGCGCTCGACGACTGGTAGGCGCAAGCGTCCGTCTACCGACCTGAACACCGCTGTTCGGACCTGCACGGGCACCACTGCAATGCCGGCTTCCGGCGTTGTGGGCTTTCCGGCCGACAATTTCTGCGAAGTCGTGGTGCTGGCTGCCGTCCGGTAGGCGGAAGCGAACTGCTTGAAGGAGGTCCGCCGCCGCGCTTCAGGCGTCACCAAGGCATACATGCCCGCGTAGTCACCGCGCGCCCACGCGTTGACGAAGCGCACCGCGACCTCTTCGGCGGAATCTTCGCGCGCCGCTCCGACGCCGATGCCTACCAGGAGTGCACCAAGCGCGGTCACAGCGAGGGCGACGAGCCTGCGGCGGCCGGCCCGAGTCTGCTGACGCCGCCGTTCGGTTGACGAGACCGCAACGGCGCGGGCTTTCACCACGCGGGAGCGCGTCATGCTCGACCGCTCGTTCTCGAGCCGCCTGAACGCGATCCGCGGCTGGCGACGTGCATTCCCCGACCGTAGTGGCTGACCGTGGACGATGACGCAACTCCCATGGCAGCGCTCATCGCCGCCGCGCCCGCTCACGGGTCGGCGGCGCTCTGTGCCGATCATCAACAGCTTCATCGCGCGCCTGCGGGCAGACGGGCCGGCTGGGCGTCCAACCGCCACCCCGCTACGCTGCCACCGCCATGGGCAAGACACTCGTCATCGCCGAGAAGCCATCCGTGGGACGCGATCTAGCTCGTGTCCTTCCGGGCACCTTCCTCAAGCACGAGGGTTACCTCGAGTCCGAGGACCACATCGTCACCTGGGCGGTAGGTCACCTCGTGCAGCTCGCCGAGCCCGAGACTTACGACGACAAGTTCAAGAAGTGGCGGATGGCCGATCTGCCGATCGTCCCGGAGGCCTTCCGGTTGGAAGTCCGCGACGAGCGCTCGCGCAAGCAGCTTTCCGTGATCCAGAAGCTGCTCAAGAGCGACCAAGTCGACCTCGTGGTCAACGCCTGCGATGCCGGGCGCGAGGGTGAGCTGATCTTCGCCTGGCTGTACGAGAAGTCCAAAGCCAAGAAGCCGGTCAAGCGGCTATGGCTGCAGTCCATGACTTCGGCCGCGATCAAGCGCGCCTTCGAGGATCTGCGTCCGGCGGAAGAGCTGGCCACGCTCGAGCAGGCAGCACGGTCACGTTCGGAAGCCGACTGGATCGTCGGCATGAACGCAACGCGTGCGGCCACCATCCGATTGCGGTCGTCTTTTGACGGGGCAGTCTCGCTAGGCCGCGTGCAGACGCCGACGCTGGCCATCCTCACCCGCCGCGAAGAAGAGATTCGCGCCTTCAAGCCGGAGCCCTACTGGCTCGTGGACGCGACCTTCGTGCCTCAAGGTGGCGCCGAAGGGCGCCGCTACAGCGGGCGCTACCACGCAGGCGCAAAGCCGCGGCTGGCTTCGGCCGAGGAAGCCGAGAAGATCGTTGCCGCCGTCCACGAGCGTGCCGGCGAGATCACCAAGCTCGAGCGCACCACCAAGAAGGAACGCGCGCCCCTTCTCTACGACTTGACTTCCCTGCAGCGCGAAGCGAACACCCGCTTCGGCTTCTCAGCGCGACGGACGCTGGCTGCCGCTCAGCGTCTCTACGAAGAGCACAAGGCGATCACCTACCCGCGCACGAATTCGCGCTTTCTGCCGACCGACATGGTCGCCGACATCAAGCCGACGGCGGAGATGATCGGGCGTCAAGCGCCGTACAAACGCGCCGCCGACTACGTCAGCGGCTTAGGCGTGCTGCCCCTCGGACGCGTTGTCAACGACGCCAAGGTCACCGACCACCACGCCATCATCCCAACTCGTTCCGAGCACGCCGTGGCGAAGATGAGCGACGACGACACGCGCGTCTTCGACCTGGTCGCCCGGCGCTTCCTTGCGGTCTTTCACCCGGAGGCGGTGTTCGAGAACACGCGGCTGGAAACGACCGTCGAAAGTCACGTCTTCCGTACCAGCGGCCGGGTATTGCTGGAGCCGGGATGGCGGGGCGTGTACGGCGAGGGCTTCCAGGAGCCACGCACGGCTTCCGAAGACGACGATGCGACCGAACAGCAGCTGCCGAAGCTGGAGTCGGGCGAACGCGTCGACACCGAAGCCGTCGAGTCCCAGCGCAAGGAGACCAAGCCGCCGCGGCGTTACTCCGACGCTTCGCTGCTCGGCGCGATGGAGACCGCCGGAAAGCTCGTCGACGACGATGAGCTGCGCGAGGCGATGAAGGACTCCGGCATCGGAACGCCCGCGACGCGCGCCGCGATTATCGAGCGCTTGATCGACGTTGGCTACATCGAGCGCGACGGGCGGGCGCTCGTGTGCACCGAAAAGGGCTTGAACGTCGTACGGCTGCTTGCAGGGCACCCGCTGACTTCACCGCACTTGACCGGCAGCTGGGAGCACCGGCTTTCCCAGATCGAGCACGGCGAGGACTCGCGGGAGCGCTTCATGCGAGACATCGCGTCGTTTGCGGACGAGACGGTCCGCGATCTCGACGAGAAGCTCAAGGACGTGCGTATTCCGCGCGCCAATCTTGGTCCCTGCCGCGTCTGCGGGCGCGACATCATGGAAAACCGCAAGGGCTATTCGTGTTGGTCGCGCGAAGACCCTGGCTGCGGCTTCGTGATCTGGAAGGCGAAAGCCGGAAAGAACATGCCGATGGCGATCGCCAAGGAGTTGATCGCCAATGGCCGCACGGAAAAACCGGTGACAGGCTTCAAGGGCCGGTCGGGCAAATCCTTCCGCGCGCGCCTGGCGCTCGTTCAGAGTCCCGAAGGCAAATGGCGCGTCGAGTTCGACGAGGCGTGGGCGCGCGAAGGTGCCAAGCCGCCCGAAGCCGAGACCGAAGAAGCCGCCGCCACCACTGAAGCCGAAACCCCGTCGGTCGGTATGGCGGCCGAAGCCGAAACCGCTGCGGCGTGAATGTGAGTCCCGGCCCGAAGGCCGGGACGCAGGTCAGCTCAAAGAGCGCTGAGCCGGACTTGGCTCGCGGTGGCGAGGTTCCGCGCCGGGCGCTCGGGTCAGGGACCGCCACAACCCCGCTGCGGATTCGAGGAGGATTCCGAGCAGTTCAGCGACAGGGTTGATCGGCTCACGCAGGTGAGCGGGAACGACCGGCAGTGCGCCGGGACCGGTTTCGTGCGACCAGGTGACGAAGAGCTCACCGCTGCGCACGAAATGAGCGACTTGTCCCGCGAGGATCAAGTCAGCTTCGGTGTGGTGGACGGGAAGGTGGACGTGCGGCATGTGGCCTCTCCTGGCGGCGCGTGAGTAGCTGACTCAACGGCTTGCACGACACGCCCCTTTAGCGTCGACAGGCGCGGAAGTACGGATTGTGACTTAGGCCACTTGGCGGCGGGCCCCGGGAGGCCGTCAGGTGCACGCGCCAAGCTGTGGTTTCGTGCCTTTGACGCTCGTCACCGGTCCCGCAAACGCCGCCAAAGCCGGCGTGGTCGTCGATCGCATCCGCGCATGGCTGCCACGCGAGCCGCTGCTCGTCGTGCCGACTCAAGCCGACGTGGGTCACTACCAGCGGGAATTGGCCGGCGCGGGCGTTGTATTCGGCGCACAGGTCGCGACGTTCAGCGGCTTGATCGGAGCTATTGCCCAAGCGGTCGGGGTGTCGGGACGAGTCCTGGGCCCGGTCGCGCAAGAGCGGGTACTCCGCGCCGCCATCTCGTCATCTGCGCTCGACCGGCTGGCGGCGTCGGCGGACACGACGGGCTTCACGCACGCCGCCCGCGACTTTCTCGCCGAGCTGCAACGGGAACTGATTTCCCCTCAACGGCTGGGATCGGCTGTCGCACAGGCCGCGGCGCAAGACGCCGGCGGTCATTGGGACCAATTGCGCGAAGTGGCCGAGATCTACGGTCGCTACCAGCAGCGCCTGCGGGCGCTGAGGGCCCATGACGCCGAGACCTACGCGTGGGAAGCGCTCGACGAGCTGCGCACGCAGCCGCGAAGCTGGAACAGCCGTCCAGTGCTCATGTACGGCTTCGACGATCTCACCCGCATGCAGCTTGACGCCGTCGAGACCTTGTCGGGGCGAACGCAAGCCGACGTTCTCTTGACGCTGCCTTACGAGGCGGGAAGGACTGCGTTCGGGGGCCGCGCCACCACCGTGCAGACTCTGGCCCCGCTCGCGGCCGAGCACATCGTGCTAGAGCCCACGCCGAGTCACTACGAGGAGTGCTCGCGCGCAGCTTTGCACCATCTCGAGCGCTCCTTGTTCGAGCCGACAACCGCGCTCGCGCCTTCAGGCGGAGCCGTGAAGCTGCTGGAAGCGGGCGGCGAGCGCGCGGAATCGGAGCTTGTCGCCAGCGAGATTCTGCGCCTGCTCTCTGAAGGAGTCCCAGCCGGCGAGATCGCCGTCTTGGTGCGAGGCAGCTCTCGACAAGACGTGATGGCTTCCGTGCTGAACTCATACGAGATCGAGGTGTGCGGAATGTCCCGCGGCGCGCTCGGAGAATCCCGTCTGGGGGCGGGTTTGCTAGCGCTGGCGCGCGCGGTCAGCCCCGCGGGAAAGGCGCAAGACCTGCTCCGCTGGCTGCGGACCCCCGGACGCCTGTCTGATCCCGATCCTGTCGATCGCCTGGAGATGCTCATCGGTCGCCGGCGCATCTCGTCCGTGGACGAGGCTCGAAAGCACTGGCAAGGCCCGCCCGAGTTGCTGGAGCGCCTCGACGAGATGCAGGCGGCCGCCGGCAAGGGGTCGCTTGAGCTGCTCGACGTCCTTGCCGCCGAAGCCCATGACGTCTGGATGGCTCCACTGCATCGCTTGGCCGCCGTCCTCGATACCCGGCAGCTCGCGATGGCACAAGCGGCGACCGCAATCCGCGGCGCGATCGCGGAGCTTCGCCGGCTGGCTGTCGCCGATCCCGGTTTGCTGCCAACGCCGCAGGGCGCGCTGGATGCCGTCGCGGGCGTGCAGATATCAGTGAGCCGTGGTGACGCCGGTGTCTTGATCGCCGATCCGCTCGAAATTCGCGCGCGCCGCTTTACGGCGGTCTTCGTCTGCGGGCTCGAGGACGGTAACTTCCCGAGCCGCAGCCAGGCGCACGCCTTCCTCAGCGACGCCGATCGCCGCGCCCTCGCCGCGGCCGGTGGCTTGGTCCTGCCGGATCGAGGTCCGTCGCTGGACCACGAGCGTTACCTGTTCTACGCCACCTGTTCGCGACCCCAGCGGTTTTTGGGCCTTTCGTGGTGCTCGTCCACCGAGGAAGGTGACCCCGTGCAGGCATCGGCCTTCTTGGACGCCGTCAGCACTCACTTTGAGCCGGAGCTGTGGGAGAACCGCCGTCGCCGCTTGTTGGCCGACGTGACTTGGGGAAGCTCCGAAGCACCGACCGCACGCGAGCTGCGCCGAGCTCGCGCTGCCGCACGGCGAGAGCCCGCTCCGCCCGGATTGGGGGCCCCGGACATGCCGTCGGTCTTACAGCTCCTTGCCGCTCGCACGCAGGAATCAGCACGCGGCCTTGAGAACTTCGCCGCTTGTGGCGTGCGCTGGCTGGTGGAAAGCCTGTTGCGCCCGGCGCGGGTGCAACCAGATTCAGATGCCCTCAAGCGCGGGTCTATCGCTCATGCCGTGCTCGAGAAGACGTTGCGGCGCCTCAAACAACGAACCGGATCAGCGCTGCTTTCCCCCGAACGCATCGACGTGGCGGTCGCCGAACTACGGGAAGTCATCAGGGAACTGGCAGAAGCGGCTGAAACAGCGGTCGACAAGACTCTTGTGTGGGCCGTCCATGCCGATGCTGAGCGCTACTTGCGCGGAGAAGCCGAAACAGGCGCAGGCTATGAGCCGACTTATCTCGAGTGGAGCTTCGGAAGCGAATCCGACGAGACAGCCCCGCTGAGGTTGGCCGACGGAACGGGCGTCACCGGGCGCGTTGACCGCATCGACGTGGCAGGCTCACATGCGATCGTGCGTGACTACAAGCACCGGACCGTACATCCGGCCGCGCGCTGGGTTCCCGATCGCCGCCTACAAGCCGGGTTGTACGCGCTCGCTGCGCGCGAGCGCTTGCAACTCAAGCCGGTCGCGGCGGTCTACCAGCCGCTTTCCGGACCGGACCTGCGTCCCCGAGGGATCTTGCGCGACGACCTCGACGGCACCTACGTCGGTGGGGACGTCTTGTCCGACGAGGACTTCGACGCGGCCTTGTCGGAAGTCGCCGCGATAGCGACCCAGGCCGCGCAGGACCTCAGGGCCGGCAGGATCCGCTCTTGCCCGCAGACCTGCTCGCCTCGCGGCTGCATGTATCCCACGATCTGCCGCGGTGCCGGCGACAGCGAACAAGACAATGACTCTGGCTCTGGCGGTGCCGCGTGACTTCCTTGGCAGCCCCGCGATTGGCATTCACGGATGAACAACAGGCGGCTATCGACGCGCGCGGCGGCTCCGGGCTGCTGAGCGCCAGCGCCGGCTCGGGCAAGACGGCGGTGATGGTCGAGTCCTTCGTCCAAGCTGTCTTGGCCGACGGCGTTGCCGTCAGCGAAATTCTGGCGTTGACGTTCACCGAAAAGGCGGCGGGCGAATTGCGCGAACGCCTGCGCAAGCGCTTCAGCGATCTCGGCGAAGATGATCTCGCCCGCGAGACCGAAAGCGCCTGGGTAGGCACCATCCACGGCTTCTGCGCGCGGGTCCTGCGCGAAGAGCCGCTCGTGCTTGGCCTTGACCCTCGCTTCACCGTGCTCGACGAGCCCACCGCTGGACGCCTGGCGACTCGCGCCCTAGACCAAGCGCTCGAGCAGTGGATTGCTCGCCACGGGGAATCTGCACTCGACGTTGCGGCCGCTTACGGGCCGACGCTTTCTCCGCTGTTGATGGAGGTGTTCGCCGAGCTGCGCAGCCGTGGACAGACTCGTCCGCGGCTGCCGCTGCCACCGTCCCCGCGAACGCCCAACCCGCAGTCATTGCTCGGCCCCCTGCAGACGGTCACCGAGGCGTTGCCGGTGGCAGCAGACGGAGCCATGATGCGCAAGGCGAGGGTGGCGCTGACGGCTTGCCGGCGGCGGTTGGAGGCGTGTACTGAGACGAGGTCGGTGCCGCGCCCCGGAGAGCTGCTCGCGGGCCGCCTGCCGACCGGCGGGGCGGCTCTGGCGACGGCCGATTGCGTCGCCTACCGCGACGCCTGGGCGCAGTACGTGCAGAGTTGCGCGGACTTCCACGCCGCAGCGGCGCTGATCCTGCTCGACGACCTTCTGGACTGCTTCGGTCGGGCCTACGCCGAAGCCAAGGCGGCCCGGGCGGGCGTGGATTTCGCGGACTTGGAGTTGCTCGTGCGCGATCTTTTCGTCGCCGACGAGTCGGCCCGCCAGCGTTGGAGCGAGCGCTTTTCGCGGCTGATGATCGACGAGTTCCAAGACACAAACCGCGTGCAGCTCGACGTGTTAGAAGCGCTTGAACGCGGCAACTTGTCCGCCGTGGGCGACGAATTCCAGTCGATCTACGGCTTCCGGCACGCCGATGTGACGATCTTCCGCGAGCGCCGTGCGGCGCTTGGCGACGGCGCCGTCATGCGGCTGACCGCGAACTTCCGGTCGCGGAAACCGGTGCTCGATGTGGTCAACCATGCCTTCACGCCCATCTTCGGCGAGCATTTCGCGCCCCTGCGCCCGGGCGGGCAGGCGTGGAGCGAGTTCGCAGATGAGCCACTGGTCGAGCTGCTGGTGACTCATTGCCGAGGGTGGGACGAGCTCGCCTCCGGAGTTGGCTTGAGCGCCTTCCCCGACCCAGTGTTCCGCCGAGCGGAAGCGCGTGTCGTTGCGCGCCGTGTGCGTGCCGAGCTTGATGCTGGGCGACGGCCCGGAGAAGTCGTGCTGCTGCTGCGGTCGACTTCGTCACTGCGCCTGTTCGAGCAGGCGCTGGAAGAAGAAGGCGTTCCGACTTACGTGCTCGGAGGCCGCGGCTACTGGTCACAGGAACAGGTCCGCGATGCCCTTGCCTATCTCGGCGCCGTCGCCAATCCGCTCGATGAGCAAGCACTGTTCGGGGCGCTCGCGTCGCCTTTCTGCTCGGCTGGCACCGATGCGCTCGTTCTCCTGGCCGAGGCAGGACGCCACAGCGGCAGGGGTGCCTGGGCGGCCCTGAAGCAGCTGGGAGCCGCTCAGGACGGCTTTGACGGGCTTGACCCGGCTGAGCAGGAGCGGCTGCGGCGGTTCGCCTCGATTCTGAGCGCGCATCGCGAGCTGGCGGAGGGGATTTCGGTGGAGCAGCTGCTCGACGAGGCGGTCACCGAACTCGGATACGACCTCGCTGTGTTGGCTCGTCAAGACGGTGACCGACGGCTCGCCAACGTACGCAAGTTGATGCGGATGGCCCGCGAATACGAGCGGGCCGAAGGCGCCGATTTGCGTGGCTTCATCGCTTTTGCCGAGGGCGAAGACCTACGCGAAGCGCGCGAGGGCGAGGCTCCGCTGGAGGCCGAGGACTTAGACGCCGTCCGGTTGATGACGATTCACCGGGCCAAGGGGCTCGAGTTTCCTGTCGTCGTCATCGCTGATCTCGGCCGCCAGGGGAGCACCAGCAAGCCGGCCCTACTGGTCGGGCGAGACGGTCGCATCGGGTTGAGGCTTGCCACCGTCGGCGCTGGCGACCGAACGGACTCGCTGCACTACCGCACGCTCGCGGACGAGCGCGCCGCGGCCGAAGATGACGAGGAGCGACGCCTGCTGTACGTCGCTCTGACGCGGGCGGAAGAAAAGCTCATCCTTTCCGGGGCTACCGACCTCGAGCGGCTGCCCACGGCGCGTCCCGGCGGTGCGCCGCTGGCTTGGTTGCTGCCAGCGTTGCTGCCGGCGCCGGCGGCGGCGGCGCTGGCTGACGCACAAGGACGGGCTGCCAACTGCACTGTGGTCGATTGCGGCGGGGCGCCTCTCAAAGTTGCGGTGACCACGCCTGATTCCTTCGCCACCGGGGTCGCCGTAAGTGCAGGAGCGCAGGCAGGTTCCAGTCACCCGATGGCGAGTTCTTACGACGGCCGGTTGGCCGGGCGAACTCTTCGAGGAGTCGCCGGAAGTGGCGGGCATGGAGTCGAACGCCACAACTGCAACGGCAACGGCGACGGCGACGGCGACGGCGACGGCCACGGCAAGGCAGGCCGCGAGCCCGCGGGAACCTCGGTGTCACATGCGGGGCGTGCGGCCCGCGTGTCTTATTCCTCACTCAGCGCGTACGCGCGCTGCTCATATCGGTTCTACCTACAGCGCGTTCTAGGGCTGCCCGACGCACCGGTGCCAGTGATCAGTCCGGCGGGCACGCAGCTCGTCTTGTCGATGGATCCAGCTGTGTCGCCGCGGGTCCGCGGGCGCGTGGTTCACGCGCTGCTCGAGGGGATCGACTTCGCGCGGCCCAAGGTCCCGTCGCCTGAACAAGTGGCGGGGCTGCTCGCCGGCGAGGGCGTATCGCAGCCGTCGGCGGCCGACCTGCAAGACATCCGGGGTCTTGTGTCAGCCTTCGCGCGCTCGCCGCTGTGTTCGCGGCTTGCCCAAGCGCGGCGAGTGCGCCGTGAGGCGCCGTTCGCTTGCACGCCGTTTGAGGGCGGCGAGCCGCTCCTGACCGGATTTCTCGACGTCTGGGCGCAAGAAGAAGACGCAGGCGTGCTGATCGTCGATTACAAGACCGATCGACTTGGCGATACCGGTCCGCGCGAAGCCGTCGATCTCCACTACGGGTTGCAGCAGGCGGTTTACGCCCTTGCCGCGCTCAACGACGGCGCTCGCGAGGTTCGAGTCGCGTATTGCTTCTTGGAGCGATCCGAACACCCGGTTCTCACACGATTCCGGGCGTCGGACGTGCCCGCGCTCGCGCGACAGGTCACCGCGCGTGCGCAAGGCATCCTCAATCAACAGTGGCCCGTCGCACAACAGCCGCACCGCGACCTCTGTGGCGACTGTCCCGGTCGCGTGAGCCTCTGCTCACATCCGGAGGCACTCACGCTGCGCGACCCGTCGATCCGCCGCTGATCTCGTCAGCGGTTCAGGGCACGTCATGTCACGCGCGGTCGCGGCGGCCACTTCTACGCGCCGCCGCCGCGCCTGAGCGCTCGCCGGATTTCCACGCGGGAATCGGGTCCGCCGCGGCGGTCGTCGACGACCGCGTTCAGCTCGGCGCCGTAAAGCAAGGCTGCGTTCGTGAGCCACAGCCAGATCAACAGCATTACGATTGCCGAAAAAGTCCCGTAGACCGCGGAATACGAGGCGACTCCGTCCGCGAAGGCGAAGAAAAGTGCCGAAGCCACCGCCCAGGCCAGCAAGCCCACCAACGCTCCGGGCGTGATCCAGCGGAACCGGCGCTCTGGGATGTGCGGCGCCGTCGAGAAGGTGATGGCATATACGAGCAGCGCGCAGCCCACGGCGCCCGGCCAGCGCAGTATTCGCCAGGCGTCGGCCGCGGTCTCGCCCAGGCCCATGAGACCGAACGCCAGCGAAGCGAGTCTTCCGCCTAAGAAGACGAGCAGAAAGGCCATCAGCACCAGCAGGAGCAGAACGGCGGAGATCGCCAGATCGTTGGCTTTGCGCCGCAGGACGCTGCGTCCTTCCTGGAGATTCAAGACAGCGTTGAGCGCCGTGCCGACCGCCCCGAACGCCGACGACGCGCCCAGCAGAGAGGCGACCACGCCGATCGCCAGCGCGCTCAGCGCGGATCGGTCGCTGGCCAGCGACGCATCCAAAGCCGCTGTTACGGCGTTGACAGTCTCTCGCGGCGCGTGGACTTCGCGCAGATACGACGCGGCCTGGTCGATCAGGCGTTGCTCAC
Source organism: Actinomycetota bacterium (assembly GCA_016781085.1). Lineage (GTDB taxonomy): Bacteria > Actinomycetota > Thermoleophilia > Solirubrobacterales > Solirubrobacteraceae > LC5-1. The sequence goes on from JADDQZ010000059.1 coordinate 56,222, forward strand.
CGACTACGCCAAGGATTGCGACCAGCAGAAGCAGCGCTGGCAGCAGGGCCAGCAGGCTGTAGTAAGTCAGGGCCGCGGCGTGGTGATTCATCGCGTGGGCGTGAAAGCGCGCCCACGCCAATTTGAAGTCGCGCCCGAGGATGACCGGGCCCTTGGAGTCCGCATCGCGCTCAGCAGGCCGCGCTGAAGCCATCCCCGTGCTTGTGGGGTTTGCGTCTCTACCTGCGGTTGGCGCGCGCGTCCCTATGGAGACAGGCTTCCCGCGTATCTGAGGCACTACGCGCACCGGCGCTGAGAGGTACACTTGACGGGCTCGGCCACGTCTGGCCGACGCCGAAGCGCGCCCCCGCCTCCGGCGCCTCGACACGCGGAGCTCTCCGCGACATGGGACACGCTTGACTGACGATCGCTACGAGCAGGGCGCCAAGGTGCCGACCGACTCCGAACCGGAGTTGTCGACGGCGTTGCCCTACGCTGCGCGCGAACCTAAGACCACTCGTCAGCGCAAGTCCACGCCGGACCCGGCCGCTCGTGCCGCTCGTGCCGACGAGGACCGCCGGCTGCTGATCCGCTACCACCGCGACGGTGATCCGGCAGCTCGCGAAGCGCTGGTCTCGCGCTTCCTTCCGCTCGCTCGCCAGCTAGCCCGCCGCTATCAACACGGCGGCGAGCCGCTCGACGACCTTGTTCAAGTCGCGTCGCTTGGCTTGCTCAAGGCAATCGATCGCTTCGAGCCAAGTCGTGAAACCGCGTTCTCTTCTTTCGCCGTTCCAACCATCCTCGGCGAGCTCAAGCGCCATTTCCGCGACCGTGGCTGGTCCGTGCGAGTTCCCCGCGACCTTCAGGAGCTGGCGGTCAAAGTGGATCGAGTGGGGGACGAGGTTGGCCGTGAGCTCGGCCGCGCGCCCACGGTCGACGAGCTGGCACAGCGGCTAGGAGTGACGGCCGAGCAGGTGCTGGAGGCTCGTGAGGCCGCCGGCGCCTACCGCGCGGTTTCCCTTGACCGCCCGCGCGGCGACGACGAAGACGACGAGTCGGTCGCGCAGACTTTCGGCGCCGATGACCCCGGCTTCAACCTGGCAGAAGACGCGGCGACGGTCGAGAGGCTGATGACCGTGCTGAACGAGCGCGAGCGCCAGGTGCTCCAGTTGCGCTTCGCCGAGGACCTGACGCAATCGGAGATCGGCGCGCGCGTCGGTGTCTCGCAAATGCACGTCTCGCGGATCATTCGCCAAGCCGTGGCACGCCTGCGCGACGCGGCCGAGCAGGGGCCTCAGGTTTAGAGCGTTCCCCCACGGGGATGCCTAGGGCCATGCAGCACTGGGATCTACGAACGCTCGAAGTACAGCCACATCAGCCGCAGATTCTCCAATCTGACCGCGGCGATTCCCGATCGATCCTGATCAACTTGCCGTCAGGCGAGGCGCTTCAGGAGCATCAGGTCCACGAACGGGCACACCTTGTCGTCATCGACGGGGAGGTAGAAGTCGACCGGTCCGGGGAAGTCATCTCCGCGAGTGCCGGCACGTTCGCGGTCTTCGACCCGCATGAGCCCCACGAGGTGCGCGCCAAAAGTGACGCGCGCCTCCTGCTCGTCCTTGCGCCGTGGCCCGGAAGTGGCCACCCAGGCGCGCGCGACGAGTGATAGACACTGGCGCTTAGCGCTCACCACCGATACGGAAAGAGAGATTCATGCCCTGGGACGAACTGGTTCCGCGGAAGTTCGCTGCCTTCGAGACCGAGTTGGACGGCATCTCGAAGAAGACGATGGACGATCACTACAAGCTCTACGAGGGCTACGCGAAGAAGGCGAACGAATGCCGCAAGATCCTCGACGAGTTCGATTACGCGGAGATCGAGGGCAACGCGACGTACTCGCCGCTGAGGACGGTTTCGATCGAGTACACGTTCGCGCTGCTCGGTTACAAGAACCACGATCTCTACTTCGGTCACCTCGGCGGAGACGGCGGCGAACCCAACGGCCGCTTTGCGGAACTGCTCGAAGATGAGTTCAAGCCCGGTGGCGTCGAGGGCTGGAAACACGCCGTCCGTAAGGGCGCGATGTCGGCCCGCGGTTGGGTCATGGTCGGATACGACCTCAACGACGGCTCGCTGTTCAACTACGTCATGGACACCCAGAACCTGTGGGCCGTCTACAACATGGTGCCCGTCCTCGGCATCGACGTCTACGAGCACGCCTACGCCGTCGATTTCGGCGCCACGCCGGCGGGACGCAAGGACTACGTCGAGGCCTTCTTCCGCAACATCAACTGGGATCACGTCAACCGTCAGCTCGCACAGGCCGAGGGGGCGCGCAACGGTGCATCCCAGGTCGGCGCCCAAGAGCCGCCCGTCGCCGGCAGCTAGTCACGACCGCGTAGAGAGAGGCGAGTCCCGGGTGGCACTCCTGCCGCCCGGGCGGCCTTCCCAATCAGGCGCTACGGAGCATGAGCGCATCCTCGACGGATGCGACGATGCGAAACACGCCGTCCAGGCCAGTTATGCGCAGGACCTTGAGAATCCGTTCCTGGTCGCAAGCGATGATCAACGAACCGCCCCGTCGGGTCTGTTTGCGGTGAGCGCCGATAAGGACCCCGAGACTCGACGAGTCCAGGAAATTAGCCTCGCTGAAGTCGATCACCAGCGTGTCGTAACCGCTCCTGACCGCTTCGGCCACGTGCGCCTTGAACTCCGGGGCGGTGAAGAGATCGACTTCGCCGTGGACCGCTACGACGACCGTAGTCGCGTCCATACGCTCAAGCTCGATCGCGAAGGTGGTTGTCATTGATGCCTGGTGGTTCCCGGACTGTCGCCGAAACAATCGGCACGTGACGTCACTGCGAGTACGTAAGCCGCAGGACGAGGTATTCCGAGCCGTCTTGCGGCACGATGGTGAGCTCGTCCGCGAGCTGCTCGATCACGTTGCCGACTCCGGGCACGGCAGCGCTGGCCACCAGGGCTTTGCAGCCACCGGGATCGAAGGGGCCGACGCGCAACGACAGCGACCGGTCCCCCGGTTCCAGCACTACTACTACCGCTGAATCGCGCACGTGCCTCGGAGCCCGCTCGGAGATGACGTCGCTGACCAGGATGGCGTCATCCAGGCGATCGAGCGGGAGGTCGGCACGGGCCGCCATCATCCCTACAACGCGGCGCAGCACAGGGCCCACGAGGGGTCCAGCGACGATCGACACGGTGGTCGCCGAGGGATGCGTCACGCAGCCTCCAAGTTCGCAGTCGAGCGGATATACGGCCCAAAGGGCTCGGTCGGCATCTTCATGGTTTGCATCCCGTCATGAACACCTCGGAACCTTGGTCGACCCTGCCGGTCGCGCGTCGTGCCGGAAGTTGGAGCTTACCTGCCGGGAGACTCAAACGAATGAGTTGTCCTGCCCGCGCCGGTACCCACTGGCTGCGGTGATGTAACCGCAGCAATCGCTCTGTGGCGCGGATGCCGGAACCACACTTGCCCGCGCAGATTGCCTCGTCAGTGGTACGGGCAGTAAAAGTCCAATGGCTCGCACACAGATGCAATTCGACACGACGCCGGAGCGAATCTTCGAAGTGCTTTCCGATCCCCGCAGCTACGGCGACTGGGTGGTCGGATCGAAGGAGATCCGCTTCTGGGACCCGGACTTCCCTGCGCAGGGTTCGGCGTTTCATCACACGTTTCTCATCGGGCTGGTGCCGGTCAAGGACCACACGACCGTGGTGGAAGTCGACGCGCCGCGGTATTTGCTTCTGCGCGCCAGAGCGCGGCCGACCGGTATCGCTCACGTCGCCTTGCGCCTTGAGCCGCGTAACGGCAAGACGCAGGTGACGATCGAGGAATGGCCGGTCGACGGTGTCGCCGCCAAATTGCACAACCGGATTCAAGACAAGCTCATCGCGTTGCGCAACGTCGAATCCCTGCGGCGCCTCAAGCGACTTGCTGAGCAGCCGACATGACGACCGCGGCGTCGGCGCCGGGCTCCTGGAGCACGTCGGCGCGAGTCCGGGCGATCTCGGCGGTCGCTTCGGTTTCGTTGGACTGTGAGCGCAGCCACGAAAAGGTGGTGTGCAGGAGGTCGTTGCAAGCCGAAACCGCCAGCACGCTCGTGACTGTGTTGGCTGCGGTCGGGGCGTACACCCGCAATGAGACAACCGCCAGCGCGCTCCAGCCGCCGGCGCAGCGCGTGCACGTCAACAGCTCGCCCACCGCGTAACGCAAGCGTTTGCCTTTCGGGCGCTTACCGTCGGACGTCTCCTCGACGAATGGTTGCCTGACCCAGGTCTCGACTTTCTCTTGCACCAAGAGCTTCGATAGCGCAAAAGTTGCGACGCCGAGAGGAATCAGCTCTGCTCGCTCGATCGGAGCCCGGCTACGTCCGCCAATGGCCGACAGGGCCAGGAGCGACGAATACGTGCCGGACAACAGGGCATAGTCGAGGGGCTTGGTCGGGGTCTCGGAGACAGGTTTCATGACGAAGGCCTTCAGATCGGGCGAGGGTTGGGATCCGGGGGAAACGGCGCTGGCGCAGGCGTGGGCGCCGGAGGCACGGGGTCGGGTCCCGCTGGAAAGGGGTCAGGCGTCGGACCGGGGGAGGGTGGCGCAGGATCCGGTCCGGGCCCGGGCGCCGGGAAGGATGGTGAGTGGTCCGTCGTGATCACAGCGCGGGGCTACCCATCGCTGTCGGCGGTCAACCGCGTCAAGCGCTACACCAGACACGCCGGTGGCTGGCAAGCCCCGTTCGTATCGGAGTCAGACCGGGCGGTCGGCGAGGCGCTCGGATTCAGGCGGCCGGCGATCCGTGGGCATTGCGTCTTCGCTGTTGGGCACCAGGTCGGCGTTCGCAGGGGCCGGCGCGGACGTCTCGTGCGGCTGGGAGGGGTCCACGCCAGCGTCTCGCTCGGGCGGGACCGTAGCGCCGTAATGGGTGACCGGGTGTCCCGTGCCCCCGTGCACGGCCGCGTCCTGTTCGCCGATCGTCTCGCCGGAGTCGGTCTGCTGTCCGGCATGCTCGGCGGTGTCGCCCAGTGGGGTCGGGTCAGCGCCGATACCGGGGCCTCCGCCATGCGACTCGTCGGCGGCCACCGCGTCGTGGTGAGCGCGCGTCCTGCTCCTGGAGTTCAGGACGAATGCGGTCGCCAGGACCACGACGATCAGCAGTACGAGGAAAATCGGCACGGCGTATTCCATGCGACTCGGCTACCCCCGGCCTTTTCGGCGCAAACGGCTAACACGCCGGCGGTTTGGCTTGCGCCTGCCTAGCGGTAGAGCGGAACAAACCGATGAAGGGAAATCACTGATGCAAGAACTCGTGCCGATGACGGCGCGGTACCGCACACCCACGGCTTGCGCCAGGCCTGGGACAAGATGAGCGGATCGCAATCACCTCCTGTTGCCCTGCTGGACATCGACGGCACGCTTGTCGACACCAACTATCAACATGCCTTGGCTTGGTACCGCGCGTTTCGCCGTCAGGACCTGACGATCCCGCTGTGGATCATCCACCGCCACATCGGCATGGGCGGGGACCAGCTGGTGCCGACTCTTGGCGGGGAGAAGTTCGCCGCCGAGAGGGGAGAAGCGGCGCGCGCAGCCGAGAAAGAGGAGTACGGGGCTTTGATCGAGCAAGTTCAGCCCTTGCCCGGCGCTCGGCGCCTCATCGAGCAGCTGAAGGAACGCGGTCACACCGTCATGCTGGCCTCCTCGGCCAAGGAAGAGGAAACCGAGCACTACGTCGACTTGCTCGGCGTGCGCGAGATCGTCGACGGCTGGACGATGTCGGCCGACGTTGAAGCCACCAAGCCGGAGCCCGACATCATCGAAACGGCAATGGGCAAGGCCGGCGGAGGTCCTGCCGTGATGCTCGGCGACTCCACCTGGGACTTCATCGCCGCCGGGCGCGCAGGGGTGCCGGGCGTCGGCTTGTTGACCGGCGGATTCAGCCGCGAGGAACTGCTCGGAGCCGGGGCTGAAGTGGTGTTCGAGTCGCTCGAGGAGCTGTCTGAGTCCCTGCCCCAGACGCCGTTTTCGAAATAGTCACGCGCGCGTCCGCGTAGCCATTAGTGTTGCGCGCAAATGTCCTTCCGACCCGGGCGCTAGACGTTCGGGTCGGGGGCCGCAACCCCGGCGCAAGTCGAAAGGCAACCGTGGAACTGGCGCAGGATCCGCTGCCTCCCACCCAGGGTGACGCCGATGCGGGACAGTCCACGCGCCGGTTCGCGCGCCGCGACGGGTCCGGGCACGCTCCTGCGGCGGCAGCAGCGGGGGTTTCACGACGGTTCGACGGTGGCTCCTACAGCGCTATTCCGGGCCGTGCGGATGAGGAGCGGCGACTACTGCTGCGCTACCACCGCCAGCATGACGAGGCGGCGCGCGACGAGCTCGTTCGGCGCATGATGCCTCTGGCTCGGCGCCTGGCGCGACGCTACCGGCGCGCCGAGGAACCGCTCGACGACCTCGTGCAAGTAGCCACGCTGGGGCTGCTCAAAGCGATCGACCGCTTCGATCCGGAGCGTCACACGGCGTTCTCCTCGTATGCCGTGCCAACCATGCTCGGGGAGCTCAAGCGCTACTTCCGCGACAGCGGCTGGGCGGTGCACGTTCCCCGGGGGATGCAGGAACGCGTGATGGCGGTCGACAACACCGTCAAAGACCTTTCGCGCAATCTAGGCCGTTCTCCTACGGTCTACGAGATCGCAGCCGCGTTGAACCTGCAACCCGAGCAGGTGCTCGAAGCGATGCAAGCGGCTGGTGCCTATGACGCCGTGTCGCTGGAAGCGCATCGCTTCGGGGACGAAAACGACGGCGAAACGTACGCCGACTTCATTGGCGTCGAAGACGAGCGCTTCGAGCTCGTCGAGTACGAGGCGACGATCGCGGCCGCGCTCGCAGCCCTGCCCAACCGTGATCGCGTGGTCTTGCGCCTGCGCTTTGCCGAAGACCTGACTCAGGCGGAGATTGCCGAGCGCGTCGGGGTGTCGCAGATGCACGTGTCGCGGCTGATCCGCCGCGCCCTCGAGCGGCTCCGCACGGTCGCCGAATACTCGGCCTGACGCTGCGGTCAGGAGGGCGCCTCTTGGTGCCCCTCTTGTTACCCCGCAGCGCGTACGACCGATCAGGAGTCTATGTTCCCGCTGCGCTGTCTTCGGGCGGGCACTTCTTACTGGAAGCGGGTTTGCGTCGTTTGAGCCCCCACTGGAAGGGACAGAATGATCGGAATGCCTAGAAGCGCTTCCTACCCCGCTTGGCCGTGAAGGTCCTCGGGATAAACGCCGTCTTCCATGATCCGGCTGCCGCTTTGGTCGTCGATGGGCGCACGGTCGCGGCTGCCGAAGAAGAGCGCTTCTCCCGGCGAAAGCACGGCAAGACGCCGGTTCCCTTCTCCACTTGGGAGCTGCCCGAGCAGGCGATCCAATGGTGCCTGAGCGAGGCCGGAATCGGTCCCGAGGAACTCGACGCGGTCGCGTACTCCTACGACCCCTCGCTGGCGGTCCAGCCCGGAACGGACCTGACTTCCGACGAGTGGGAGGGCTTGAGGACGTTGTACGCACAGCGCGCTCCGCTGTTCCTGCGCACGCTGCTGCCGCAAGTCGATCCCGTCAAGTTCCGCTGGGTACCGCACCACGTCGCTCACGCCGCCTCGGCGTACCTGGCTTCAGGGCATGACCCTTGCAGCGTGCTGGTCCTCGACGGGCGCGGCGAGCGTGCATCGCATCTGGCCGGCCGCGCCGTTGGCGGCCAACTGGAAGTGCTGGCCTCGCAGCAGCTGCCGCACTCGCTTGGCTTGCTTTACGAGGAACTGACCGCCCATCTCGGCTTTCGCCGCTCGTCAGACGAGTACAAGGTGATGGCGATGGCTTCCTACGGGCAGCCACGGTTTCTCGAAGCTTTCCGTACGCTGGTGCGCGCGGATGACGACGGCGGCTTCTTCGTAGGAGACATCGACTTCAGCTCCTTTGCGCCCCCGCTGATGCCCGGTGGCGACTTCACGCCAGATCACGCCGACCTCGCGTCGACAGTGCAGCGGCGCTTGGAAGAAGTGCTGCTCGACCTGCTCCGTTGGCTGCACGCGCGCACGGGTGACTCGCATCTGGTGATGGCGGGCGGCGTGGCTTTGAACTGTGTGGCCAATACCCGGTTGTGGGAAGAAGGCCCGTTCGACTCCATCTGGATCCAGCCGGCGGCCGGTGACTCGGGAACGGCGTACGGAGCGGCTCTGGCCGTTGCTCGTCAACTGGGGGACGAGGTCAAGCCGATGCCTACGGCCGCGCTCGGCCGCGGCTGGTCCGACGACGAGCTCGAGAAGTGGTTGCGAACAGCGGCCGTCGCCTATGAGCACACCGATGATGTCGCCAGAGAAGTCGCGCAGACCCTGGCGGACAATGGTGTGGTGGCGTGGTTTCAGGGGCGCTCTGAATTCGGTCCCCGCGCGCTCGGTCACCGCTCGCTGCTGGCTGATCCTCGGCATCCGCGGAACCTGGAGAAGCTCAACGACATCAAGGGCCGCGAGCAGTTCCGGCCGGTGGCGCCGATGGTCCGGGCGCAGCGCGCGGCGGACATCTTCTCCGGTCCGCTTCCGAGCCCGTACATGTTGTTCACTCATCGCGTACACGAAGACTGGATCGATCGCATCCCCACGGTCGTGCACGTCGACAAGACGGCGCGGGTGCAGACAGTCGACGAACGCGACGAGCCGCTGGTCGCCGCCATGCTCGAGCACTTCGAAATGCTCACCGGTGTCCCGGTAGTCGTCAACACCAGCTTGAATACGGCTGGACGTCCGATGGTCGACGACCCGCGCGACGCACTGGAGTGCTTCGGGTCGGCGCCCGTGGATTTGCTGGCCATCGGTCCGTTCCTCGTGCGGCGCCCCAGCGCGCCTGAGCTTGCGGCGCTAGCCGGCACTGAGGCCCAGGCGTGACAACGGGAGCCGGCGCGTCGGCAGCGCGTTACGACGTCGTCATTCCCACCTCCGGCCGCTCGTCGTTGCGCGCATTGCTGGAAGCGCTCGAGGCGGGCAGCGGTCCGCGGCCCGGACGCGTGATCGTGGTCGACGATCGGCGCCGGCGCGACGACGAGCTTGCGCTCGGTCAGCCCGGAAGCTGGCTGGCCGATCGGCTCTCCGTATTGGCCGGGCCGGGCCGCGGACCGGCCGCCGCGCGCAACGCCGGCTGGCAGGCGGCGAGCGGCGACTGGGTCGCCTTCCTCGACGACGACGTCGTCCCGGAGGCCCGCTGGGCGCTCAAGCTCGCGGAGGATCTCGCGGTCGACTCCTCCGTGGCAGCGAGCCAGGGTGAAGTCATCGTGCCGCTGCCCCCGGGGCGTCGCCCGACCGATTGGGAGCGCAACGTCGCCGGCCTCCAAACCGCTGTTTGGGCTACCGCCGACATGGCGTACCGACGCAGCGTGTTGTCTGCCGTCGGCGGCTTCGACGAGCGTTTCCCGCGGGCCTATCGGGAAGACGCCGACCTCGGTCTGCGCGTGGTTGCTGGAGGTTGGTCGATCGTCAAGGGCACGCGCCGGGTCTCACATCCGGTTCGTCCTGCGCCCGTTCGCGTCTCGTTGTCCAAGCAAGCCGGCAACGCGGACGACGTCTTGATGAGTGCTCTGCATGGTCGCGACTGGAGGATGCGGGCGGGCGCTCCTCCCGGCCGGCGCGTCCGGCACCTTGCCGCCACGGCGGCGGCCGTCGGGGCTGTGGGCTTCAATGCCGCGCGGCGGCCGCGCTCGGCCGCTGTCGCCGGGCTCCTCTGGGGCGCGGCTACGGCTGAGTTGGCCTGGGCGCGGATCGCTCCAGGTCCGCGCGACCGCACCGAGATCGCAACCATGGCCTGGACCTCCGCCGCCATGCCGTTTGCGGCCACGGGTTGGTGGCTCGTAGGGTGGGCGCGCTTGCGAAGGAACCTGGCCGACACGGCGCGCGCTCCGCACGGTGAATTGCGCGCGGACTTAACGCCCGCGGCGCGTCGCGGGCCGGACGAGTGTCCGGCTGCCGGCAGGAACCTTCTCGATCCGCCTGAAGCGGTCTTCTTCGACCGCGACGGGACGCTTGTGGTCGACGTCCCGTACAACGGCGATCCCGACCAAGTCCAGCTTGTGCCCGGGGCCCGCGCCGCGCTGTTGAAGCTGCGCAACGCCGGCATCGCTACCGCGGTGGTCTCGAACCAAAGCGGGGTAGCGCGCGGCTTGATCAGCTCCGAGCAGGTTGATGCGGTCAACGCGCGTATAGAGGAGCTGCTCGGGCCGCTGGGACCATGGGCGTGGTGTCCGCACGGTCCCGAAGACGGCTGCGATTGCCGCAAGCCCCGCCCCGGACTGGTCCTGCGCGCCGCGCACGAGCTCGGTGTGGATCCGCGCCGCGTCGCGGTAGTCGGCGACATCGGCGCCGACATGGAGGCCGCACGGGCAGCCGGCGCTCGCTCCGTACTGGTACCGACGCCGACCACGCGGGCCGAAGAAGTGCAAGCGGCGCCCGTCGTCGCCGCTGACCTCGAAGCAGCCGTTGATCTCTTGCTGGCGGGCCGGGCATGACGCATGTCCTGGCAATCCGCTCCGACAACGACGGCGACGTTCTGCTGAGCGGGCCGGCGCTGCGAGCGTTACGGGCGACGTGCGATCGGCTGACGTTGTTGTGTGGCCCGCGAGGCCGCCATGCCGCTGAACTGCTTCCATGCGTCGACGAGGTCGTCCAGTGGCGCGCGGACTGGATCGACGCCGCACCGGCCCCCGTCGATCGCCAACACGTCGAGGAGCTGGTCCGTTCGATCGCCGCTCGCGATGTCGACCGGGCGGTCATCTTCACTTCCTTTCATCAAAGTCCGCTGCCCATGGCGCTGCTGTTGCGCATGGCCGGCGTTCCGTGGATCGGCGCGATATCGATCGACTATCCCGGCACGCTGCTCGATCTACGCCACAACGTCAGTGACGACGTACACGAGGTAGAGCGCGCCTTGGACCTCGCCGTAGCCGCCGGCGGGAAGCTGGCCGCTGAGGATGACGCGCGGCTACGCGTGCGATCACAGCCGCCCGGGGACTTCGCCCCGCCCTTCGCGGATTCCTACGTGGTCGTGCATCCCGGGGCGTCCGTGCCGGCACGGGCCTGGCCCGCGGGCCGTCATGCGGAGCTGGTGGACGAAATGGTCGCGAGTGGGCGCCGCGTAGTCATCACCGGGAGCCCGGGCGAGCGCGAGCTCACCGGCGTCGTCGCGGGTCCGCCCCGCCCTGGAGTCCTCGACCTCGGTGGTCAGACGACGTTCGCCGAGCTGGCCGGGATCATCCGCGCAGCGGAATGCATCGTGGTCGGCAATACTGGGCCGGCTCACCTCGCGGCAGCGGTCGGCACGCCGGTGGTCTCGCTTTTCGCGCCCACGGTCCCGGTTGTTCGCTGGCGACCATGGAGAGTGGCTCAAGAGCTGCTGTTCATGCGCGTACCGTGCGCCGGCTGCCGCGCGCGCGCTTGCCCTGTCGAAGGGCACCCATGCATGTCGGGCGTCTCGGCGGGCGAGGTCGCCGCCGCCGTCGAGCGGCTTGTCCCCTTCACGGTGAGCGCTGACGCGCGCACGCCGGTAGGTGCTTTGGCATGAAAATCCTTCTCTGGCACGTGCACGGGAGCTGGACCACGGCGTTTGTCCACGGCCGCCATGACTACACCGTGCCCGTGACGCCCGAGCGCGGGCGCGACGGGGTGGGAATTGCGCGCACCTACACCTGGCCGGAGAAAGTCGAGGAGCTATCTCCGCAAGCCCTCGGAGACGCCGACTTCGATCTCGTCGTCTTGCAGCGCCCGCATGAGCTGGACCTCGCCGAGCAGTGGCTCGGGCGCCGGCCGGGGCGAGACCTTCCCGCCGTCTACGTCGAACACAACGCGCCCCAGGGCGCCATCAACGAGATGCGTCACCCGATGAGCGACCGCGATGACGTGGTCGTGGTCCATGTCACGCACTTCAACGATCTGTTTTGGGATTGCGGAACGACTCAGACGCGAGTGATCGAACATGGAATCGTCGATCCCGGCGCGCGTTACACGGGTGAGGTGAGCCGCGCCGCGGTCGTGGTCAACGAGGCACGCCGCCGTGGACGCGTGACGGGCACCGATCTTCTTCCGCGGTTGGCGACCAGCGCACCGCTCGACCTCTTCGGCATGGACGCCGCGTCGCTGGGCGGAATCGAAGACTTGCCACACGCCGAGCTTCATCGCGAGATGGCGCGCCGGCGGGTGTACCTGCATCCCATCCGCTGGACTTCGCTCGGACTGTCACTGCTGGAAGCGATGCATCTCGGCATGCCGGTGGTAGCGGTGGGGGCGACAGAAGTGCACGAAGCGGTGCCGCCGTCGGCGGGCATAGTCTCGACGAACGTCGATGTGCTGTCAGACGGCCTGCGCCGGCTGATCGCCGATCCCGACGAAGCAGCGAGATTGGGAGCCGGTGCGCGCGCGGCGGCGCTCGAGCGCTACGGGCTTGAGCGCTTTCTCGCGGACTGGGACGACGTGCTCGAGGAGGTTGCGCGATGAAAGTGGCGATGGTCTCAGAACACGCCAGCCCATTGGCAGTGCTTGGTGGGGTAGATGCCGGAGGACAGAACGTCCACGTCGCAGCGCTGGCGACACAGCTCGCCGCGCGCGGATGCGAAGTGGTCGTACACACCCGCCGTGACGACACGGCGCTGCCGCGCCGGGTGGCGCTGTCCCGCGGCGTCCTCGTCGACCACGTTGATGCCGGCCCGCCCAGCGAAGTCCCCAAGGACGAGCTGCTGTCCTACATGGCGGACTTCGCCGAAGAACTGCGTGAGCAGTGGTCCGACGACCCGCCCGACATCGTCCACAGCCACTTCTGGATGTCCGGCATGGCAGCTCTCGTCGCTGCGGCGGATTCGCACATCCCTGTCGTGCAGACCTTCCACGCGCTCGGATCGGTGAAGCGCCTTCATCAAGGCAGCCGCGACACCAGTCCCTCTGGCCGCCTGGCGATCGAGCGCGACATCGTGCGACAAGTGGACCGTATCGTGGCGACGTGCTCAGACGAAGTGTTCGAGCTGGCGCGTATGGGCGCGAACCGTGCGCGCGTGTCCGTCGTACCTTGCGGCGTCGACCGCGAGCGCTTCTCGCCAGACGGACCCGCAGACTCACGGCCGCCGGGCCTTCACCGCATCGTCGCGGCCTGCCGGTTGGTCGAGCGTAAGGGAATCGCGGACCTCGTCACTGCGCTCGCCCAGCTACCGGGCACCGAGCTGCATGTCGCCGGCGGCCCAGACGCGGCACAACTGGAGTTCGATCCCGAAGCGGTGCGCCTGCGCCGGCTTGCCGCCGACCTCGGAGTCGTCGACCGGCTACATCTCAGGGGTCGTGTTTCACGCGACGAGATGCCCATGCTGCTGCGCTCGGCTGACGCCGTGGTGTGCGTTCCCTGGTACGAGCCCTTCGGGCTGGTCCCGCTGGAAGCCATGGCTTGCGGCGTTCCCGTCGTGGCCAGCGCCGTCGGCGGGCAGATCGACTCCGTACGCGACGGCGTCACGGGCATTCACGTACCGCCACGCGACCCCGACGCGCTCGCCAGGGCGCTGCGCGAGCTGCTAGCGGATCCCGGACGTCGAGCGGCCCTTGGCCTGGCCGGGGCCCGGCGTGTACGACGCCTGTACGGCTTCGACCGGATAGCCGCGAGTACTCAAGCGGTCTACCGGGACGTCCTCAACACACGATCGAACACCCTCAACGACCGGGAGGCATTGGCATGAGCGGACGCTTTGAGCCGGGACTCACGCCGGCCGACCAGCATCTCGCGGCGCTCGGTGCCGCGCTGTCGCGACTGCGCCGCGACACGGACCGCATCACCGGCTGGGCCGGCGAGCTCGTCGACGTGCTGGTAGGGGGCGGGCGCTTGCTCAGCACGGGCAACGGCGGATCCGCGTCGCAAGCCCAACACCTCACTTCGGAACTGGTCGGGCGCTTCCGCGACGACCGTCCGGCGTTCAGCGCGATTGCGCTTTGCGCCGAGACGTCCGCGCTCACGGCCATCGGCAACGATTATGGCGTCGAAGCGATCTTCGAGCGCCAAGTACAGGCTCACGGGCGGCCGGGCGACGTCCTCATCGCGATTTCGACGTCCGGGCGTTCACCGAACGTGGTCGCGGCCGTCGATGCCGCCAACTCGCTGGGCATGACGACTTGGGCGCTCACTGGTCCGCCCGGTAATCCTCTGGCCGACGCTTGCGACGATGCCCTTTGCGTGCAATCGCCCCTCACGGCGACGATCCAGGAAATCCATCTCGTCGCGATTCACCTTCTGTGCACCGCCTTCGACGCGCAGCTTCAAGCCGACGCCATCACGGCGGAGCTCGCGGGAGAGGTCTCTTGAAACGCCTCGTGGTGATCGGCGACGCCCTGCTTGACCGCGATCTCGACGGGCGGGCCGAGCGCCTTGCGCCCGACGCTCCAGTTCCCGTGGTCGAAGATATCGTCGAGCGCGCACGGCCCGGCGGCGCCGGGTTGGCCGCGGCACTCGCAGCGGCCACGGGCGAAGTCAGCGTGACGCTCGTCTGCGCGCTGGGCGACGACCCTGCGGGCCGCTTACTCGGCGACCTGCTCACGCGGACCGGCGTGACGGTCTGCGACCTCGGGCTCGCCGGTCAGACTCCGGAGAAAGTCCGTGTCCGCGCCGCTGGGCGCGCTCTCATGCGGCTCGACTACGGCGCGGGGGATGGGGCACCCGGCCACTTCAACGGTGAAGCGCGCGCGGCGGTCAGCGAGGCCGACGCCGTGCTGGTGTCCGATTATGGGCGCGGAGTAGCGGCCGAGCCGAGCGTCCGCGCTGCGCTTTCGGCCCTGCCGTCGGAGCTGCCGCTCGTTTGGGACCCGCATCCGCGCGGGCCGGCGCCCGTGCCCGGCGTGCTCGTGGCCACGCCGAACGCCGGCGAAGCCGCGCGCTTCGCCCAGCACGCTTCGCTTGCGGACGACGAACCGCGGACAGCGGCCGAGACGCCGCCCGACGACGGTGTCGCCGACATGGCCCAAGCAGAAGACAACGGTCGCCTTCTCGCCCGCCACTGGGGGGCCGTAGACGTGTGCGTGACCCTCGGCGCGCGCGGGGCGCTGCTGATAGGCGGGGACGGCCCCGCTCTGGCCGTCCCAGCTCGTCGTGTGACTGGCGGCGACCCGTGCGGCGCCGGCGATTGCTTTGCCACCACGGTCGCGATCCGCCTGGCGGCGGGGGATCTGCCGTCGGAAGCCGTGCGGGCGGGAGTCACTCGCGCTGCGGATTTCGTTGCCGCAGGCGGGGCGGCTGGTGCAGGTCAGCGTGGCTTCCGCAGAGCGCAGACGACCGCGCGGGTGCCGACGACCGACCCTTACGCGGTGGCCGCGGAGGTTCGCGCCTCCGGTGGCACGGTCGTAGCCACAGGGGGCTGCTTCGACATCTTGCACGCCGGACACCTCGAGACGCTGGAAGCTGCCCGCGCGCTGGGAGATTGCTTGATCGTCTGCTTGAACTCGGATGCGTCGGTGTCCCGGCTCAAAGGGCCCGACCGCCCCGTCGTCTCGCAGCAGGAACGCGCCCGTCTGCTCACTGCGTTGTCTTGCGTCGACGCGGTGGCGATCTTCGAGCAAGACGACCCTTGCGAGGTGTTGCGCAAATTGCGCCCGCACGTGTGGGTCAAAGGCGGCGACTACGCCGTATCCGAGTTGCCGGAAGCTACGGCGCTCGCCCAATGGGGAGGCCGCCCCGTCATCGTTCCCTATGTGGCCGGCCGCTCGACCACAGGGTTGATTGAGGAGGTGGTTGCCCGTGTCCGCTGACGGATCGCTGGGAACCGTGATCGTGACCGGAGGCTCTTCAGGGCTGGGCGCGGCCGTCGCGGCGGCTGTCGAGCAGGAGGGCGGAACGCCCGTGGTGCTCGACTTGACTGCCCCTGAGGGCGATTGGGCGTTCGAGCAGGTCGATCTCGCTAAGCCACGAGAAGCGGAAGCCGCGGTGCGACGCGTGGCGGAGGCCCAAGGCGGACTGAACGCCGTTGTCACCGCGGCGGGTACCGATGCCTGTGGCGACATCCTCGACGTCGATCCCGACGACTGGGACCGCGTGGTGATGGTCAACCTGCTCGGAACGGCGGCCGTTGTGCGTGCCGCTCTGCCACATCTGCACCGTTCGCAAGGACGGGTCGTCACCGTGGCCTCGACGCTCGGCTGGCGCGCGCTACCGGCGGCGACCGCCTATTGCGCGAGCAAGTTCGGCGTCGTCGGGTTCACTCGTGCGCTGGCGACTGAGGTGGGAGGCAAGGTCGGCGTCACGCTGCTGCTGCCGGGCGGTATGCAGACGCACTTCTTCGACGGGCGCCCCGATGACTTCAAGCCCGGGCCCGACCAGCACCTCAACCGGCCCGAAGACGTCGCTCGCAGCGTGGTCTTCGCGCTGAGTCAGCCGCCCGGATGTGAAGTGCGGGAACTGCTGGTCACGCCCTCCACGGAGCCTTCCTGGCCATGAGCGCAGAGCGGGAGGAGCGACCGCTCCTACTCGCCTACCGCTCCTTGGGGCTCGGAGACTTCTTGACCGCCGTGCCAGCGCTACGCGCGCTGGCACGGGCTTACCCGGAGCACCGGCGCGTGTTGTGCGCGCCGGCTGCGCTAGTTCCTCTGCTCGAGCTGTCGGCGAGCTTTGACGAATTGGCGGAGACTCGTGCGCTGGCCGTGCCTGAGTCTCGCTGCCATGGCGCGCAGGTCGCCGTGAACCTGCACGGCCGTGGGCCCCAGAGCCACATGGCGCTGCTCGCCACCGCGCCGGTCCGCTTGATCGCCTTCGACAACGCCGCCGCCGGTCATCGCGGGCCACGCTGGCGCGCCGACGAACACGAGGTCGCGCGTTGGTGTCGGTTGCTGGACGAAGCTGGGATTCCCGCCGAGCCAGGTGATCTTCGTCTCGAAGTGCCACCGTGGGATCCCCCCCCGGGAGCGGCGGGGGCGATCGTCATCCATCCCGGTGCCAGCAGCGTCGCGCGGCGGTGGCCGGCCGAGCGGTTCGCGGCAGTGGCAAGAGCGCAGCGTGAAGCCGGCTCGGTCGTAGCGATCACCGGATCGTTTGCGGAGCGAGCGTTGGCCGAGCGCGTCGCCGAACTCGCCGGCTTGGAAGAGGCATCCGTGTGGGCGGGTAAGACGAGCCTTGCCGAGCTCACCGCCATCGCCGCCCATGCCAAGAGTGTCATCTGCGGAGACACGGGGATGGCCCATCTGGCCACCGCGTTCGGCACTCCGTCGGTCGTGATCTTCGGTCCGACGCCGCCCGACCTGTGGGGACCCCCTGGCGATCGACCTGAGCACATTGTGCTTTGGGCAGGGCGAACCGGCGATCCGCACGCCAACGATCCTGACCCAGGGCTGCTGCAAGTGACGGTCGAGGACGCTCTCCGGGCCTTGGATCGACTTGAGGCGATTTCAGGTCCCCTTACCACTGCTTCCTAAAACGCTGTTCGTGGCGAATTGGCACCCCGCCCCTATGCCGTTCCCGTTCTGACATCGCTCCGAGACGCGGGAGAGACCGGGGGTACTCACTCGCCGAGGCAGATCTGTTGCTAACGGACCACAAGAGGGGGTCACCACATATGGCGACGTCGCAAGAAATTCTCACATGGCGCGGTTCGAACTTGATGGACAGTAGCGGCGCCAAGATCGGCACGATCGAAGAGATCTACGAGGACACCGATACCGGCGAACCCGAATGGGCGCTTGTCAACACCGGCCTGTTCGGCACCAAGAGCACGTTCGTTCCGCTGCGCGAGGCCAGCTCCCAAGGTGACGGCGTCTCCGTTCCTTACGACAAATCTCAAGTCAAGGACGCGCCGCGGATCGACCAAGAAGGGGAGCTTTCGCGTGACGAAGAAGCTGCCCTCTACCAGCACTACGGCTTGAACTACGGTACGAGCCACTCGGATTCGGGCTTGCCCCAGGGCGACGCTGGCTTCACAGGCTCGTCCACCGGCACGTCGACGGGCGCGGATTTCGACCGCTCGTCCACCGGCACGTCGACGGGCGCGGATTTCGACCGCTCGTCCACC
>JADDQZ010000059.1:74358-81323 GCA_016781085.1 Actinomycetota bacterium
GACCGCTCGTCCACCGGCACGTCAACGGGCGCGGATTTCGACCGCTCGTCCACCGGCACGTCAACGGGCGCGGATTTCGACCGCTCGGGCACCGTCGGTCATGACACTTCCGGTCCGACCACCGACGACGCCATGACGCGCTCCGAAGAAGAGCTGCGCGTCGGCACGGAGCGCCAGGAAGCCGGTCGCGCCCGCCTGCGCAAGTACATCGTCACGGAGAACGTCGAGACGACCGTCCCCGTTCAGCGTGAGGAAGTGCGCATCGAGCGCGAGCCGATCACCGACGCCAACCTCGGCAACGCTATGGATGGCCCGGCGCTGTCTGAGGAAGAGCACGAAGTGGTCCTCCACGAGGAGCGCCCCGTGGTTGAGAAGGAAGTCGTGCCGCAGGAGCGTGTGCGCCTCGACAAGGAAGTCACGACGGAGCAGCACCGCGTGACCGAGCAGGTCCAAAAGGAGCAGATCGAGCTCGAGGGAGCGGATATGACGACCGGCACAACCGGGATGACGGGTGGCACAGGCATGGGCAACGACGACCGCGACAGTTCGCCGACCTCCGGCACCACCGACCCGGACCCGCGCGTCGGCGACGAGCTCGAGGGCGGTGACACGTCGACGACGCAGTCCGAGCACTACAACGAAACGGGCATGTCTCCTGGTGAGCGCGACCGCGCCAACCTCGGCGACGACGACCCCGCCAACCAGGCACCGTAGGGTTCCAAGTTCTACGAATCCTCAGCGGTGAGCGAAGGGCCGGCCCTGTGCCGGCCCTTCGTCGTTATCCAGCGGGGGGCGGAAAGCTGGTGCGGTCGCGCAGCGGCTTCCGCGTCCATTCACACCAGTGCCATCACGCCAAGCGGCCGCTCCTTGGCCTGATCGGCGCCGGTAGCCGTACACGTCCAAGATCAGCCATCAGTGGACCGCCCAAGGAGGCGATATGTCGACGATCGAGGAAAGCATCGAAGTCAACGTCCCGGTAAGCACGGCTTACAACCAGTGGACGCAGTTCGAGGAGTTTCCCCGCTTTATGGAGGGCGTCGAGGAGATACGCCAGGTAAGCGACTCCCGGATGCATTGGAAGACCCGAATCGCCGGCGTGGAGCGTGAGTTCGACGCGGAGATCACCGAGCAGCATGCCGACCACCGGATCGCCTGGCGCAGCGTCGAAGGGACCGACCACGCCGGTGTAGTGACCTTTCACCGCATCAGTGACGATGTCACCCGCATCATGCTTCAACTCGACTCTGAGCCCGAAGGTGCGGTCGAGAAGATCGGTGACGCGCTGGGCATCCTCAAGCGCCGGGTCAAGGGTGACTTGGGGCGATTCAAGGAGATGATGGAGTCACGCGGTGCCGAAACGGGCGCGTGGCGCGGCGATATCGAGGGCCCCGGTGAAGCTGGCGACCGTTTTGCGCCCGGCTCGCCGATTGAGTCGACGGATACCACTGTCGGTGGCACCAGCGGGACGGCGTAGCGTTCGACGGAAGGCCGGGCGGCTCGAAAAGGAGCCGCCCGCCTTTGAGTCCAGGATTCCCTGCGAGCTCGACCGTGCGCGCAGGTGTCGCTCCTCTCTGAATCGGAATAGTCCGCCTCGCATACCCTTGTGGCTTTGACGGGTAGTCCGATGCGATGCGTGTTGTCGTTACAGGCGCGACCGGCAATGTCGGGACGAGCCTTCTAGCCGCCCTTGCCCAGGATGCCGACGTGGAGGAAGTCGTCGGGATCGCCCGCCGGGTCCCGCGCTGGAGCGTCGAAAAAGCGACGTTTCGCCGGGCGGATGTGGCGCGGACCGAGCTGGAACCGCTGTTTGCGGGCGCAGACGCCGTCGTGCACCTGGCGTGGGCGATTCAGCCGGCGCGTGACCAGAAGCTCATGCACGACATCAATGTCCGCGGATCTGAGCGCGTATTCACCGCCGCGGCGGCCGCCGGCGTCAAGACACTGGTGTACGCCTCGTCGATCGGGGCGTATTCGCCCGGGCCCAAGGAATCGACCGTGCGCGAGGACTGGCCGACTGGCGGCATCACGACGTCTTTCTACTCACGACACAAGGCGACGGTGGAGCGGCTGCTCGACAACACCGAAGCGCGCCACCCGCATATGCGCGTGGTGCGGCTGCGTCCCGCCCTGATCTTCAAACGCGAATCGGCGACTGGAATCAGGCGCTTGTTCGCGGGCCCACTGCTGCCTTCGCCGCTCGTGCGCCCAGATGCGATTCGCGTCGTGCCGTCGCATCCGCGTCTGCGAGTGCAGGCCGTCCACGCTGACGACGTGGCCGAGGCCTACCGGCGCGCCGTGCGAAACGAGTCAGCGCGCGGAGCGTTCAACATCGCCGCCGACCCGGTACTCGACGGTCCTGAGCTCGCCCGCCTGCTCAACGCGCGCTCAGTGCCGGTGCCGGCTGCCGTCCTGCGCCGTGGGGCGCAGCTCTCCTTCAAGTTGCGGTTGCAGCCCACTCCCGAGGGGTGGGTCGACATGGCGCTGCTCACGCCGCTGCTCGATGCGACACGGGCACGGAATGAGCTCGGGTGGTCACCCCGCTACACCGCAGGAGAGGCTCTACTGGAATTGCTGGAAGGTATGGGCCAGGGTGCCGGGATGCCCACGCCTCCGCTGGATCCGGCCACTTCCGGGCCGATGCGCCTCCGCGAGCTGCTTACGGGGCTCGGCGCACGCACTTGACGAGCGACATCACCCGGCAAGCCGACCGACGCGCCGAGCGAACCTGACGTGCGATCAACTCCCGTTTACTTCCTCGCCTTCGCGCAGCAGGTCCTGATTGCGCTGGCGCGTACTCGGCCGGGTGAGTGAGGCAGGGGGATCACCGCGCAGCAACCAAGAGCCGTCGCTGCGCCGAGTCAACTCACCGCGCTCGGCCAGCTCGCCCAAGGCGGTCGACACCGTGGGACGGCGCGCGCCGATGAGTTGGCCGAGGATGCGGTGCGTCAGCGCGAGCGGCACCACGACTCCGTCGGCACCGACTCGGCCCCACCGCTCGGCGAGATGCCAGAAGAGCGCGAGCAGACGGCGGTCGACGCGTGTGAGCTGCGACACCGCTTGCTGGGTCGCGAGCCGTAATGCGCGTTCCGATTGGCGCTGGAACAGTGCGGCGGTTATCTCAGGCCAGCGTGCCGAGCGCACCGCGAAGCTACGGTCGAGCACCGCCACGCGCGCGGGGGACAGCACCCACCATTCGACGTCGACGGGAAGCAGGGTCTCGCCCGCCGGGTCCCCCCACGGTCGCAAGAGGTCGCCAGGGCCGAGTAGTTCGGCGCTGACGTGATCGGCGACGATCACATCGCGCGCGAGTACTCCTTCGAGCAACAGCAGTCCGACATGTCCGCCACCGAGGTTGCGCAGCCGGCTCACGTCCCACGATCCCACGCTTAGGGACTGCGCGCGCACCTGGAGCGCTTCCGCCGCTTCCGCACGACGCTCGGCGACGAGGTACGCGCCAAGGTCAGGATCGGCTTCCAGCAGCTTGATGGCGTCGGAATCGGTCCGTCGGCCGGCGTTCGTCGTATGCGGAGTGGGGTGGAAGGTCGAGATATCGGTTTCCAAGGTCATTGCCTTCCTCCGGCGCCCGACTTGCGGTTTGGGGGGTCCGTGGTGTCAGGTCGGCGCCTTCAAGCGGTGTACCCGCGGTAACCCTTGCGACCGTCGAGGCGTATCGAACGTGACCAGACGCACGAAGGTGGCGGGGACGGGTTCCGCCCTTGTGCTCGCGCTCAGGTTTGCTCCCTTCGTAGAGCGGTGACGATTCACTTCAGCGTGGAAGAAGATCCGACGACGATCGAGACATCTGTGCGAACGCTCGTCGAGCGGGGGGAGCAGCGCGGCTGCATCTCCTTGAGCGAAGTGCAGGATCTTGTGCAGAGCCTCGAGCTAGAGGAAGAAGAGATCGGGCAGCTCTACGAGTCGCTTGACGGTCGCGGCGTGGAGCTGCGCGACGACTGCGGTCGTGAGTCGCCCGCCGAACCGGCGCTCGACTCGAGCGCGCTGGCGTCCGTGACCACGGATGCCTTGCAGCTCTTTCTCAACGAGATCGGCCGTCACCGGCTGCTCACGCCCGCCGAGGAAATCGATCTCGCCAAGCGGATCGAGCGCGGCGACCTTGCAGCCAAGGAACGGATGATCAACGCCAACTTGAGGTTGGTGGTCTCCATCGCGAAGAAGTACCAGGGCTCTGAGCTCACCCTTCTCGACCTCATCCAGGAGGGGATCCTGGGCTTGATCCGCGCGGTCGAGAAGTTCGACTGGCGGCGCGGCTATCGGTTCTCGACTTACGCTACGTGGTGGATTCGCCAAGCGATCGAGCGCGGCATGGACGCGAAGTCGCGGACGATCAAGCTCCCGATCAACCTTGTCCGCAATCAGCGCAAGCTCGCCCGGGCCGAAGCCGCTTTGACGATGAAGCTGGACCGCACACCCACCGACGAAGAACTCGCCGCTCAATCCGAGCTCACGGTGGAGGAAGTGCGGGCGTTACGCGACGTGGCGCGGACCGTCACATCGCTGGATCGTCCTCTGGGGGACGACGACGAAGCGGCGTTCGGCGACCTCCTGCCGTCGCAAAGTCCCGGGCCCGAGGACGAAGTCAATGTCTCGCTGGCTGAGAGATCCCTGCGCAACGCGCTGAGCGAGCTTCCGGACCGCGAGCGCGAGGTCGTACTTCTGCGT
The DNA here is from genome assembly GCA_016781085.1 of Actinomycetota bacterium. GTDB lineage: Bacteria > Actinomycetota > Thermoleophilia > Solirubrobacterales > Solirubrobacteraceae > LC5-1. The sequence goes on from JADDQZ010000059.1 coordinate 79,039, forward strand.
TATGGGATTGACGGGGGAGAACCCGCGCCGCTGCGCGAGATCGGCCGCCGGCTTGGCATCACGCCCGAACGTGTCCGCCAGATCGAGTCCCGTGCACTGGCGCGCTTAGCTCGCATGCGAGAACTACAGGCGCTCCGCGAAGCCGCCTGAGCGCTGGCCTGGTCGCCTAATGAAGACGTAGATTGTGGCTTCAGCGCGCTGAAGCCCCGCGGTCGTCAACCGAAAGGATTTCTACCCGACAGGGGGAGTCGCGCTCGGGTCCCACTTGCCGTCGGCGCCCACAGTGCCTTGCACTGGGTTTTCGTCGGCCGGATCGTGGTCGCGCGTGTAGGTGAAGGACATGCGCACTTCGGTGCCCTCGCCGTGACTGCCTCGTAGCTCGAAGTTGTCCGATAGGGCAGCGATCAGCGGCAAGCCCAGTCCGAGCGCCGGCGTCTTCTGAATGGCCGGGCGTGGGTGGATTCCAGTCCCCTCGTCGCGCACGGCGATGGTCAATCCGTGCTCGGCGGCAAGCATGTCAACTTCCAGCTTGCCGTCTTCGCCACCGTAGGCGTGAACCACGACGTTTGTGCAGGCTTCGGTGACGGCCATCTTCATGTCGGAGACGACGGCTTCGTCGAACGCCAGCGCATCGGCGATGCCCGATAGCGCTTGACGGACGACACCGACGCTTTCCGGTCGCGCCGGCATGCTCAGGCGGACTTCCGGGGGAGCGGTCATTCCTTTCCGTCGCTCCGTGCCGCCGCGAGTGCTTCCTCCCGGCCATTGACGACGGGCAGCACGGGAACGAGTCCGGTGATGTCGAGGATGCGGCGCACGCCGGGCTCCACCTGGTCGCCGATGCAGACAACAAAGCCCTGCTCGGCCTCGTGTGCACGGCGGCGGGCATCGAGTAGTGCTCCGAGCACGGAGGAGTCCACGAAAGTTGCCGCGGTGAGATCGACGACGACGCCGCCCCCGCGGTCAAGTGAGGCGTCGAGGCGTTCGCGCAGGGTCGGCGCTGTGTAGATGTCGTGCTCGCCTTCGACGACGACTACGACCACGTCGCCGGCGGTGTCGTCAATGACGATCGGATTGGCTTCCATGTGCGCGCGCACGATACTAGTCGCGCAGTCGCGATGGCGTGCGGCTCGGGTTGTCTCGCCCTTGTGGGCGCCGGGTTGCATCCCGCGCCAGCTGCTTCAGGACGGGTAATCTCGACGAGCCATGGCCAGATCGATGTGGAGCGGAGCGCTGTCCTTCGGGCTGGTCAACGTGCCGGTCAAGCTTTATTCCGCGGTCAGCCGCAAGACCGTGCGCTTTCACCAGCTCAACCAGCAGACCGGCAATCGAATCGCCCAGAAGCGAGTTGACGCAGGGACTGGGGATGAAGTGCCGTACGAGCGGATCGTCAAGGGCTATGAGCTCGGGCGTGACCGTTACGTCGTGATAGAGCCGGACGAGCTGGAATCACTCGACCCGGTCAAGACGCGGACCATCGACATCGAGGACTTCGTCGAGCTCGAACAGATCGATCCCGTCTACTACGACCACCCTTACTACTTGGTGCCCGACAAGGGCGCAGCGAAGCCTTACGCGCTCTTGCTCGAAGCCATGAAGCGCTCGGGCAAAGTAGCCATCGCCCGTGTCGTCCTGCGGTCAAAAGAACAGCTCGTCGCCATCCGTCCCGCCGGCAACGTGCTCCTGATGGAAACCATGATCTTCCACGACGAGGTGGTTCCCACCGACGCTCTGGACGACCTACCCGCGCAGGGGGACCTGAAGGCTTCTGACCGTGAGGTCGCGATGGCCGAGCAGCTGATCGAGTCGCTGTCTTCGGAGTTTCAGCCCGGTAAGTACCGGGACGAGTACCGCGAGAAGGTCCTCGACCTTGTCGAGCGCAAGGCCGAAGGGCATGAGATCGCAGTCCAGCCTCAAGCACCCGCGCCCGCCGCTGTTCCAGATCTGATGGCGGCGCTCGAAGCCAGTCTGGCGGCGGTCAAAGGACGGTCCGGCGACGACACGGCCGCACAAGCCGATAAGCCCGAGGCAAAAGCCAAGTCCAAGGCGTCGCCGCGTAAGAAGACGGCGTCGGCCGCAGATGAGGCGTCCGAAGACGACATCGCCGCGACGACCGGGAGCAACAGCGCCGGCAGCGACGGCGCGGACGCCGCCGACAAGCCCAAGCGCAGCCGGCGTAAGCCCATCGCTTCAAGCCAGGACGCGAAGCCCAAGCGGGGCTCTCGCGCCAAGCCCTCCTGATTGGCGCCTTTTCGACGCATGTGGGGGTGGCAAACACCGGCCCG
>JADDQZ010000059.1:81520-96129 GCA_016781085.1 Actinomycetota bacterium
GCAATTCGCCTGCTCGACGTGGGCTTCTTCCGGATCGGCTCAGAGGGCTACGCCGAGCAAAACGAGTCCTATGGGTTGGCGACGATGCGCAAGGAGCACGTGACCCTACTGCCGGGTGACGCCATCGAGTTCGACTACATCGCCAAGCATGGCAAGCGCCGCGTCCAGGCCGTCGTCGATCCCAAGGTGACGGATGTCGTCGGGCGCCTGAAGCGACGCCGTGGTGGCGGCCCCGAGCTGCTCGCCTACAAGGACGGCCGGGCCTGGCGCGACGTGCGCTCGGCTGACATCAACGCCTACCTCAAGGAAGCCACGAACGGCGACTTCTCGGCCAAGGACTTCCGGACCTGGAGTGCAACGGTCCTAGCGGCGATCGGCTTGGCGGTGTCCGGGCCGGCGGCTTCATCACCGACCAGGCGCAAGCGCGCCGTCAACCGAGCAGTCCAAGAAGTCGCTCACTACCTGGGCAACACGCCGGCGGTCTGTCGCGCGTCATACATCGATCCGCGCGTGATCGATGCATACAACGGTGGGGTTACGTTGCTGCCCGCGCTCGAGCAAGCGTCGGCGCAAGGGCGGCCGGGCGAGCTTGCCATCCATCATCCCGCCGTGGAGCGCGGCGTGCTGGATTTGATCAGCGAGCACCATTCGTCACCGGTGCTCGCTCAAGTCGCCTAGCCCAATGGCCCGCAAGCCGCCTCAAGCCGCTTCGGCGCGGGCACGCTCACCGGCCAGCAGGCGACCGAGCGACGGTCCGGCAGTGATGCCGTGTACGACGATCGACAGCATCACGCACGCCACGGCGGTCCATGCGACCACTCGCTGCTCTCCAGGCTCGAGCGCTCCGGCCGCCACCATGAAGGCGACGTAGTACAGCGTTCCGATGCCGCGGACGCCGAACCAAGAGACGAACGCCCGCTCTCCGGGACGCTCGAGCTTGGACCCGATCAGCGCGACCAGGCAGCTCACCGGCCGGATGGCCACGATGAGGACGACCGCCAGTAGCCAACCCTTCCAGCCCGGTACGAGCAGGCCCGGCAGCGTCAGCATCGAGCCGAGCATCAGCACGCAAGCCAGTTCGGTCAGTTTCTCGGCCTGCTCGACCCCGAAGTGGACGTTGGCGTGCATCTCGTGCCCCCGCTCGTAGCGGCGGAAGGCTAATCCACCGACGAAGACGGCGAGAAAGCCGTAGACACCGGCGACTTCCGCCACGCCGTAGATGATCAGGGTGATCGCAATCGCGTGATAGCCGTCGAGACCGGAGGAAAGCAGTTTTCGGTCGCGTAGGCCCTGGACGCTGGCGGCGGCGGCGCGTCCGACGATCCAGCCGATCAGGACACCTCCGATCAGCGCGTAGAAGACATCTGCGGCCAGCCACTCCAGCCAGCGGCTATCGGCTTGGCCCTTGGCCAGCAGCACGCCGAACAGGACGAACGGGAAGGCGAGGCCGTCGTTGAGACCGGCTTCTGAAGTCAGCGAGAAGTTCGGCTCGAACTCCTCTTCCTCGCCGGGCGGACCTACGCCGACATCGCCGGCCAGCACCGGGTCGGTGGGAGCGAGGGCAGCCCCGAGCAGCACCGCGGCCGCCAGCGAGAGCCCCATGATCTGCGTGGCGAAGAGGGCGACGGCCACGATCGTCAGCGGCATCGCCACCAGCAGAAGGCGGGCCGGGGTCTGCCACTCGCTCCACGACAACCGCCGGTCCAAGGACAAGCCGGTTCCGAACAGGGCGAACACGACGGCGAACTCGGTCAGCCGCTCCAAGAACAGCGGATTGTCGACCGGATGCAGCCACTCGATTCCCGCTAGCGAAAGCAACACGGCGCCGAGTGCGCCAAGGGCCAGATAGATCAAGCTCGCCGAAAACGCCCGCTCGTGCTGGTGCGACAGGGCGGCGACGGCGGCCATGACCGCCAAGCCCACGAACACCACTCCGAAGGCGTACGGTTCGGCGAAGGAAAAGCCGGGCGCGGCTGCGAGCGAACTCACAGCTGCGCCCGAAGACCGGAGCTACTCAACTAGGTCTCAGGTCCCGCGGATCGCTCAGCGGAAACGTCAGGGCCGGTTGGTTCGGCCGGCAGTGGGTCGACCGGCTCGGGGGCAGTTGGTCCCGTCGGGGTATCCGGCGCCATCGGTCCCGGATCGGGTACCGCTGGCGAGATGGGAGCATCCGGCACGATGGGCTGGGGCGCCGGCTCCGGGCTTTGAGGCACTTCGGCCCGCGGAATCAACACAGAGCAAGTCATCGACGTGTCACATCGGTCGCGATGGCGCGCGCTCGGCGCAGGACCTCGGCGGCCCCGGTGCTGCCAGCGTCGTATGTGGAGTGACCCGCCGCCAGGGCGCGCACCGCATCTCGAGTGAGGATGGGGATCAGGCGCCGCAAGTCTCCGAGCATGCGCTCTTCCTCCTCGCGGTGACGGCGCGCGAGCGCTTCGGTCTTACTGTCGCCGACGGCCCGCGCTAGCGCTTCGATCGCCTCGTAGGTGGCGATTTCGAGGGCTTCGGTGGCACACTCGTCTTTGGCGTTCTTGAGCAACTTCTCTTCGCCGGACTTGCCGCGCAGTAGATCAACCGGGCCCTTCGAAAGAGCCAGCCCTTGTCCCACCAGCGTCTGGGCAAAGCCGGTTCCAGTGGCCAGAAGGCTCCCACCAGCGCCGAGCTCGCCGAGGCGGCGCTCGATCGCATTCGATTGCTCTTGCGTCTCGCCCAGGTGGCGCTCCAGGACGGTGCGGTACTCGCTCACCGGCGTCATGCCGATGTGCGCTCGCAGCGTGGTCACGAGCGCACGCTCGGTAGCCAGCGCCTCGTTCAGGTATTGGATGACGAGTCGCCGCGCTGCTTCCAGCTGGGCGAGATCCTCATCATCGATCGAAGTCGCGGCGCTATCAGTGGCATCGAAAGAGGTACTGGACATCGCGGGGCCTTCCGGGAGGTCGCGGGCAGGTGAGGGCGAGCGCTAATCGCTTATGTCATCCCCTAACCGCCGCGGCGGCGGCGCAAACCAATGGCGTCGATCAGCGGAGTCGGCCTCGGGTGTTGGCGGCGGTCACTCCTGCGCGCCGATTGTCGACATTTCGCTCGGGTGTCCGCGGACGTCAGCACGGGCCGACAGCGGACTGCAACCAAGCCCCCGGCTGTTCAGCTGCCGACTTCAAGCCAGGAAACTGGAATCCCGTAGCGCTCTTCGACGTCGGCCAGCGCCGCGTCTTCGCGGTAATCGCGCTTGCCTTGCGGACGCAGCGCGATCACCACGCGGTCGGCGGCAAAAGTCGCCAACGCGTCTTGGAGCGCGACCGCGGGCTCGCTTTCGCCGACTTGTCCGGCGGCGTCCACGCCGGCGGCCTCTAGCCGCTCCACCGTTTCCTCCTTGGCTGCTTCGGCTTCCGCGATTGCCTCGTCTGCATCACCGATCCAGAAGGCGAGCTTGGACTGGTTCGTGGCGGGAGAGACGACGAGAACTTCCGCGTCGTTCAGTTCGTCTCCGACCGCTGTGCGCAGCAGCGCCTCGTCGATCGGCTCTGGAGTCAGCAGGAGAACCTTCATCGTCGCGGCGGCTACCCCGCGGACAGGCCCAGCAAACTGGGCGCGCTTTTCCTGCCGCCAGGCCTCGGCGTCGTGCGAGCCGGTTGTTCGCAAGGGCCTCGTCACCACGGCGGGGCCCGCAGCCGGCCCGGCCGCTGAGGAGCCCGCCCCCGTTGATACGCTCAAACCGCCCTGTAGTGCCCAATCCCCGCGTCTCGGGAGCACCTCGAACATGGACCGCACCGCGCGCCCGACAAGTCCGGTCGGCCTCTACGAACCAACATACGAACACGACGCCTGCGGGGTGGCGTTCGTCGCCCGCTTGAACGGTGTCGCCACTCACGAGACCGTCCAACGAGCCCTGCGCGCGCTTGAAAACCTCGAGCACCGCGGCGCCGCCGGCGCCGACCCGAACACCGGCGACGGCGCCGGGATCCTGCTGCAGATGCCCGATGAGTTCATGCGCGCCGCCATGGGCGCGTTGCCGCCGGCCGGCGCCTATGGGGTGTGCGTCTGCTTCCTCCCGGGCGACGATAAGCGCCGCCATGAGCTCGAGGCATGTCTGGAGGCGGCCGTACGCGAGGAGGGGCAAGTCGTCATCGGTTGGCGCGACGTTCCCGTCGACGACGCTCACGTCGGCGAGACGGCGGGCCGGTACGCCCCGCGCGTCCGGCAGCTCTTCGTCGCCGCCCAAGGCGAGTACGCCGGCAATCAAGACGCTTTCGAGCGCAAGCTCTACGTCATCCGCCGGGTGGCAGAAATCAAGTCCGGTCCCGAACTGGTCATCCCCAGCTTTTCTTCCCGCACCATCGTCTACAAGGGAATGCTGACCGCCCCGCAGATGTCGGGCTACTACCCCGACCTGCAAGACGAGCGCGTCAAGTGTGCACTGGCGTTGGTGCATTCGCGCTTCTCCACCAACACCTTCCCCTCGTGGGAACTTGCGCACCCGTACCGCCTGCTCGCCCACAACGGCGAAATCAACACCCTGCGCGGCAACGTCAACTGGATGCGCGCGCGGGAGTCGCAGCTCTCCTCGGAGCTGTTCGGCGACGACCTGGCCAAGATCCTTCCGGTCGTGCGTCCGGGGGGATCGGACTCGGCGACGCTCGACAACGTGCTCGAGCTGTTGATGCTTGCCGGCCGCTCGCTGCCGCACGCGGTGATGATGTTGATTCCCGAGGCCTACGCCGAGCGTGACGACATCCCCGAGCACCTGCGCGGGTTCTACGCCTTCCATTCCTGCTTCATGGAACCGTGGGACGGTCCCGCGGCGGTGTGCTTCACCGACGGGCGCGTGATCGGCGCCACACTGGATCGCAACGGGCTGCGGCCCGGGCGCTGGATGGAGACCAAAGACGGCTGGGTGGTGCTCGGATCTGAAACCGGCGTCATCGACGAGCCGGCCACCAACATCGAGCGCAAGGGCCGGCTGCGACCCGGCAAGCTTTTCTTGGTCGATCTCGAGCAGGGCCGCATCGTGCCCGACGAGGACGTCAAGCGCGAGGTCGCCACGCAACAGCCATACGCGGAGTGGTACGACCAAGGTGTCGTCCACCTCGACGATATTCCCGCGCGCGAGCCGCTGGAGTCGCGCAACGAGCCGCTGCGCCCCCGTCAGCAGGCGTTGGGCTACACGCAAGAAGACCTGCGCGTGTTGATCGCTCCCATCGCGGCCAACGCCGAGGAGCCGATCGGCTCGATGGGCAACGACATGGCGCTGGCCGTGCTTTCAGAGCATCAGCCCCCGCTGTTCTCCTACTTCAAGCAGCTCTTCGCCCAAGTCACCAATCCGCCGATCGACCCGATCCGCGAGGCCGTCGTCATGAGCGTTGGCGCCGGTGTGGGCTCAGAGCTCAACTTGCTTTCGGAAACGCCGGAGCACGCGCATCAGTTGGCCATCGACCAGCCCATCCTGCTCAACCACGAGCTGGAGAAGCTGCGCCAAGTCGACTCGTCGATCTTTAGGTCTGAAGCTCTCGACACCACCTGGCCGGTGGCCGAAGGCGCTCAAGGTCTTCAAACCGCGATCGACCGTTTGTGCGCTGCGGCTTCGGCGGCACTCGCCGGCGGAGTCAACATCCTGATCCTCTCCGATCGCGCGTTGAGCGCCGAGCGCGCGGCTATTCCTTCGCTACTCGCTACCGCGGCGGTGCACAACCACCTTGTACGCGAGGGCACCCGATTGCAAACCGGCTTGGTGATCGAGTCCGGCGAGCCGCGGGAAGTGCACCACTTCGCGACGTTGATCGGCTACGGCGCCTCAGCGGTCAACCCGTACTTGTTGTTCGAGACGCTCGACGAGCTCGTGGCCGACGGCCGGGTCGCCGGAGTGAGCGACCCGGCCGAAGCACACGCCAAGGCTGTCAAGGGCATCGCCAAGGGCTTGCTCAAGACGATCTCGAAGATGGGGATCTCGACGATCCAGTCCTACTGCGGCGCGCAGATCTTCGAGGCGGTCGGACTGGCTACGGAGCTGGTCGATCAGCACTTCACAGGCACGGCATCGCGGATCGGCGGTATCGGCATCGACGTCCTCGGGCGCGAAACGCTCGAGCGCCACGCGCGCGCGTATCCGAGGGCGCAAACGGATCTGCTACCCGTCGGCGGCGTCTACGCCTGGCGCCGCGACGGCGAGCATCACATGTGGAACCCCGAGACGGTGTCGCTACTCCAGCATGCCGTCCGCCAGGGGCGCCCGGAGACGTACGAGGAGTTCGCGCGGCTGGCCAACGACGATGCCACTCGCCGGGCGACGCTGCGCGGCTTGATGCAGTTCAAGTACGCGACCGACGGCGGTATCCCGCTCGAGGAAGTGGAGCCCGCGTCAGAGATCGTCAAGCGCTTCGCCACCGGCGCGATGTCGCTGGGATCGCTGTCCCGCGAGGCGCACGAGAACCTCGCGATCGCCATGAACCGGATCGGCGGCCGCTCGAACTCGGGTGAAGGCGGCGAGGACCCGGTGCGCTACTCGCCCGACGCCAACGGCGACTTCCGGCGCTCGGCGATCAAGCAGGTGGCGTCCGGCCGTTTCGGCGTCAACATCCACTACCTGGCCAACGCCGACGAGCTTCAGATCAAGATGGCACAGGGGGCCAAGCCCGGTGAGGGCGGTCAGCTCCCAGGTCACAAGGTCGATGCCTATATCGGCGCGATCCGTTTCACGACGCCGGGCGTGGCGCTGATCTCGCCGCCACCGCACCATGACATCTACTCGATCGAAGACCTCAAGCAGCTGATCTACGACTTGCGCTGCGCCAATCCAGGCGCGCGCGTGTCGGTGAAGCTGGTGTCAGAAGTCGGGGTCGGAACGGTGGCGGCCGGCGTTGCCAAGGCCAACGCCGATCACGTCCTGATTTCTGGTCATGATGGCGGGACCGGCGCGTCACCTTTGTCGTCGATCCATTCCGCGGGCATACCGTGGGAGATCGGGCTGGCCGAGACGCAGCAGACGCTCGTGCTCAATGACCTGCGCTCGCGGATAGCGGTCCAAACCGACGGACAGCTCAAGACCGGTCGCGATGCCGTCATCGCGGCGCTGCTCGGCGCTGACGAGATGGGATTCGGCACGGCGCCGTTGATCGCCACCGGCTGCATCATGATGCGGGCCTGCCATCTCAACACATGCCCGGTGGGAGTCGCCACGCAGGATCCTGAGCTGCGCAAGCGGTTCCAAGGGCAGCCTGAGCACGTCGTCAACTACTTCTTCTACGTCGCCGAGGAAGCGCGCGCGATCATGGCGAAGCTAGGTGTGCGCAAGTTCGATGAGCTCGTCGGGCGAACCGACCTTCTGCAAGCCGACGTCGCCGTGGACCACTGGAAGGGGCGCGGCGTCGATCTGAGCGCGATTCTCTCGCCGCTGAACGTGCCCGCCGACGCGGCTCTGGGTTGGCGCTACCGGCAGGATTCGCCGCTCGTCGAGCATCGCGATTGGGAGCTGATCAAGCTCGCGCAAGACACGATCGACGGCGGCGCGCCCGTATCGGCGGAATTCCCGATTCGCAACATCGACCGCACGATCGGCGGCATCCTCTCCAATGCCGTCACCCGTGCCCACGGCGCCGAAGGCCTCAAGCGAGGCTCGATCTCGCTGCGCTTCCGCGGGTCCGCCGGCCAGTCGTTCGGTGCCTGGCTCGCCCCTGGAATCGAGCTTGAGCTCTTCGGCGACGCCAACGACTACGCGGGCAAGGGACTTTCGGGTGGCGTCATGTCCATCCGGCCACCGGAAGACGCGGGGTACGTGGCCGAGCACAACGTCGTGGTCGGCAACACCGTCCTCTACGGCGCGACACGGGGCCGCGCGTTCTTCCGCGGCCTCGCGGGCGAGCGCTTCGCCGTGCGTAACTCCGGAGCCAGCGCGGTGGTCGAAGGCGTCGGCGACCATGGTTGCGAGTACATGACGGGCGGGCGCGTGATCGTGCTCGGGCCCACTGGCCGCAACTTCGCCGCCGGCATGAGCGGAGGCGTCGCGTACGTCTACGACCCGGACGGGACGTTTCCGCAGCGGTGCAACATGGGTCTCGTCGGCTTCGACGAGATAGACGAAGGCGAGAAGGCGGAGCTGCGCGCGCTCATCGAGGAGCACCGGGAGCGCACGGGATCGGCCGTAGCCGAGCGAATGCTCGCCGACTGGGATGCGCAGCTGGCGCGCTTCGTCAAGGTGATGCCGCACGACTACAAGCGGGCGCTGGCCGAGTTGGCCGCGGGCGCGGTTACGGAAGGCGAGGGTCCTGACTTCGAGCGCCAGCCGGTTTCCAGCGGCGGTCAGGGCTTTGTCACGGCAACCGAGGAGGCGACAGCCTGATGGGCGAGCTTGGTGCCTTCTTGAAGATCGAACGCCGGGGCAATCCCGAGCGTGCGCCCGAACAGCGCAAAAGCGACTATCGCGAGTTCGTCGAAGTACTGCCTGACCCGGAGCTCGCGCAACAGGGCTCACGCTGCATGGAGTGCGGCATCCCGTTCTGTCACAACGGTTGCCCGCTCGGCAATCTCATTCCGGATTGGAATGACTTCGTGTACCGCGGCCGCTGGCGCGAAGCCAGTGACCAGCTGCACTTCACCAACAATTTCCCGGAGTTCACCGGCCGGTTGTGCCCGGCCCCGTGCGAGGCTGCCTGCGTCCTCGAGATTCGCGAGGGCGAAGCGGTCACGATCAAGCAGATCGAAGAGGCGATCGGCGACCGGGCCTGGCAAGAAGGCTACGTCAAGCCGCAGCCGCCGGAGCAGCGCACGGGTCACTCCGTGGCGGTGATTGGCGCCGGGCCTGCCGGCTTGGCGGCCGCCCAGCAGCTCAACCGCAAGGGCCATCTCGTCACGGTCTTCGAGCGCGACGAGGCCGGCGGTGGACTGATGCGCTTCGGCGTGCCCGATTTCAAGATCGAGAAGTGGGTGATCGAGCGGCGGCTTGATCAGCTCGTCGAAGAGGGCGTGCGCTTTGAGTACGGCGTCGACGTCGGCGTCGACGTCTCCGTCGAGACTCTGCGTGACTCCTTTGACGCCGTCGTGATTGCCACCGGCTCGCGCGTTCCCAGAGTCCTCGAGGTCCCGGGCAGCGAGTTGGCCGGGGTGCATCCCGCCATGGATTACCTCTACCAGCGCAACCGCTGGGTCGCGCGGCAATCCGGCGCCGAGCCGGTGGGGGCACCGCCGCCGCCCGCTGACTCGGAAGTGATTTCTGCTGCGGGCAAGCACGTCGTCGTCATCGGCGGCGGTGACACCGGCGCAGATTGTGTCGCCAATTCGCTGCGCGAAGGCGCAGCGTCGGTCACCCAAGTCGAGCTGGTCGGCGAGCCGCCGGCCAGGCGCCCTGACGATCTCACGCCGTGGCCGCGCTGGCCGGTGAAGCTACGCACTTCCTACGCGCTCGAAGAGGGGGGTGAGCGCGATTTCGCGGTTTCCACCACGGGCTTGTCGGGCTCCAATGGCCGGGTAGAGCGGATTCACTGGGTACAAAACAGCGGCAAGCCACCGTTCGATCCGGTTCCGGGTACCGAAGAAACGCATCCCGCCGACCTCGTGCTGTTGGCCATGGGCTTCTTGCATCCTGAACCGGGGTTGCTCGAATCCTTGGGCGTGCAGCGCGACGCTCGCGGAAACGTAAAGGCTGGCGCCTACGCCACGTCCGTTGAAGGTGTCTTCGCAGCCGGTGATGCGCGGCGTGGCCAGTCGTTGATCGTGTGGGCGATCAACGAGGGGCGCCAGTGCGCTCGCGTGGTTGACGGCTACCTCGAGCACCGTGATCCACGTGATCCCGCCGACGAGCTGTCCGTTGGGTCCTCGCTGCGGACGGGATCTCCCGACATGGGCGCCGACCCGCCACAAAAGGCAGCCTATGGACGCGGCGGCGGCATCGCTGGGTAGTACGTCGGCGTGTCGCTACTTCCCTTCATCCTGTCGCTCGCGATCTTCGGCTTGGTCGTCGGCGCCTTCGCGCGCCTGGCTTTGCCCGGCCGCGACCCGTTCTCGATCCTGCAAACGATGGGTATCGGGGTAGCCGGAACCTTCACGGCCGGATTTCTGATGTCCGGCTTGACCGGCGGTCGCGGTCCGGTCCCGTTCATCGCCGCGCTCTTCTTCTCGGTGCTGTTGCTGTATGTGATTCGCCGGCGGCGAGGCGGGAGCCTCACCGACCCGGGCAGCCCCAGCCGCCACCACTGAGGCGCTCGAAGGCCTTCGACCGCGTAGCGCGGGAGGCCCGGACTAACCTTCAACGCGCTGCAACACCGCGCAGGCAGCCAGCCCCGCTCGTCGACCCGGCAACGGTCGCCGTTGGGGCCGGTCAGGGCCGTCACGGCGCCCTTATAAGCTGGCTACTTGCCCAAGGGCCGCAACTTGGCCACCTTGAACCTGTTCTGGCACTGAGCGGTTCCCTTCTTCCCTCAAGGAGCTCCCCCTTACTTATGCGTGTTCGATTGCTGTTTTGCGCCTTGCTGGCCGCTTTGCTGGCGGCCCCGGCGGGTGCCCAGGCCGCCGTGACCGTCGGCATCGGCGAGAACCAGCCAAGAATGTTCTCGGACCCGAACTTTCAACGCCTGGGCGTCAAGCACGCCCGTGTCGTGGCCTCTTGGAACGTGATGACCAGCGGTACCGACGAGATCTACCGTCTCACCACGTACTTGGAAGCTGCCCAGCAGCAAGGTGTTCAGCCGCTCGTCACCTTCCAGCACGCCATGGGTAATCCGCAGGTCTGCCGCAAGGCTTCCAAGCGCCGCAAGCCGCAGTGCGTGCTGCCGTCGGCGCGAGCCTTCCAACGCAACTTCAAGTTGTTCCGGCAGCGCTTCCCGCAAGTGAAGACCTTCGCTCCCTGGAACGAGATCAACCACCACACCCAACCGACGTCACGCAACCCCAAGGCAGCGGCCCGCTTCACCGACATCGCGCGCAAGAACTGCAAGGGGTGCACGATCGTCGTTGCCGACTTGCTCGACCAGGCCGACAACACGCGTTCCAAGCGCCCGACGTACCGCAAGGCCGTCAGCTACATCCGGACTTTCCGCCGAGCGCTCAAGAGCCCCCGCAAGATCTGCGGTCTTCACAACTACTCGGACACGAACCGCCTCCGCGACACCGGCACCAAAGTGCTGATAAAGGCGCTCGGCTGCAAGCAGATCTGGCTGACCGAGACCGGCGGCGTCTACTCGTTCGCCCGTTTCAAGCCGAGCGCGTCGCGGCAGCTGAAGGCCACGAAGCACATGTTCAAGGTGGCGCGCAAGTACCGCAGCATCAAGCGCCTCTACGTCTACTCGTGGTTCGGCAACGTCAATTCGTTCGACTCCGGCCTGGTGCCGTACAACAGCTCGGCCTTGGATGGGCCCGGCTTCAAGGGTAAGCCGCGCAAGGCCTACTTCGAAGTCAAGAAGCGCGTCTGACGACGCAATAGTCCCCCGGAATTTTTCTCAGGGGACTGCGCGTAGGAGCAGAGGCGAGGCCTGGACCGAGCGGCACGGTTGCCGTCCGGCCCAGGCCTTACCGTGCAATGCGTCCCATCCGCGCGGCCGAGCGAGACACGATATGCCCCTTTGCTTCATTGAGCCAAGAGACGCCATTCGCGTGATCGCCGATTCGGTGGGCCGCGAGGCTCGTCGCCAGATACTCGGTGAAGTTGTTCATGCCTGGGTCGACGAGATCCCCGAAGAAGAGCTGGCGGCGCATTACGCCAAGGCGGTAGCGGATCTCGACGAGCACGATCTGTCCATGCTCGCTGCCTGGCACGCCACGCTCGATGCCGGAGCGGCCATCGCGAACAAGGACTTTCTGCTCGGCGCGTTCACGATGCTCGGCGACAATCGGCGCGAGGCGTTGAAGATCGCGGCCGGTCTGCGCGGCGAAGAAGCGTTCAACTTGGGGGTGGCGGAGGAGCAGGCCCTCGACACCGTGCTTCCATGGCTTTCGAGGGGGCGCTGCGCCGAGTTGGCGCAAGATTGCCTTGAGCTCTACGTCTGGGACCGGCTGGGATCGGACTGCTGAAAAGCCTTGCCGATCGTGCGTGGTCCGGTGCCGAGTCCCGTCGACTACTTCCCGCTCACATCGTCGGACCGTTTAGATTCCCGCCGCTGCTTTTTGCGACGGACTCCCGTAAAGCTGCGAAGTGAACTAGCGCTTGGGCGGGCGTGGACCGGGGCAGTGCAGCAGACTGAGCAAAACGAGTTCGCGCTGTGTCATGCCGCTTCTATCGGGCGTCAGAGGCCGGCGGTTGATGATTTGGCGCGCGGCCCGGGGCATATGTGCCGATCCTTACATCGACTTGGCGTCGGACTCGCGGGCAGCGCCGTCGATGTCGATGTGTGCGGAGCTCGAGGGCGAATAGGGCGACACCCGTGGGTCGGTGGCTCGAGCGTTTCCAGTAGCGGCATGGTGGCGGACACCTGTCATGCCCACGACCATCCGATGCGTCAGGCGCTTAGCGAGCGCACGCCGCACGATCGCACGCGTGGGTGGTAGGAGCAAGAGCAGGCCAGCAAGGTCAGTCACGAAGCCCGGCGTCAAAAGCAGAGTTCCTCCGATCAACACCAGTGCCCCGTCGACCACTTCGCGGGCCGGTGGGCGGCCGGCCTGCAACGCCTGCGTAAAGCGCCGCCACGTGACACGCCCCTGGGCACGCAGAAGCACTGACCCCACGACGGAGTCAGCGATGAGTAAGCCAATCGTCCACCACGCGCCGATCTCCTGGCCGACTTGGAGGATCACCGCCAACTCGAGGATGGGCACCGCGACGAACAGCAGGACAAGTGGAGCGAGCATCACTGTCCGAAACAGACTAGGTCGCGCCGCCGCGGCCGTCAGTCGCTGTGCGACTAGCTGACGCGCGCGGACTCTCTCGCGTCAAGCCACGACGTCGAGCGTCACTGCCGGTTGGTGATGCAACCCCATACGTTCGATGAGCAACTGAACTTGGGGTTGCGGGCAGCGCAGCCGTAGGGTGCGACCGCTGGTGCGAAGGCGCTGCGCGAGGACCGCGAGATCGAGCATCAAGGTCGTGTCCGCGAAGCGCAGTTCCGACAAGTCGACGATTACGTCGCGGGTGGCGCGCAGCGCGGCCGACAAGGGTCGGCGCCGCTGACTGATCGTAGTGGCGTCCTCATCTCCTACGACGCGCAGCACTGCGTGGTGGGGATCGAAAGAAACCATTCCTCGGAGCCTATAGCTTATTTGCGCGGAGTACTAACGATCGCTCTGGATTCTGCGCAAAAGGTGATGGAGCACTCAGGTCGCAATTGCTCTATCCGCGTCTAAGGGCCTGCTGGTTAGCACCCGGAGAGTCGGCTGCTGCGGCGGCAACCGGGTCGGCAAGAGGCAGCGGCGCCGGTAGAATGAGCGACATGGTCGACGAAGAAGCTGTGACTGAAGCGCTCACCAACGTCATCGATCCAGAGCTCGGATTGGATTTCGTCGAGCTCGGCCTGATCTACGGCGTCGACGTCGACGGGTCGAAAGTGAGCGTGACGTTCACGCTGACGACGCCGGCCTGCCCGATCGGCCCACAAATCTCCGAGCAGATCGAAGAGTTCGTCGGCGAGCTTGAGGGAGTCGAAGAAGTCACTTCCTCGATGGTCTTCACGCCGCCGTGGTCTCCGGACAAGATGTCCGAAGACGCGAAGTTCGCGCTGGGCTACTGACTCAGACCGCAGGCATCCGGAACCAGCGGCGCTCAGCCAACGCGTAGAAGGACGCTTTGGCTAACTAACGTTGGGCGGCCGAAAGCGCCGGGGTCTCCTGGCCGACACCACCCGATTTGCGCTGCGCCTCTTCGCGGCGCGCGGCACCCAGCAGTTCGTTCAGTGAGTCTCTGATTCCTTCGGCGACTATCTCGACGTCAGCCATCTGCTCGTAGTCGCCGAGTACGCCGAAGTCGACGCCGCCGTCGTACGACATGATCGCCACCGATAGCGCGTGGTCCTTGGCGAGGAAGGCGATGGGGAAGAGGTGCTCGAGTCGCCGGCCGAGCAGGTACAGCGGAAATTGTGGTCCCGGCACGTTGGTGACCAGCAGGTTGAACAGCCGCGTCGTGAAGTTCAGCCGCGAGGCTTGAGCCAAGACTGCGGGCGGTGCGAAGTGCTCGAGGCGGGCGAGTATTTCCGCGCCGAACGCCTGCTTGGACTGCTTGAGCCCGTCCATCGACTGCTTGACGAGCCTCAGTCGCGCGACCGGATCAGAGAGATAGAGCGGCAGCGGCGCCCGCATGGCGACGATCCGGTTGCCCATGGCGTGACGCTCGTCTTCGGTCCGAATCGAGACGGGAATCAGCGCCCGCAGTTCGAGGCCGTCCGTACGCACGCCGCGTGACTGCAGCAGCGTGCGCAAGCCGCCGCAAACCACGGCCAGCAAGACGTCGTTGACCGTGCCGCCGAAGGTCGACTTGATCGACTTGAAGTCGGCGAGAGGGCAGGAAGTGAAGGCGACGCGTCGGTGCGGGCCGATCGGGACGTTGAAGGGAGTGGCGGGCGCGGGGTTCAGTACCGCCCACGCAACTTCTCCGAGGCCTTCCGCCGCCACGCGCGACGCGGCCAGTGTCCGGCGCGGTCGCAACACAGCGCCGGCCGCGCCGGCCCCCACCTTCACGGGAGCGCGCACCAAGCCGCCTGCCG